>CAZHGY010000008.1:0-27810 GCA_964532235.1 uncultured Saccharimonas sp. (SeqCode) | reverse complement strand
GCTCACACATTTATCGAAAGCCATAGATAAACAACTCATTAATCTGTTTGGTTTTGCTATATTTTAAGCTATAATATAGTTCATGACACAGATAACTCGCGATGATGTGCTGCATTTAGCACAATTATCTAGCTTACAACTTACTGACGATGAGATCACCGGGCTACAAGCTGACATCAGTAATATTTTGGGTTACGTCGAGCAATTGGGTAAACTAAATACCGAGGGCATCGAACCAACTTATCAAGTAACTGGACTATCCAATGTCTGGCGTGATGATAAGGTTATTGACTATGGAATCGGCCGTGAAGACCTATTAAAGCTTTCATCAGAAGTCATCGATAATCAAGTGAAAGTACCAAAGGTATTATAATGACAACTATTTCTGAAATTATTGATCAAATCAAAGCTACCTCGGCGCGATCAGTTGTCGAAGCAGCTATTAAAAAAGCTAACGATAATTCTGATTATCATGCACTGTTAAGTTTGACATCAGAAAGGGCACTGGAACGCGCTGATGCGGTTGATGCTGGAAAAATTAAAGGTAAATTGGCTGGTGTGCCATTTGTGGTTAAGGACAACTATTTAGCTTTTGGTGCTCCAACCACTGCAGCTAGTAAAATGTTAGAAAACTTCCATGCACCGTTGCAGGCAACCGCAATTGAAAAGCTAGAAGCCGAAGGTGCAATTTGTATCGGTAAATCCAACTTGGATGCTTTTGCACATGGTGCCAGTACCGAAAACTCAGCGTTTGGTCCAACGAAAAATTCTCACGACAAAACCAGGGTTGCCGGCGGTAGTAGCGGTGGGTCGGCTGTCGTCACGGCTTTGGACATTGTTCCTTTCGCTTTGGGCAGTGACACCGGCGGATCAATTCGTCAACCGGCCAGCTTTAATGGTGTTGTCGGAATCAAGCCAACCTATGGCACAGTCAGCCGATTTGGTGTCATCGCAATGGCCAGCAGCACTGATACGATCGGCGCATTCGCCAATAATGCAGCTGACGGCGAACTAATAATGAGTATCATGGCGGGTCGTGATGAACGCGACATGAATACATTGCCTGATTTTTTCCAGATACAATCAAGTGTCAAACCACAACAGAGGATTGGTCTAATTCGTCAGTGTATGACTGACGATGTCGAGCCTGATGTGCGAGCAAGAATTAACGAATATGCTGATAGATTACGGGTATCTGGTCATATTGTCGAGGAAGTTGATCTGCCGATGATGGAATATGTTTTGGCGATTTACTATATCATTATTCCAGCCGAAATTAGTAGTAATCTAGCTCGTTATGATGGAATTCGTTATACCCATCAGGCATCAGGTGTTAAGTCGTTGGCGGAATTATACGGTCGTAGTCGGGATGAAGGCTTTATGACTGAGAATAAACGCCGAATTATGACTGGTAGCTTTGTATTATCCAGCGGATTCTACGATGCATATTATTTGCATGCCCAAAAAGCCCGCACGTTATTAATAAATGAATTTAATAAATTATTTGAACAATATGATGCTTTGATATGTCCTGTAGCACCTTCAACTGCCTTTAAACTTGGCGAGAATACGTCCGACCCAGTCAAGATGTATCTGGAGGATATAATGACCGTCCCAGCATCGCTAGCGGGCTTACCAGCAATCAGTGCTCCAGCTGGTGTTGATAATGATGGTTTACCAGTTGGTATTCAATTCATTGGTCCGCAACAGAGTGATGCGAGGTTATTAGCACTAATTAAGTCAATGGAGAATGAACAATGAATGGCTCGATAATTATCATGTTTGCTGGGATTATTTTACTGGGTGCATTATTTTTAATTATTATTGGCCTAAATAAAAAAGGTTCGACTCATCTGAACGTTGAGTATTTTCGCGCTAAGTGTTTAGAGATAGAACATCAGTTAAAACGCGAAGATCCGTCCAGCTATTCAATGTCTGTAATAAATGCCGACAAATTAGTTGATAAAGCTTTGGTCGAACGTGGTATCAAAGGCCAAACAATGGGTGAGCGTATGAAAAACTCAGCCGCTATGTTTAGTGATCGTAACGCGATATGGAAAGCCCACATCTTGCGCAACAAGGTATCACACGAAGTTGATGCACGTATATCCTATGACGAGGCACTGTATGCCTTGGCTGGTTTTCGTAAAGCCTTAAAAGATTTGGGGGCTATATAATGCTGAGCGAAGAAATCTTAGATAAATATGAGATGACAGTTGGTGTTGAGTGCCATGTTCAGTTGGCCACAGCAACGAAGTTATTTAGTGGGGCCGATAACGACGAGCGAGGGAAATCTCCAAATAGTGTAGTTAGTCCGATTGACTTTGGTCTGCCAGGTATGCTGCCAGTTTTAAATCGAGGCGCTGTTGACTTAGCGATTAAAGCTGGCAAAGCGTTAAATTGTAAAATCGCAAACATTAGTCGCTTTGATCGCAAACATTATTTCTATCCTGATTTACCAAAGGGCTATCAGACAACTCAGATGTATCAGCCGATTATCGAAGCGGGATTAATAAATATTCCTATGGATGATGGAACTTCAATTGATGTTCGAATCAATCATGCCCATCTAGAAGAAGATGCTGGTAAGTTGACTCATTTTAAAGATTACAGCTTAGTTGATCTGAATCGAGCCGGTACGCCGCTAATCGAGATCGTGTCAGAACCAGATATCCATTCAGCGGCTCAGGCCAAGGCCTATGCAGCCGAGTTGTATCGGTTAATGACTTATGCCGGTGTAACTCGCGGTGATTTATATCACGGTAATATGCGTTTTGATGTTAACATCTCGGCCGCATTAAAAGGAGCGTCGCAACTAGGCACCAGATCAGAAGTAAAGAACTTAAACTCATTTCGTAGCGTCGAACGTGCTGCCGATTTTGAGTTTCGTCGTCAAATCGAGATTTTAGAGCGTGGTGAAAAGGTTGTCCAGGAGACGCGTGGTTGGGACGATAACAAACAAAAGACAACCAGTCAGCGCAGCAAAGAAGATGCCCAAGATTATCGTTACATGCCAGATGCTGATATTCCACCAATAGTCTTGTCAGATGAAGAAATTGCACAGATTCAATCAACCGTTCCAGCTTTACCGTCATTCTACCGCAATGAATGGAAAGATTTTGGTCTGGACATAACGGTATTAAATGCCTTGTTATTAAACCGGTCAAATGCCCAAAAATTGCAAAGAATTTACGAAAAGGTTAAGAAAGACAGTCAGACAGCTCGTCGTATTGGGTTGTGGCTATCAAAAATTGCAAGTAAACAGTCGGACGACGTATCGGCTGGTGAAGTTACTATTTCTGATGATCAGTTAATTGCATTATCTGAGATGGTTAGTTCAAACGAGTTGAACTCCAATGCTGTCGATGAGGTATTGCTAGCGATGATAACATGTGATGATAATCCACGGACAATTGCAACTGAAAAGAATTTAATTCAAGTTAGCGACACTGGCGCTATTGCTGTAATTGTCGATGGAGTTCTCGAGAATCCTCAGTTTGCCAAAGCTGTTGATGATCTGAGAAATGGTAATGAAAAGGTCATTGGCTTCTTGGTTGGTCAAGTTATGCGTAATTCACATGGCAAAGCCAACCCAGAACTAGTTCAAGAAATAATAAGAGAAAGGTTAGATTTAAAATGAGACAACCAACAAAAGCAATAATATTAGCAGCTGGCTTTGGTACCAGGTTCTTACCTGCAACCAAATCAATACCAAAAGAGATGTTTCCAGTTATCGATAAACCAGTTATTCAAATGATTGTCGAACAAGCCGTAGCATCAGGTGTAAAAGATATCATTATTGTTACAAGCAGCACAAAACATGCAATCGAAGACCACTTTGATCGTGACGACAACCTAGAAAGGTTGCTACGCGAATCTGGTAAAACTGCGATTGCTGACGAATTACAACATATCTCGGAATTAGCTAACTTTATTTACATCCGCCAAAAAGGTACGCCAAAAGGCACGGCTCGACCGATACTAAACTGTGCGCATTTGATTGATGATGATGAGCCATTTTACGTCTTCTTTGCTGACGACTTTTATGTTACTAAGGGAACTCCATGGCCAGCTCAGCTTTGTGAAGCCTACAACAAAACTGGCAAATCTGTCATATCGATGATGGAAATCGACAAAAAAGACGCCGACAAATATGCGATCGCTGTATTTGGCGAAAAGATTAACGATCGCGTCTTCCAGATCGAAGAATTAATCGAAAAACCAGGTGCTGAGGCTGCTAAATCAAACTTTGCTTCAATTAGCGGTTTCTTATTGACTCCCGATATTCTACCGATTCTTGAAAAGATTCCAGTATCCAAAAACGGCGAGATATTCTTGGCTGATGGGCTAAACGAATTAGCTAAAAAGGACAAGATCTACGGATGCTTTGTCGACGGAGTTCGCTATGACACTGGCGACAAGTTATTGTATATCGAAGCGATTGTTGACATGGCTCTAAATGACCAACGATTTAAGGATGATCTACAGAAGTTTCTAAGAGACAAACTAGCCTAGCCACTTGATTTTTATATACCGCTTGTGTTATAATAAAAGTATAGGACAATATATAAACAAAAAAAGAAAAGAGAATTATGAACTTTGCAGCTGAAGTACTAGTCGTAATCTTATCAATTGTTTTAGCCGTCTTCTTGGTCTTGGCCATTATACTGACGGGCTATCTAATCTCATTAACTCGCCAGATTCGTAGAATTACCAAGTCTGCTGAGCGCACTGTTGATAATATCGAGTCAGTTGTTGCGGATGTTTCAAGGGTCACGACGCCAATGTTTATTGCGGATATGATTGGTAAAATTATTAATAAAGTCAAAAAAGACAAGAAGGAGAAATAAAAATGTCAAAAGGTAAATTTGCGCTAGGCGCGTTATTAGGCGCTGCTGCTGGTGTCGTAACCGGTATACTAACTGCACCAAAAAGTGGTAAAGAAACCAGAGCTGAGATTAAAACAAAAGCTGACGAGCTGAAGACAGAAGTCACTGAAAAGGCATCTGAATACCGCAACGAGGCTGGTGAAGTAATAGATAAAGCTACAGCTAAAACTAAAGATGTTATCAAAGAAGCTAAAGTTGAAGTTGCTGAATTAAAGGGCCGTACAGAACGAGCTGTGGCCGGAGCTAAAAAAGGTTTCTTAAGTAAAAAGTAGTCGTATTCTGATAAAAATAGCACACAACACTTAGTTAGTGTGCTATTTTATATATAGGAGCATAAGCAATATGATACGAAAAGTAAATGAAATGGTTATTAATACTGTCAAGGAAAGTAGCGAACGTGCTGCTCGCAAGAAATTATTAGAGGAATTATTCTACGATTTTCATCGTAGTCGTGGCCAGGTTTATTGGGTCAACTTTGTTCGTGGTTTGTTTTTGGGATTTGGTACCATCGTAGGTGGTACTTTGGTTGTGGCATTAATAATTTGGATACTTAGTCAGATGGCTGGATGGTTTCCTGGTCTAGGCGATTTGATACGACAGATTATTGATACGATACAAAAATCACATTAGTAATATTTGCAGTCGAACTACATACAAACATGGCCAAAGTTGGGTATAATAGTTAAATATGGGAGCAGAGTTAAAACCATCTGATTTTGTGCATTTGCATAATCACACACATCACAGTCTATTAGATGGCTTAACAAAAATACCAGATCTAGTTAACAGAGTTAAAGAGATGGGCATGGAAGCTGTGGCGATTACGGATCATGGCACGATGTCTGGGGTAATTGAGCTTTATAAAGCAGCTAATGAGATTGGTATTAAGCCCATCCTTGGTCTTGAGGCTTATGTTGCAGCGAGAACGCGTTTTGACCGTGATCCTGCTAAAGATAAGGCTAGGTATCATATCACGCTTCTAGCTATGAATAACCAGGGCTTTCAAAATCTAATGCAGCTTAGTACGATTGCTAACCTCGAGGGTGTTTATTATAAACCACGTATTGACCATGAATTAATTGAAAAGTACAACGAAGGCATTATCGTCTTGTCTGGTTGTGCCGGCAGTGAGGTTTCCGAGAGTATTAGAGCTGATAATTATGAAGAGGCTAAACGAATTGCCCTATGGTATAAAAAGATTTTTGGTGATCGCTATTATCTCGAGATGCAAGACCATGGCCATCCTGATAACCCATGTTGTTGGCCGATGCAGACAAAGATTAATGAGAGTTTAGCCAGGTTATCAAAAGAGCTAGATATTCCACTAGTCATTAGTAATGATGGACATTACCTAAATCTTGAGGATCAAGATGCCCATGAGATTTTATTGTGTGTTGGAACCGGGTCCTATCTAAGTGATGAAAAGCGCATGAGCATGAAAGATTTTCAGCTTTATGTTACCGATCCAAACGATATTATTAAACGCTGGGGCAGAGATTACTCTGATGCGATAAAAAACACAAAAGTTATCGCAGATCGATGTGACGTTAAGATTGAACTTGGCGGTATCTTGATTCCGAAATTTAAGACTCCGAATAATGAAGACGAAAAAACATATTTGCATCAGCTCGTTTATAGTGGTCTCGCTTATCGCTATGGCGGTATTAACCGTGAAGTATCGTCAAAAATGAGTATAGAAGAAGCAAAAAAATATATACCTCAGGATGTCTTGGATAGAGCTGTATATGAACTTGAAACAGTTGATAGTATGGGTTTCAATGGCTATTTTCTAATCGTGCAGGATTTTATTAACTGGGGTAAGGATCAAGGCATTGTGTTTGGACCGGGGCGTGGAAGTGCTGCTGGCGCAATAATTGCTTACGCATTACGTATTACCGAGCTTGATCCGTTGAAATACGGTCTTCTGTTTGAACGATTTTTGAACCCTGATCGTATATCAATGCCAGATATTGATACCGACATTCAAGATTCACGACGTGACGAGGTTGTTCAGTACTGTGCCCAGAAATATGGCGAGGATCATGTTTCAAATATCATGACACTTGGTACGATGGCTGCTCGTGGAGCGGTACGTGATGTAGCGCGGGTTTTGCAGATGCCATATGCAGAAAGTGATCACATTGCAAAACTAGTTCCGCCACCATCTCAAGGGCATCATATTCCACTAAAGGTAAGTGTTGAAAAGGACGCTGATTTAAAAGCTGCTTATGAAAGCAGTCCAGCTGCGAAGCAGGTCTTTGACTATGCTATTCAGCTCGAGGGTACAATTCGTTCGCATGGAGTTCATGCCTGCGGTGTGGTAGTGGCCCCAGACGTATTGGTTAAATATATGCCACTTGAATATGCCCAGAAGGGTGTGATTGCAACGCAGTTCCCGGCACCTCAAGTTGAAGAGTTAGGTTTATTAAAAATGGACTTTTTAGGATTATCTAATCTTACGACTATTAATAATGCAATGCGTATTATAAAAAAGACAACAGGTGATATTATTGATCTATCGACATTACCACTTGATGACATAAAGGCTTATGAACTATTACAACGTGGCGATACAACTGGTGTTTTCCAGTTAGAATCGGCTGGTATGAAACGCTATTTGCGTGATTTATTACCGACTCAGTTTGACGATATTATAGCTATGGTTGCTTTATATCGACCTGGACCAATGCAGTTTATCGATAGCTTTATCAAACGTAAACATGGTCAGGAGGAGATTACTTATCTGCACCCTAAATTTCAGGGTGCGCTAGAGCAGACCTACGGCGTTTTAGTTTATCAAGAACAATTTATGCAGATTTCAAAGGATTTTGCTGGTTTTACTGGTGGCCAGGCGGATATATTGCGTAAAGCAGTGGGAAAGAAAAAGATTGATTTAATGCGTAAAGTGAAGACTGATTTCGTCGAGGGTGCAGTTAAGTTCAGTGGTGCCGATCCAAAGATTGCCGAAACCTTCTGGGCGCAATTGGAAGAGTTTGCGAATTATTGTTTTAACAAGTCTCATGCTGCCTGCTATGCCTTAATTGCTTACTGGACAGCTTACCTTAAGTCGCACTATCCTGAAGCTTTCATGGCTGCCTTAATGACTAGTGATCATGATGACATTGATCGACTGGCGATTGAGATTAGCGAATGCAAGAGGATGGGTATTACGGTACTGCCACCAGATGTTAATGAGGGTTTTGTAGAGTTTGCTGTTGTCCCTGGCAAGAAACAAATCCGTTTTGGTATGGCGGCTGTTAAGGGAGTTGGGGTCGGTGCTGTTGAAGAAGTTCTGCGAGCCCGAAAAGAAGGTGAAAAGTTTTCTAGTGTTGAGGATTTTGCTAAGCGAGTATCAACGAGCCGATTTAACAAAAAAGCTTGGGAATCATTAATAAAGTCTGGTGGATTTGATAGTTTAGGCGATCGTTCGGACTTGCTATTTAATTTAGATACAATTCAAGCGTTTGCGAGCAAGCTACAAAAAGAAGCATCTAGCGGACAGACTGACCTATTCGGTAGCATGGGCGATATTGCAAATATTCAGCCAACTATGTCTTTACAGCAATCGCCGACTAAATACACCGATCGCGAGCGTCTTGCTTGGGAGCGGGAGTTAATGGGGCTATATATTAGTGCACATCCGCTAGATAATTATGATGGCTATTTTGAAGAGCAAACAGTTTCATTATCGCATATTCTACCAGAGGTTGATGGTAAGAAAGTGGTTATTGGTGGATTAGTATCTAAAGTCCGTACGATTGTGACAAAGAGCGGATCCAAGATGGCTTTTGTCGGATTGGAAGATAAAACTGGCGAAGGCGAAGTTATTGTATTTCCGAACCTGTTTGAGCAATTTGGTGCCAAACTAACCCAAGACGCTGTTATTAAAGTAACTGGTAAAATTAGTGCGCGTGATCGCGATGGCAACCTGGGCACCGAGGCCAAGATGATAGCTGATGATATTCAATTTATTAGTGATCAAGAACTATCTAGCTACGAATCTACTGGGCACAAAATGGATAGGCCGAAGATAAGCTCGAAAGTAAAGGCGCAAAGGGTCTCAACCGAATCAACTAAGTCTGCAGAGAAACCAACTGTTATGGAAAAGGAAAAATTACAGCAGTTATATATTCGCATAGCAGATCCGGATGATAGAGAATCGTTGTTGTCACTAAAACAGATCTGTAGTAGCTATATTGGGGCATCTGACGTGATATTAGTATTAGGGTCGAACAATAAGTCGGCAGTAAAGCTACCTTTTAAGGTTGAGATAAGTGATGGTTTAATCGATTCGCTAAAAAAAGTTTTAGGTGATGAAAGTGTTGTGACTAAATAGTTAGTTTGAATAATGCAATTCCAGTAGCGACACTGACGTTAAATGATTCCTTTTGTCCGACCATCGGTATTTCGATAATATCGTCGCACTGACTGATCAGATCGTCAGTTATGCCATGAACTTCTTCGCCCAATAATAAAGCGACTTTCTGAGGTGTTTTGTAATCTGCTAGGTTTATGCTGCGTTCGTTCTGCTCTAAAGCAATTATTCTGTAACCCTCACTCTTTAGAAACGCTAGATCTGGGGTATTAACATATTCAAATGGGACCATGATCTCGGCGCCCAATGCGGTTTTATGAATCTGCAAAGTTAACTTCTCGCGAATGTGCGGTAAGCGGCTGTCGTTTAGTATTTTTGGATAAGGGCTGTAGCCGCTAATAATAATTTTTTTAACCCCAAAACCTTCGCAAGTACGAAAAATAGACCCAATATTGTGGGTCGATCGAATATTGTGGGCAATTACAATTATTTCGGACATTGTTGACATTATAGCATTATGACGATTATATAGATCGTATGGACTTATTATCTGATCAAGTAGATGCTAAGGAAATACAAATTATAACTCGAGAATTGCAACGTGTGATTATTAAAGGTGTACCTGGCGATATTGTCGAACTAGGTTGCTATGTCGGTACTACCAGTGTGTATATTGCTAAAATTTTAAAAGACCAAGCCGCTGATCGGCAATTTTATGTTTATGATTCGTTTGAAGGTTTGCCGCCAAAGTCCCAGCAGGACACTAGCCCCATCGGTGAACAATTTCAAGTTGGTGAGTTAATTGCTACAAAAAAGCAATTTATAATGAATATGATAAAATCAGGCGTTCCAGTGCCGATCATCAAGAAGGGTTGGTTTAGCGATCTAACGGCGATTGATGTGCCGAAAAAGATTGCCTTTGCTTTTTTGGATGGGGATTATTATTCTTCAATTTCTGATTCCTTGCGTGTGATTGAACCATATCTACAACCTGGTTCGATCATTGTGGTTGATGACTATAGCAATTCGATGCTGCCTGGTGTTAGTAAAGCAGTTAATGAGTGGCTGGTGCGACATAAATATTATTTGCGTATTGAACATAGCTTGGCCGTAATCTCGGTACTATAAAACGCTAACGCTTTCTGCTATTATAGGAATAAATGGATGAGGATAAAATTCAGCTGAAGCGTCGTGATCAAGAAGAACAGGCCACTGCTCAGCGGGCTGCGATACTTGGTGTTAGATACTTAGATACTCGACCAATAGAATTGACTATTGAACTTGCCAGGGGTGTTATAGACGTGCCTACTATGCGCCAGAATAGGATGGTTCCGTTGGTAATTGGTGATGGCAGTCGACCTTGGCAATTTGGTATAACGACACAAACTCCGCAATCGTATGTACGTGAAATGACCTCACGCTACAATGATGTTGGTAATAATATTCAATTCTTCCTAATTAGTGGCAGTGGTTTCAAATCATTTATTGATCGGTTTGACCCAGTTATTAAGCCAGTTTATGACGATATTCAAATTGCTCGTGAGGGTGATAGCGAGACTATTGAAGAAGTTAGCAAGACATTAAACTCCGTGGCGGTTGATGAGGTGTTTAACTATCTGATTGATCAAGCTGACAGGTTGATGGCTAGCGATATTCATATTGAAAATCAACGAACCAATCTACGTATTCGCATGAGGATTGATGGTGTGCTGCATCCAGTGGCAGATCTAGACAATGACCGATACAGGGTTATATTGGGCGCATTGGCTTCACGAGCTAATATTTCGACAGCATCAACTGAAGCGCAATCGGCTCATATGCAACAAGAGATTACTCGTGATGGCATAAAGCATATTCTGAATATTCGCGTCGAGATGATTCCAACGATGTATGGCCAAGATGCCGTGCTGAGGTTATTTAACTTTGATGAGTCGATGTTGAATTTGGATCGTTTAGGTATTGGGCCGACAGAACGAGCTGAGATTGACGAGATTATTAGCCATCCAAGAGGTATGGTGTTAATGGTTGGTCCAACTGGTAGCGGTAAATCGACTACTTTATATAGTATGCTTAATGCGCTTAACTCAACTAGGCGAAAAATAATTACCCTGGAAGACCCAATCGAATACGGAATTAGTGGCATTACTCAGATCCCAGTCGATACGACTGGTGGGAAAAGCTTTGCTGATGAGCTTAGATCTGTGTTACGGTTAGACCCAGACGTCCTGATGGTTGGCGAAATTAGAGATGCTGATACTGCCAAAACGGCAATACAAGCTTCGATTACGGGACATTTAGTACTATCTAGTTTTCATGCTAGCTCTTCGTCAGCTGCTTTTAGCCGTATGATTGATTTGATCGGGCCTAATCCAATATTTAGTTCAGCAATTAGGCTAGTTATTGCGCAACGTCTGGTTCGACGGCTAGATGATAGCAGCAAGGAAGAATATGAACCAGACGAAGCGACAAAAAGATGGGTGCAGAATGCTCTGAAAGATTTGCCTGAGCATATTCAAAAACCAGATCTCGACAATTTTAAATTATGGCGTCCGATCGCTAACGCTAACTCACCATTTGGCTTTAATGGCAGAATTTGCATAATGGAGCAGATGGTTATAAATGAGGCAATTCAGCGATTCATACGTGGCGATGAAAAAGATATAAATACTGAAGCAATAGAATTAGCGGCTAGGCGGTCGGGTATGGTTACTCTACTAGAAAATGGAGTGCTAGCTGCATTACGCGGTGAAACGACTTTAGACGAAATTAATCAAGTAATTTAATAAAGTTACAATTTAACCCTTTTAAATATCAGGTTACTGTGGTATAGTCGATAGCTGACTGAGAATATTAATCAATAAGTGAGAATAATATGAGTTTTGAATTGATCAAAAAAGTTAACGATGCACAGAAAAAACCTAACGTAGTTGATGCTCGTAGTGGCGATACCGTTCGAGTTCACCAGAAAATTAAAGAAGGCGGTAAAGAGCGTATTCAGGTTTTTGAGGGTGTTGTTATTCGCACAGACCGTCGTAATTCACATACTTCGCGCATAACTGTTCGTAAGATTGCCAGTGGTGTAGGTGTAGAAAAAGGCTTCTTTATTCATAGCCCACTAGTCGAGAAAATCGAGATAGTACGTCGTTCAAATGTTCGCCGTAACTTCCTAAGCTATCTACGCAATCGCAGTGGTAAGAGTGCTCGTCTGAAAAACCAGAACTTTGATCGTGAAGGCGTTAATGATGTTGTAGACGTCGCTGCCGAAGCCGAAGAAGCTCGTATGAAAGAACTCGCTAAAGCTGACGCCGAAGCTAAAGCCGCCGAAAAAGCCGCTGAACAAGCTGAGCTAGACGCCAAAGCTGCTGAAGTCGAAGCTAGACACGCTGAAGCTTAAGGGTTAATTTAAGCTATACTAAAAACCGTCGTTCTGGCGGTTTTTTGTGACTGTTAAGATTATTGTAAATGTTATGTATCTTACTATCAATCGTCGTATATACTTAATGCTATGATACTTGGAATTGATGAGGTTGGCAGAGGTTCGTGGGCGGGGCCATTAGTAGTTGGCGCTGTGGTCTTGGGTGGAGCCCAAATTGATGGGCTAACTGATAGCAAAAAGTTGACAAAATCTCAGCGCGTGCGTCTAGATACGGAAATACGACAAAAAGCGTCTGGTTTTGGGCTTGGCTGGGTAACGGCAGCAGAATTGGATGAGGTTGGTCTATCGCAGGCATTAGTTTTGGCAACCAAGCGGGCAGTCGAGCAAATTAATACATATTACGACGAAATAATCATTGATGGTACTGTGAATTTTTTAAAAGACACTAACAAAGGTAAATTTGTGACTTTAATGAAAAAAGCTGACTTATTAGTACCATCGGTCTCGGCCGCGTCGATTATAGCCAAAGTTGCGCGTGATGATTATATGGCCCAGCAGGCAAAGGCAAGCCCAGGTTACGGATTCGAGCAACACGTCGGCTATGGCACGTCCAAACATTCTGCCGCTATTGATAAACTGGGCGTTACGCCGTTACATAGATTATCGTTTGCGCCACTGAAAAAGTATCGCGCGATATGTCAGTCGCTTGCCTCCGATTCTGGCCAAAACGGCTTCACTCCAGGTTTGACAAGGGCCCCGGCGCCTTGCCAAACTTGGGCTGCAGGAGTTTTGGCGCAGAATGGAGGACGCGCGCCTTCACTTTCAACGAAGCGAATAGGTGATAATGCAGAAAACGTGGCAGCAAACTATTTGGTTAGACTTGGGCATCAGACAATAGATCGTAATTGGAAAACTAAATACTGTGAAATCGATATTGTATCCAAATATAAGAATACGTTGTTCTTCACTGAAGTAAAATATCGTAAAAAGCTCGACCAAGGTGGTGGTTTAGCAGCGATTACTAATAAAAAGCTAAACCAAATGAAGTTTGCAGCTAATTTTTATATGCAATCAAACCATATTTTGGACATGGACATGCAGTTGGCGGTTATATCAGTCATTGGACAGCCGCCGATGGTAGAACAATACCTAGAGATTCAATAAAGCTTTAATAACCGACTGTTTATCGTGTGATATTATGTCGGCGCGATCTCGGATTTCGTTTATGCCTATCTCGATGACTCTTTTTAGGGCCGGTTCAGACTTATATGGCGTAAAAAAGTCGATATATTCCTTAAGCTGCTGATCGTTGCATAATGCGGTGGCGGCATAGCGTGGATAGTCGTCGTAGCTTTTGTCGCCCTTAAATGTCTCTTCAATCCATGTCCAGTTATTACGCAGCCATAGCCAGGCGATATCTCGCGAATGCTTATTTCGTATCAAATATATGAACCACAAAAAGGCGTTTTGGTTTCGGATTGAATTCTTATCTTTTATCGATTTGAGCAACAAATTTATCGTTGTAGCGTTATTCGTTGCGGTTAGGCCGAGGCAGATATCTTGCTGCAACTCAACGGAAGATGTTGACTTGTATTGATCGAATAAGTCGGCTACGAGTTTTTTACTATATTTATACTTGACCATTGTTGAAATTATTATATCTCGTAAATCAGGGTCGATTTGTTCTATTGGTGTTGACACAAACTCATCCGTAGCTAGTTTGATAACCATCGGGTCTTGGGCATATACCATCAGGCTAATAATTATAACGCGTAACTTGGTGTCAGCTTCTGGCTCGTTGTCGATGTGTTTCCACCCTAGCCTGGCATATTGGAATTTGGCTAAGTCGGCCGCAAGCTGCTTCAATTTATTTTCAGCGGCTGGGTCATCTTCTACGAACTTCTTTAGGTTTCCAATTGCTAGGCTGATCATATCCCAAACCGGCTCGCAGGTCTCGTTTTTGTAGGCACAAATTAATGGGATCAACTCAGCGCTATCAATTATTCCAGCATTTGCTAACATGGTCTGTTCGTGCAGCAATTGCAGGCGATCAATTATAGGCATTTCGCCTTTTGTGATCTGAGATATCAAACCACTCATCAACTGCGGATCATAATGGGTTATATAGTGAGCATAGCCGCCGATGTTAAATCTAATTGGCAGATTATTATTGGCAATTTTTATGGACTTCTTATCAAGAAGTTTTGGCGCCTCGGGATGGTTAGTATTTAGTACCACCGGCCACAGCATCTGTGTTTTTTTGCCAAGTCGGCTAACTAATTTTTCCTGATCTAGTTTGATACTATCTCCGTCTATAGCGGCATGCAGAACTGGAAACCCAGGCTGTTTAATCCATTTAGTCATAAATGTCGCAATATCTTTATCACTTGCGGCACTGAATTCATTCCACAGATCTTTCGCCTCGGTATTCTTATAGGCGTATTTTTTAAAGTAGCTTTTGAGGCCAGCTTGAAAAGCGTCATTACCGATATAATGTTGCAACATTTGTAGCAAACGCGAGCCCTTAGCGTATACGATTGCACCATCAAAAAGTGTGCTAATTTCGTCAGGGTGACTAACGTCGGATTGGACTGGCTGAACTCCCTCAAGAGAATCGCGTCTTAATGAATATATAGTCTCCGAACAGGCAAAATCGAGCCAGATATTCCAACTTGGCTCTAGAGCTTCGACTGCAGTGTATTCTACTAATGATGCAAAACTTTCATTCAACCATAAATCATTCCACCACTTCATAGTTACTAAGTTACCAAACCACTGATGGCTTAATTCATGAGCAATAACAGTAGCGACATAATGTCGGCTGGCGATTGATGTAACGTCAGGTTCAACCAACAGGGCTGATTCACGATAAGTGATTAACCCCCAGTTTTCCATTGCACCAGAAGAAAAATCGGGTAGCGCAACGTGGTCGCATTTTGGCAAAGGGTATGGGGTGTCGAAATACTCGTCAAAGAAATCAATGGTTCTAGTGGCAATGTCGAGAGCGAAACCTAGACTGGCATCAGTTTGAGCTGGTGTGGCCCAAATATTTACGTCAACCCCACTTTTAGTTTTTCCCGTTATTTTGTGCATATCACCAATAACCCAGGCTAATAAATAGCTACTCATTGGAGGAGTAGCCTCGAAGGTGGTAATCATTTTATTATTTTTATTATTTTGTGTTTTAACTGGCATATTGCCTAGAACGGCTACGTTGGGCTCCGAGATCAAGGTTAGACTATATACTGCCTTTGATTCTGGCTCATCAATGCATGGGAATACCTCTCGGGCATGATGGCTTTCGAATTGAGTAGCTAATATCTCTTTTCTGACCCCATTATGATTGTAATAACATGGATACAAACCGTGCATTGCATCAGATATCTTACCGCTAAAAGTAATAATCACTTTATGTTTATTATTTCCAGCGGCATATCCGTAAATAGATAATTCATCGTTTGTATTAAAGGAATATTTTGCAACTTCATTGTCGACAGTAATAGATTTAATATCTAGATCTTTACTATGAAGTATAATGTCGCTAGTATCGGGTTTAGATTCGCCAAGTATCTCAACCGTTCCATAGAATGAACGATTTGAACGATTGATATTTAACGATAAATTATAGTCGGACGGAGCGAACTTTTTGATTAATCTAGAAACAGTTTGCATAGAGTCCATTGTACCATCTTGCTCTTGATGCATAATAGAACTATGGACGATGTCTATAAAAAACGAAGAACTTTATTAGCTTTAACTCTCCTAATCGGGATTACAGTGATGTTAGCTGTATCAGCTTCGACGTTTGGCAGACCTACCAAGGATGATAGTAGCGAAGTTAAGGGTGCGACGACAGCTAGTCTGGCGATCGATGCACTAAACGTATTATTAATTAAGGGTCGTGCCTCTAATTCTGGATATTCTAGAGATAAGTTTGGGTCTGGTTGGGCTACGCAATCAGGTTGTGACACCAGAAATATCATATTAAATCGCGATTTGACCAAAGTAATTATTGATAAGGCCTGCAACGTCACCAGCGGCATATTAATTGATCCGTATTCGGGTAAAACCATCCAATTTAAACGTGGCAGTGGTAGTAGTGACGATATCCAAATCGATCATGTTGTTGCATTGTCCGATGCTTGGCAAAAAGGCGCTCAATTACTAACACAGGAGCAAAGAGTATCGATGGCTAATGACCCAGTTGAGTTGCTGGCGGTTGATGGCCCGACAAACATGCAAAAAAGCGATGGTGATGCCGCGACTTGGCTTCCACCTAATAAATCGTTCAGATGTCAGTATGTTGCTCGACAAATTGCGGTCAAACAAAAGTACGGCCTTTGGCTAACACGAGCTGAATATGACGCAATAAAAAATATACTGAAAAAATGCCCAAATCAGTTATTGCCAACCGAATAACCGTGTTGTATACTGATATTTAGTACATTGCAATTATATCGGCCGGCAGGTCGATTTTTTCAATATTAAAGCATCAATAAGGAGAAAAATATGGATGAGATTAATGTTAAACAGCTAGTTTTAACAGTTCATACTATTGCTGAAGAAAAGAATTTACCCGAGGAGACAGTTTTAGCTGTTATTGAACAGGCTATTGCTGCTGCCTGGCGTCGAGATAACGGTGAGCGTGACCAGGATGTGCGTTGTGAGCTAAATGTTAATGATGGCACAGCGAAAGTATTTGTGGCTCGAGAAGTTGTTGAAGAAGTTGGCTCTAGTGCTGTTGAGATTAGCCTATCAGATGCCAAAAAACAGAAAAAAGATGCTGTCGTTGGCGATATTATCGAAGAAGAATTTGAAGTAACTACATTTGGTCGTGTGGCGGCCCAAACTGCTAAACAGGTTGTGATTCAAAGATTACGTGAAGCTGAGCGCGAAGCGGTTTTGACTGAATTCGAAGACAAAATCGGTACAGTTGTTAGCGGTACAGTCCAACGCGTTGAGCCACGAGTAGTTCGTGTTGATGTCGGTAAGACGGTTGGTATTATTCCCCAGAGTGAACAAATTCAAGGTGAATTCTATAATGTTGGTAGCCGAATCAAGGTGTTAATTAAGGATATAGAACGTGATAATCGCGGTCCGCAATTAATTTTGAGTCGTGGTAGTGAACAGTTCATTGAATATTTATTTCGACAAGAGGTGCCAGAGATTGATACTGGTGCGGTTGAGATTAAAGCTATCGCTCGTGAAGCTGGTCGTAGAACTAAACTTGCCGTTACCAGCACTGTTCCTGGCGTTGATCCAGTCGGCACGTTCGTGGGTGGCCACGGCACGCGTGTGCAATCAGTTATGAATGAGGTTGGTGATCAGGAGAAAATTGATATTATCGCTTTTGATAGCAACGACGAACAATTCGTAAAGAACGCACTTAGTCCAGCTGATATAGCGAATGTTGAAATCGATAAAAACACAAAGCGTGCTACTGTTTTTGTGACAGAAGATCAGCAGTCAATTGCAATTGGCCGAGCTGGTCAGAATGTTCGATTAGCTAGTCGCTTAACTGGGTATGAATTGGATATTAAGCAAATTACCATTAATAAGGTTGCTGCTGCTCCAGTTGCAAAACATAAGAACATTGAAGATAGCCTAATTGATGCCGTTCAACAAGCTGAAGAATAAAGTTAAAAGCTAAAAGCAGGGTAGGGGTAATGCGTAATAAAACTTACATTAAACCGAAGCAAATATTATCAATAATAACTTGCTTAATGGCTTTTTCCTTAGTTTTATTAGTAATTCTAAACCGTCAGTTCATTAGTGATCAGCTAATTGTGTGGTCGTATTACCCGACTGAAGAGATTAGCTATTTTGCGACTAGAACCGGACTTAATAAAGATGGCAAGTTTATATATCTTGCAAGTAGGCCGAAACTAGATGGTACGCAAACGTTCAATTCAGTTTGCGGCAGCGTCGAAAACGTCACATCTATATTAGGATGCTATGCTAATAATCGGATATATATCTATGACGTACAAGACACTAAACTAGATGGTATACGTGAAGTAACTGCGGTTCACGAGACATTGCATGCAATATATGCTCGGTTAAGCGATGATGAAAAGGCAAAGTTAAATATCTTATTAGAAGCAGAATACAGAAAAATAAAAGATGATGCGGACTTTAAGTCTAAGATAGATTTATATGCGCGTACTGAGCCTGGACAGTTAGATAATGAGCTACATTCTGTTATTGGCACTGAGGTTGCCAGTATAAGCCCAGAACTAGAAGCTTACTATCAAAAATACTTTATAAGTCGACAAAAAGTTGTCGCATTAAATCAAAAATATCTAAGCGCTTTTGAGGTTTTACGCGAGAAGGCTGATACAATTTACAGTCAACTCGACACATTAGGTGAACAGATCACACTTGCTTCAGCGGCCTACAATAAATCTGTGAGTCAATTAAATAGTGATATAGATAATTTTAATTATAGGGCTAATAAAAACTTTTTTGATACTCAGGATCAATTCGATAATGAGAGGTCAGAATTAGTTAATAAGATATCATCGTTGGAATCTACAAGAACAAATGTTAATAACAATGTAAAAGAGTATAATTCTTTGCTGAATCAATATAACTCGATTGCCACTGAGTCTAAGAAGCTATATAACAGTCTGGATAGTTCACTCGCCCCAGCTCCGTCGATATAAGCTATAATGAATATAATGGCTAAATCAAAATCTCAGTTTATATGTCAAAGTTGTGGATCTGTTTATTCAAAGTGGAGTGGTAGATGTGATAACTGTGGTAAATGGAATTCATTAGTTGAGCAGCTATCTGTAAGTAGTGGTAAATCTGTTGTTGCGCGTAGTGAGAGTTCTGGCAAGGTATTGATCGCACAAACGATGGGATCGATATCAAACAAAGAAAGCTCGCAGAGGTTGTTGACTGGCTTTGCGGACCTAGACGATGTTCTTGGCGGCGGAATCTTGCCTGGTAGTGTAATATTAATGGCTGGGCAACCAGGGATCGGCAAGAGTACATTATTATTACAAGTATCAGCTTTTGTCGCCAAAGCCGAAGCAGTATTATATGCTAGTGGCGAAGAGTCGGCTGGGCAGGTCAAGCTAAGGGCTGAACGTCTGGGAGCTGAAAAAAGTGAACAGCTGAGTTTTGTATCTAGCACGAGTGCTGATGATATTGCGGCTACGGTTCGTTCTGGCCATTACAGGCTAGTAATTATTGACTCAATTCAAACATTAGCTTTAGACGATATTACTTCCGCACCAGGCACGGTTTCGCAGATTACAAATGCTAGCAATGCAATTATTCGGGCCGCAAAGCAGTCTGGTGCAGCGGTTATTTTGGTCGGTCATGTGACTAAGGAAGGCAGTATTGCTGGCCCAAAGGTATTAGAACATCTGGTTGATGTTGTATTGCAGTTTGAAGGTGATCGATATGGCGGGTTCAAGATTATTCGGGCCGCCAAGAATCGTTTTGGATCGACTAATGAAGCGGCGATTTTTGAAATGCAGCAAGAAGGACTTAGGCTAGTGGAGAATCCATCGGCGGCATTGCTTGCAGAACGCCAGAACTCAGATGGGTCGGTAGTTTTAGCGACAATTGAAGGTACGCGACCGTTATTAGTCGAAATACAGGCGCTAGTTAATCCGACTAGCTTTGGCTATCCAAAGCGTACAGCTAGTGGATTCGATATGAATAGACTAAACTTACTTATTGCGGTTCTCGAGCGTCGTACGAAATTAAATCTAAGCGATAAAGACATATACATAAATGTTGTGGGCGGTTTGAAGCTGAATGATCAAGCGGCGGATTTGGCGATTTGTATGGCAATTGCTAGCGCTGCCGCTGGTAGGCGGATAGGAGATGGAATAGTCGTATTCGGTGAAGTTGGACTAGGTGGTGAGATTCGTTCGGTGGCATCAGTTGACCGCAGGGTTGCAGAGGCAAAAAAGTTAGGCTTTATCCAGGCCATCGCCCCAAAATCAGCTGCGAAAGATAAATTTATTAAAGGAGTTGGTGATCTACGAACTGCACTCATCGACTATTTACAAAAATAAAGGAATATTATGACAAGTATTGACACGGTATTATTAATTATTATATTAGTACAAATAACATATCTGGTAATGGTAAATACAAAAAAATTATCGCATAAAAAGGAAGTAAGGCCAATATTTGTTGATACCTCAGTTCTAATTGATGGGCGTATCTTGGCAGTTGCCGAATCAGGGTTTATCAATGGGGAGCTTAGTGTCCCCAGAAGTGTGATTGGCGAATTACAATATATGGCTGATAATGCCGATAGCGAGAAACGTAGTCGTGCAAGGCATGGTCTGGATGTGGTGTCGGAGTTACAGGCTATGTCTAGCGTTAAGGTATCTATATTTCAAGATGGTAGCAAGGCCGAAGAGGGTGTCGATGAGCGCCTATTGAAACTTGCAAAAAAATATCACGGATCAATTTGCACGATTGATTACAATCTTAATAAAGTGGCACAGGTTGAAAAGATTAATGTCTTAAACGTAAACGATTTGGCGATGAATCTGCGTATGACACATCTCCCAGGTGAAAAAATGCGCCTTGAGCTTACTGGCAAGGGTCAGGACAGCCACCAAGCAGTAGGACACCTAACTGACGGTACGATGGTTGTAGTCGAGCATGCAAGCTCTCAGATAGGTAAAACTGTTGAAATTGAGTTTATCCGCGGTTTACAGACTGCAGCTGGTAAGATGATGTTTGCTAAATTATCCAACCCAGATCGTCCAATAATTACTAATAAGCAGAAGTTTTCGTCTGGGCCTAAAGAAAAGACCGTAAATACCAAGTATCCTAGGGGTAGCCGAACAAAAAACCGCAACAGCTTTAATCGGAGTCGACCAAAGTCAGCTCAGTCTGAGCAAAACATAATTGACTTGGTGAATAAGCAATAAACCTTTTTAGGTTACTTATGAGCAGGGAAGCTAACAGAGATGCTCGCATCTGTACTGGTTGTTGCTGAATATAGCCCAGCGTCGGTTACGGTCGCAGTTATCAACAACGTCTTTGCCGAATCAGTGGCAGCGACAGTATGGGTATAAACGAACGGAGTGGCTGTTGTTGATGAACTAACCGATACTCCATCGACCAATATCTCGATTGCAGTAATTGGGTATGTTGTATTTGTGTTAATTGTAGGTGTTATAGTGACAGTATAAGTGTTCTTATCGAGTAGTGAAACCTTTGGATCGGTTGACTCGATCGAAATTGATATAGTTGGTAATATATCGGTCGCAAGATGCTTATTGTCATCTTTTGATGCGTCATAGCCATTCGGGGCAATGTACACTTCTTTCTTGGTTATTGGATCTATAGTTTTTGTAACATCCATTGTTATCTTGGCGGCAGTAGGAGTATAAGTGGTGGCCTTGTACTTAGATAATTTGTCAAAATCCATCTGTACGGTTGTTTGAGCTGATGATTTATCCCACCATGATGGATAGACTTCGCTATCAATTCGTTGAATTCCAGTAGGTTGCGAGAACCATTCGTCAGTTGTCCACAGTCCTTGTGGCGCATAAATCTCGTTATGGGCATATAGCATAACTTTCTCAATCATCTTACCAATAATATGAGAGTTCCCAGTTTTTAATACTGAGGTATCAGGATTACCTAACCAGCCGGTCATAGCGATGACAGGGCTAAAGCTAGACATCCATAGATCTTTTGCATGGCCACCCGTATCGGATGTTCCAGTCTTTGTCCCAGTCTTTATCCCGGCAATAGTAAATCCGTGTTCGCCAGCATTGGTGAAGGATCCACGGGCATTAGCGTCAGCTAAAATGTCGCTGGTTACATAGGCTGATTGTTTATCGACAACCTGAGTACCAGCGGTATCGATCCATTTTTTTAATACCTTATTTGTATTGCTATTTTTTACTTCTAGAACTGTAGATTGTGGCTTGTAAACACCTTGGCGTGCGAGCGTAGCATAGGCATTAACTAAATCAACTTGCTTTACACCGCAACCACCGATTGCAGCCGCTAATCCAACAGTCGTATCATTACCATTTGTGCAATAGCTAGTTCCACCCATGGCATGAATAGTATCGATAGTGGTGGAGACGCCCGAAACCTTCATTGCTTTAATGGCTGGAATATTACGTGATGTTGCTAGACTTTGACGTATGGTGATATCACCAAGGAATTGAAAATCATCATTATCTACATCAGCTCCGTATATAGTATCGATATTCTCGTCGCGCAGAATACTTCCGCTTCCAAACTGTAGCTGACCAGTTGCCTTTTTCTCGAATAGCTCAGTGTAAACAAATGGCTTAATGTTTGATCCTGGCTGAATAAATGACAAGGCGGCATTATCTTGTCCAAAGCCTGGGTAATTAAAGTCGCGGCTACCCATAAGAGCAATTATTTGGCCAGTTTTTACATCTTCTACTGTAGCTGCACCATCTGTAAATCCATAAATATATGGATCGTCGGATGCAAACTCTTCTGCCATAGCCTGCTCTAATACGCTCTGAATCCTGTAGTCTAATGTAGTCGTTATTTTCAAACCGCCACTACCTAGCACGCTGCTGCCGAGCTCATCTTCTAATTGTGCTCTAACCATCTGTACAAAGTGAGGGGCTTTAATGTCTGTATATTGATCAGATTCTGGGTTGATGTGATCTATGATAGGGTATGCCTTTGCCTCTACTGCTTGTGCTTTGGTAATATACTTCATTGTTAACATGTTATCGATTACTGTATGCTGGCGTGATATCAATCCTTCATGCCCTTCGACATTATATGGGTTATAGACCGTGGGGTTTTGCGGTATTGCAGCAAGCAAGGCAGCTTCAGCGATAGTAAGGTCTTTGGCTGATTTGCCAAAATATGTTTGAGCACCAGATTCTACTCCGTTACGACGTCCGCCGTAAGGAGACTCATTTAGATATAGCGTCAATATCTGGTCTTTGTTGTACATTCGTTCTACTTCGATGGCAAGAATAATCTCTTTAATCTTGCGAGGAATACCGTTTAAGCCACGCTTTGTTGAATCACTTGAGAAGAATACTTGCTTGATTAGTTGTTGAGTCAAAGTCGAGCCACCCTGAGTACTACCACCCATTAAGTTATTCAATGTTGCACGGACAAGTCCCGATATACTTATGCCACTATGCTTGTAAAAATCTTTATCTTCGATAGCGACAGTTGCTTGCTTTAGGTATGTACTGATATCAGCGCTTTCAACCACTAGCTTATAATTACCAGCACCCTTATCCTCCCACAGTACAACACCGTTCCGGTCAAGATATGTATTGACTGTACTTTGGACGTTTTTTGCTAATTCGCTAGGCCGGATTGCATCTAAATCTTTACGAAAATAGGCGAAAAGTCCACCGATGAATAAACATATAACTATTGCAAATACGCCGAGTATCTTTAGTGCGCGGATAGCTCCCTTTTTACTGAACCAATAAGCAAAAAATCGCTTTGGGCTTAGGTGCCAGAGCATTCGTTTGTAAGAATGTTTTGGTAGAGATGCTAAATATTGGGCATCTTTAGCTGATAGAGCATCTTTATTAGAAGCCTTTTTTCTATTAGATAGGTTAGAATACACACTCAACTTGCGCGTCTTTTTAGCTATTTTATTGGCTATTTTCTTTGCCACAGATTTTATCCCCATAAACATTATTAAACATAATTATACCACTAAAAACTAGATAGCCATATTTAATCGCCCATGTGCATATTAATAAGTATTTGTTATACTATCAGATAAGACTTAATAATGGACGGAGAATAGATGAAACTATCAGAAGAACTTATTTGGCGCGGATTTGTCAATCAGACTACACTTGATGATATATCGGTTTTAGATGGGGCGCCATTATCGTTTTACTTTGGTGTTGACCCTAGTGCTTATGGAATGCAAATTGGTAATCTAGCTGCTGCAATGATGGTACGTCATTTTATTGATCATGGGCACAAGGCATTTTTATTAGTTGGTGGTGCTACTGGTCTAATTGGTGATCCAGATGGCAAAAAAAACGCACGTGACCAAAAGTCATTTGATGAGATTGCCAAAAATAAGGCAGAGATTGCTACACAATACTCGAAAGTATTTAGCGGTAAAGACTTTATGGTTGTTGACAATTATGATTGGTTTAAGGATATAAACTTTTTGGATTTTTTGCGCGAAGTCGGCACTAATGTACCAATGAGCCAAATGCTTAGTCGTGAGTTTGTGCAATCACGTTTAGCGGCGGATGGCGCTGGTATAAGTTATGCTGAGTTTAGTTATTCTTTAATGCAGGCATATGATTTCTTATATCTATATCGCAATTTTGGGGTTACACTGCAGCTGTGTGGTGCTGATCAATGGGGTAATTGTATTGCTGGAGTCGATTTGATTAGAAGAGTTGAAGGCCAAGAGGCGAATGTGTATTCTAATCCACTAATCATGAATCATGCGACCGGCAAGAAGTTTGGTAAGTCGGAAGACGGTGCGGTTTGGCTGAGTTCCGAAAAAACTAGCGTATATAAGTTTTATCAATTCTGGCTAAATGTTGACGATGGCGGTGTTATTGACTATCTTAAGGTGTTTACCTTATTACCTAAAGAAGATATAGAGCAGATAGAACAGCAAACTAATATTGACCCAAGTGCACGTGTCGCTCAAAAGGCTTTGGCCACGGCTGTCACTGAGTTGGTTCATGGAGTTGACCGAACAGACAGTGTCAAGCGTGTAACGGCTGTATTGTTTGGTGGGCTAGACTTTAAAGCATTGGCGAATGATGACTTGGATATACTAGCCGCCGAAATACCAGTTCAACCTGTTGGCAGATCTGTGGTTGAAACGATTGTAGGTGCTGGTATCGCATCGAGCAGTGGCGACGCTAAACGCTTAATTAGCGGCGGAGCCATAATGATTAATGGTGAAAAAATTTCCGCTGACCAGACCATTGATAGTCTTAGTCTTATAAAAAAAGGCAAGAACAACTTTGTGTTAGTAAAATAATAAATCAGGGGGGATATGAATTTATCGGCATTTAAGGCATACGATATTCGAGGTAGTTATCCGGGTGAAATTAATGAGAGTCTAGCCTATCTGGTGGGTCGTGCGGTTGTCCAATATTTCTCAGCCAAAGTGATTATTGTTGGTCGCGATATGCGTAACTCATCGCCTTCTTTATCGGCGGAGTTAATAAGAGGTATTAACGATGGCGGGGCGGATGTTTTGAATATTGGTATGTGTACAACGCCAATGCTAAACTTTGCGGTCGCAAGCTACGGCTATGATGGCGGAATCATGATATCAGCCTCTCATAACCCTGGTGGCGATAATGCATTTAAGGTTATTGATAAAAACGTAGTTCAACTTGATGAATCGAGTGGGCTAAATAATCTAAAAGCTTTGGTAGAATTGGGGTTTGATTCAGCCGTATCGAATATCGGTAAAGAGATACAGAAGGATATTTTAGATGATTATGTAGCACATATTACAACAGTAGTTGGGAAGTTAGTGCCATTAAAGATAGTTGCTGATTATGGTAATGGAGTTGGTGCGATATCTGGAACGCCAGTGTTTGCGAACTTAGGTCTAAAGGTCGATGAACTATTTACTGTGCCAGACGGTAATTTTCCTAATCATCCAGCTAATCCTCATGATTTGGCTAATTTCGACGCACTAATTAATAGGGTTAAACAGAATTCGGCTGACTTTGGTGTATTTTTTGATGGCGATGCCGATCGTGCTAACTTTGTTGATGATCTGGGCAGAATAGTACCAATTGATATGCTGACGGTTTTGTTAGCTCAACAGGAGCTGAAGACTAAGTCTGGCAATGTATATTATGATTTACGTTTTTCTAAGGCAGTGCCTACTTTTATTAAAAAATCAGGTGGTAATCCAGTAATGATGCGAGTCGGCAACCCATTTTATAAACGCGTTCTTCGTGACCAGGGCGGTGTGATGGGATCTGAGTTTGCTGGTCATATTATGTTTTCAGACAATTACAACATTGATGATGGATTATTTGCTGCACTAAAGACAATAAAGTTGGTTGGCGATTGTGGTCGTAAATTATCTGAATTAATTGATAGTGTGACCGTATTTTATGCTTCACCAGAGGAATCAATGGAAGCCAAGAATCCAGCAACAGTCTTTAGCAGGCTGTATGATGCTTTCCCAGATTCAAAGCAGGTTAATCTGGACGGCGCATATTTAGACTTTGGCGCTGACGGATTTATATCGGTTCGTCAATCGCAGAATGAGCGTCAGTTATTTAGAATTAGAGTTGAAGCAAAAACTAAGGATGTCCTAGACGCTAGATTTAGAAAAGTGAAATCTATAGTTGCCGAGGGTTAGACTATGGGCTACTCAATGCCGCTTTCAAGAGTAAGGGGTGTGGGGCCAAAAGTTGCAAGTCAGTTCTCTTTAGCTGGAATTAATGATGTAAGTGATCTAATAGGTTTTTTGCCATATAGGCACGAAGATTTTTCGCATATCACCAGGATATCCGATATTGCACCGGGAAAAGTAACATTGGTTGCAAAATGCGAAAAGATTGCAACTCGGCCTGTGCGACGTGGCCTACGTATAACGACGGCGACTTTAGCTGATGATACTGGCAAAATTCAAGCTGTCTGGTTTAATCAACCGTATCGTGAGACTCAATTAAAGTCTGGCGAGGAATTTTATTTTTCTGGCGTATTTGAATTTAATTATAATCATTACCAGCTAACTAATCCAAGCTGCGAATTAGTCAAAGATATGCCGATTCAAACAGACAGATTATTGCCAGTCTATCGTTCGATCCATGGCCTAAAAACGGCTTTAGTGAGAAAGATACTAGTTCAATTAAGACCAATAATCACAACGTTACCCGAAACATTGCCAGAAGAAATAATAAAAAGTGAACATTTACTGTCACGCAGTCAAGCGGTCTTGGGTATGCATTTCCCAGATTCGATAATAGATGTCGAAAGAGCGCGAGAGAGGCTAGCCTTTGAGGAATTATTTCAGCTGACACTAGCCAGCCAACTAAATCGACAAGAAAATTCCAAGTTGAATGGCTGGCATATTCCATTTAACCAGCCACTGGTTGCTTGTTTTGTAAAGAATCTTCCTTTTAATCTAACTGGAGCTCAGCGTCGAGCTGCCTGGGATATCATTCAGGATATGGAAAAAGCGACCCCTATGAACAGATTATTGCAAGGTGATGTTGGTTCTGGCAAAACGGTAGTGGCTGGATTAGTGGCGTGCCAGG
>CAZHGY010000007.1:0-29650 GCA_964532235.1 uncultured Saccharimonas sp. (SeqCode) | reverse complement strand
CCAAGAATCGTTTGTTATTTTCTAATAAGTTACCGGTTAATAGTAGCACACTATCTGTTGAGAGTCAATATTATGGCTGCATAATTGTGATATAATAATTACCATTATGGTTATAGACAGACGTAGTTATAGAAAACGAAAAAAATCGCTAATCAAAAAGTACCTGATACTTATTGGTATTATTGTTATTGGTTTTACTGGTTATTATAGTTTTTCATATTTAAGTACTCAGTATCATAATCAGCAAGAAAAACAGGCGGAAATCGACAAAGCTAACGCCGAGAAGGCTGCGGCCGCAGCCAAAGAAGCAAAACGCAAACAACCAGTCTATATAACGCTACCTGGAGCTCAAAGAATCCAGGCTATTGTTGATGATTATGATCAGGCTAGTAGTATCTGGACCTTAGTTAGCAAAGCGAGGTCAATATCAACCGACTATATACCAGCTAACTTAATTATCCCTGGGGTTGCTACTCGCGAAGATAAAAGCGACGAGGAACGGTCAATTCGAGCTGATATTGAACAGCCTTTAAAAAATCTTTTTGATGCTGCAGCGACAGCAAGTAACCAGCTGTTAATTGGCAGCGGCTATCGATCAGCTAGCTTACAAGAGTTTTATTTCAATAGCTCCGTCAGTGCCTATGGCGAGTACGAAGCTAATCAGTCCGTAGCTCGTCCTGGACAAAGCGAGCATCAGTTAGGATTGGCTGTCGACATTAGCACTGTTTCGCGCGAATGTTATTTAGAGGCATGCTTTGGAGACACTACCGACGGTAAATGGCTAGAAAATAACGCTTATAAGTATGGCTTTATTCTCCGATATGCCGAAGACAAAGTCGACATAACTGGTTATCAATACGAGCCATGGCACTTTCGTTATGTTGGTATAGAATTAGCAACTGCCTTGCATGAAAGCGGATTAACGCTTGACGAAGCTTGGCCATACTTGCAGACCGCGCTGAGTACATTGCGATCCAACGGTGCTATTTAACTACAACGTCCGCACCCAAGGTGTTAATTACATATTGCTTTTGGTCACCTATCGTAGTATTAAATAACGATTTTGATAGAGGCACGGCGGCATCATTTAACGGATATATCATTACGTTTTTACGTGATAGATAATCACTAGTAGCAGCCTGGTCGGCAGTCCATTCGTAATGCATATAAGTTGGTATAAACGATAGGTTATTGACGGATATTCTATCATCGTCGCCTTTAACAATATCAAACTGAGCGATACCACCGATTAGCTCTTGGATAGTAAGTTGCGAAGACAGCATATTACCTAACGAATACCAAATAACAGTCTTACCACCATCTGCACGATCAACAATATGCACAGGCTGCAATACATGAGGGCCCGTACCAATAATTACATCGGCACCAAGAGAGCTAACCAGTTCGGCAGTATTGCGCTGATCATCACTAAGAACTGCCGAGTCTTCAATTCCCCAATGAAGAGAGACAATCACTACATCGGCGTTAGCACGAGCCTGAGACATTAAATTACGGAGTAATGCATCATCGTGATAATTATTCACACTGTAGCTTGGCGTATCGGTATTATTATTAAAATCCATAAACGAAACGTAGCCAACCTTTATATTATTTATCGTTGCATAGCTGACCTTATTTTGATCATCAGCACTTTTATTAGCACCACTAATTAATAACGGCTTCAGACTAGCCCAGTTATCGATGGTGGCGTTAGTTGCACTGACACCTTTGTCGCCCATGTGGTTATTAGCCAAGTTAATCATGTTGCAACCAGCACCAGATTGTAAATCGGCAGAGTATTTAATGGGCGCATTAAATGCAGGATAACCACTGATTACGTATTCTTCTCCAGAGCTAAGACCTTCTTGATTGCAAAAAATTAAATCTGCGTCTGAATAACTAGATCTAATATTTGTAAAATAACGAGCAAAATCATAACCAGTACTAGTCTTGGCGTTTGCAATAATCGTATCATGCGCCAACATATCACCCATAGCCGCAAAATGAATAATATTATTCTCGGCTTCGGTAGTCTTCGAGCCAGTGGTTTCAGGTTCTTGGACTTTTACATCTGTTGTGAACTGTTTAATTTGGAAAAACCAATAACAAAATGCCCCAATTAGCAGTATTAATAATGCTCCAATAATAACTTTACGGTAAATTCGCTTTTTCTTACGACCTAAGGTTTTCATCATGTAGTCAAGTATATCAAAAATATTGCAAAATTAAAGCCATGACAATAATATCATTCTGCTTGCGCTTATTACCATCTAGTAGCATAATGAATCTATCTTATTTATCAATTAGGAGTAATATGACGGCAAAAAAAGAATTATTAATCAAAAAAAAGCCTGCTAAAGCAAAAGGAGCCCGAAAGCAATCTCCTGTATTTAAGTCCTTTAGATTATCAAAAGATTCGAATAAATTTATTACATTCAAGCTAACAAAACAAACTCTCTATTGGACAATTCTACTGATATATATACTATTCATGGACGTTTGGATTGCTAACGCTCAGATCAATGCGATATTAGCAACAACCTAAATGCAGCTCATCCAAAAATACCCCCAATAAGGGGGTATTTTTATTATTAATATATCTATTACATTCGAATTTCGGCATCAACACCAGCTGGTAGGCTGAGGTTTTGCAAATTGTCGATAGTCTTTGGTGTAGCGTTAGTGATATCGATCAAACGCTTGTGAACACGCATTTCAAATGCCTCACCACCTTTTTTGTAGACATGTGGTGACTTAACTACTGTAAATGTACTGCGGCGTGTAGGTAATGGCACTGGACCAGCGACAGATGCGCCAGTTCGAATTGCCGTGTCGATAATTTGTTTTGCTGATTGGTCAATGACCTTATAATCGTAGGCTTTTAAGCGAATACGAATATGTGGAGCTTGTTCGGTTTTTGCTTCTGCTTTAACCATTTGGTTTCCTTCTTGTGCTATATCGTAACCTCTTCTATGGTCCAGTTTGATTCTGCCACTGTCGAGTTCTCGATATGATTAATAATATGTCACGAATTATAACATTTGACATCTTAAAACGCAACCTGTATCGAATAAATCAACTATTTCATCGTGCACGTATAAGATAGGGGCCTTATTGCCTGCCGATCTGGAAAAACCCATATCGGCAGGCCAGTTTCACTTGCTTTCGGCAAGAAGTGCTAGGCAAGCCTCACGAAACGACTTTTTGTATGCCAAAAGTTCGGCGCTGTTGGTCGAGCAATAATCAGCATTAAATGGTGACGTAGGGCAACACTCATTGCCATCGAGATGGCCTTCCATGAGAAGCTCGAAATACATTCGAAACATACAATCTGCTGGTGCCTCCCCTTTTCCTAATAAGAAGTTAAGCAACTCGGATATAATATTATCCGGATATGATTTTTCCTTAAGGAACGCTGACAGCTGATATGCTAATACCTTCCCAACATCAGATTTGTTTGCTAAGTAGTCGCGGATAAATTGTTTTTGATCTTCAGCCATTACGACATCTCTTTTCGAACATATTCCCAAACTAATAGACAGGTTAATGTCTGATGCGTCCCCGGGTCCAGGGATGGCACCATAATCAAGCTAGGGTAGATTGACTATAGTGCCATCCCGATAATTCGAGATCTAAATACGTGCACTGAAATAATTTTGATTTATTAACGATCTACCGCTTACTAAAAAGACAATCAATGTTTTCATTGTACCACAAACCGACCGTTTCGTCAATCTGGCAACAAAATACCCCCGACAAATCGGGGGTATTCGTTAACTTCTAGCCTAGCCCTATCATCCAATAGGGTTGGATAAAGTCGGTTATTTGATGATGCTAGTTACAACACCGGCACCAACAGTTTTGCCACCTTCGCGGATAGCAAATGTTAGACCTTTTTCCATAGCAATTGGAGCTAGCAACTTAACCTTGAAGGTTACTGTGTCACCAGGGATAACCAATTCTTTGTCGGCTGGAAGTTCAACTTCACCTGTAACGTCAGTTGTTCGGAAGTAGAACTGAGGCTTGTAGCCTTTTGCAAATGGAGTGTGGCGTCCACCTTCTTCTTTTTTCAAGATATATACTTCTGACTCAAATTCGGTGTGTGGAGTTAGGCTGCCTGGTTTGACAACAACTTGACCGCGTTCGATTTGTTCGCGCTCAATACCGCGTAGCAAGATACCAGCGTTGTCACCTGCTTGACCTTGATTTAGGCTCTTTTTAAAGGCCTCAATACCAGTTACGACTGATGTCAATGTTGGATGAATACCAACAATCTCAACTGGGTCGTTAATTTTAACAACACCCTGCTCAATTCGACCAGTAGCTACTGTACCACGACCTTTGATGCTGAAAACGTCTTCGATTGGCATCAAGAATGGCTTATCTAGTTCGCGCTTTGGTTCTGGGATATAGCTGTCTAAAGCATCAACCAATTCCATAATTGAATCTTCAGCTTCTTTATCACCTTCTAGAGCCTTCGTGGCTGAACCCTTGATAATTGGAGCATTTTCATCAAACCCGTTCTTTGCTAACAGCTCACGAATATCCATTTCAACTAGTTCAACTAGTTCTGGATCAGCCAAGTCCATCTTGTTTAGGTAAACTAAAATCTTTGGCACACCAACTTGGTGAGCTAACAAAACGTGTTCACGAGTCTGTGGCAACGGACCATCATTAGCAGCAACTACTAGAATTGCGCCATCAATCTGAGCAGCACCAGTAATCATATTTTTGATGTAGTCTGCGTGACCTGGCATGTCGACGTGTGCGTAGTGTCGTTTTGCTGATTCATACTCTTGGTGAGATGAAGCAATTGTAATACCACGAGCGCGCTCTTCTGGAGCGTTGTCGATTTGTGCATATGAAACAGGTTTATTGACTGGACTTGGCAGGCGTTTTGCCAATACTGCAGTAATAGCAGCTGTTAAGGTTGTTTTACCATGGTCAACGTGGCCCATTGTGCCAACGTTTACATGTGGCTTTGTTCGATCGAAATCTGCCATTTTATTATTTCTCCTCTTAAATTATTTTATAGGCGCAAGATGTTTTATCTCACGACGTATGGTTGATATTATACGGAAGTTTAAGCGCTAAGTAAAGTGTTTTACTTGCTTGATCGCTTTTCAATTATCTCTTGTGCAACATTTGGTGGTACTTCCTCGTATTGAGCAAGTTCCATCGTGCTGGCTGCGCGGCCTTGGCTCATTGAGCGCAAGTCACCGGTATAACCAAACATGTTGGCAAGTGGCACAAATGCCTTGATTAACTTAACCGCAGCACTTAAATCTTCCATGGCTTCAATTCGACCACGTCGAGAGTTAAGGTCACCGATAACGTCACCCATAAATTCCTCAGGGGTTGTTACTTCAACGCGCATAACTGGTTCCAACAGAATTGGAGTAGCTTTTTTAATGCCATCACGGGTCGCTAAACTAGCAGCCAACTTAAAGGCTAGCTCTGATGAGTCAACATCGTGGTAACTACCGTCATGTAGCGTAGCTTTGATATCTACTACAGGATAGCCCGCGATAACACCGCCTAATAACGTCTCACGAACACCAGCTTCGACTGGCTTACGATATTCCAGAGGCACAACGCCACCTTTTATAGCATCAATGAACTCGAAGCCTTTGCCAGTTTCGTTCGGTTCAAACTTGATCCAAACATCACCATATTGGCCACGACCACCAGATTGCTTGATATGCTTTCCCTGGACATCAGATGTGCCCTTAATAGACTCGCGGAAGGCAACTTGTGGCTCACCAATATTTGCTTCAACACTAAATTCGCGTCGCATACGATCAATAAGTATATCCAGGTGTAGCTCACCCATGCCTGACATGATCGTTTGACCAGTTTCTTCGTCCGTATGAACCCTAAATGTTGGATCCTCTTCGGCTAGACGCTGTAAAGCAATGCCCATTTTCTCTTGATCTGCCTTTGTCTTTGGTTCCACTGCAATAGAAACTGGAGGATCTGGAAAAGTAATCGACTCTAAAGCGATAGGATGAGCCGCATCGGCCAATGTATGACCAGTGAACGTGCCCTTTAAGCCTACAACTGCTGCAATATCTCCTGCACAAATCTCTTCAATATCCTCGCGTTTATCAGCAAACATTCGGACGATACGACCGATTCGCTCTTTCTCGCCAGTTGTTGTATTGATAACATATGATCCAGCCGTCATCTTGCCACTATATACGCGGACAAAGATTAGCTTGCCAACAAATGGATCGGTCGCAACCTTAAAGGCTAAACCTGCTAAAGGTTCGCTTTCGGCTGGTTTGCGTTCGATCTCGTCGCCAGTCTTTGGATTAGTGCCCCAAATTGCATCAATATCGATTGGAGATGGTAAGTAATCAACTATAAGGTCTAGGACCTTTTCAACAATAACACCACGGCCATCACCACCAGTTACTAAATAAAAATCACCCGCTAAGACTCGCTTGCGTAAAGCACTCTTTAACTCGTCAATAGTTATCGATTCTTCACCTTGATCCAAGAACCGCTCGAACAAAGTATCGTCAGCTTCAACAGCGGCTTCAACTAATAAGCGTCGAGCATTTTCAGCTTTTTCTAGCATATCGGCTGGAATATCTCCAACGACTAGTTGATGATCGGCATAATCCGTATAGGTGTATGCCTTCATATCCACTAAGTCAATAACTCCGTTGATATCCTTTTCAAATCCAATAGGCAAATGAATCGGTAAAGCATTCTTTGTTAAACGACGATGAATTGAATCAAGTGATTTATAAAAATCACCACCAGTCTGGTTAATCTTGTTTACAAAACAGATACGAGGCACGCTATACTTATTGGCTTGGCGCCAAACAGTCTCGGACTGCGCTTCGACACCCATCTTGCCGTCAAATACCACAACTGCACCGTCTAAGACGCGCAATGATCGTTCCACTTCGGCCGTAAAATCAATGTGGCCTGGAGTGTCAATAATATTTATCTTGTGATTTCGCCAAAATGCCGTAACGGCAGCTGACGTAATCGTGATTCCACGTTCACGTTCTTGTTCCATCCAGTCTGTCGTTGTCGCACCTTCGTGAACTAGACCAATTTTATACGAGAGACCCGTACGATATAAAATCGCTTCCGTAGTTGTTGTCTTGCCAGCGTCAATGTGGGCAATAATCCCAACATTTCTAAAATCGCTAAGTGGATATTTCTTTTCTGCCATATAATTTGCCCCCTATTAAACCCTAGCAAAGTGCGCAAAGGCGCGGTTTGCTTCAGCCATTCTATGCGTATCTTCTTTTTTCTTGAATGCGCCACCAGTTTCATTGCAGGCATCAATGATTTCTGCAGCCAAACATTGCGCATACGACATACCTTTACGGCCTCTAGCTGATTGTACGAGCCAGCTAAATGCATAGTGAAGTTGACGATGTCCCTGGATCGGGAATGGAATCTGGTAGTTAGCACCACCGACACGACGAGATTTAACTTCGTAGTTTGGAGATATATTTTTAAGAGCCTTTTCAAAGACTTCCAACGGATTCTCACTATTTAGCTTTTTGGCAGCTATTTCAAGAGCAAGATAAACCGCTTTTTCGGCAATTTGTTTCTTTCCGCTTAACATAGATTTGTTAATTAAACGCTGAACTAAAACGCTTTGATATTTTCGATCAGGATTTAGTTTACGCTGTAAGCTGACAGTAGTTTTACGTGGCATAATTATTTACTCTCTTTCTTGGCACCATATTTTGAACGACCCTGTTGGCGTTTTGCAACACCCTGGAGGTCAAGTGCACCACGAACAATGTGATATCGAACACCTGGAAGATCTGGCACACGACCACCACGAACTAGCACTACGGCGTGTTCTTGCAGGTTATGACCTTCACCACCAATATACGCCCAAACTTCTTGCTGGTTCGTCAAACGAACACGAGCAACCTTTCGAAGGGCTGAGTTAGGCTTTTTAGGTGTTTTAGTGGTTACACGGATACAAACTCCGCGTTTTAGCGGTGCGTCCTGGTCATAATAGCGGGTTTTTAACGCATTATGAATCCTACCAAGTGCGGGGCATTTGGATTTTTTAACCGCAGTTTTTCGCGGTTTGCGAACTAATTGATTAATAGTTGGCATTTATACTCCTGTTATTAATAATAAAAATTTTGTAGAGCAGTTATTACACTTACTTCTACATTAAACATGGCTTTGGTTTCACGATCTGGACTCAGCATATCCTTATCGTCATCCTTGTTGTATAAACGAAATCGTACACGTTTCTTTCGTTAGTCCAACAAGTGTAAACTCGTGAGTATTATAGCAAAAGATACGATGATTTACAATACAAATCGATTAGGTATTTACAATATTGATGTTTTATGATAGAATAGTAAAGTAAACCAAGCATACGACAAAGTATGATAGCACTTTAAGCAGATCACCAGACCACCTTATTGGCAAGATATTAATATAAAATAAATGATTATATTTGTATCTTGCCATTAAGAGGCAAAATATTATTTTGGATGGTGTAAAAATTATGCAAAGGGATCATCTCGCTATCATTACATTTTTAATGGTGGTTGTAGCGCTCTTGTTTGGGTTTTTTATAGCATTCCCCATAGCTACAAATATTTGTAGGTTAGAGGAAAAAGACCATAAAAAACTCGAATTTAAAGAAATGTATACCGACCGTTTATTAGCCGCATCAAAAACCACCAATATTGAGATAGCGAAACGCGAACTGCTGGCAGCGCTTACTTATATAGGTGATATGCGATTGTCCGACGAAGCGTCGGCAAGTGACGAACATGAAATCGTTATATGGTATAAAAACGGACTGACCGGACTAAGATGCCTTTCGGGCTGCCCCGAGGATAAAGAAGCTATTTTGGAACAACTTCTATCCACAAACGGAGAAGCCATTATACCAATCGAAAACGTCTGGAACCTTTTTGACGAGACAGACGGTAACGAGACGGTTAGACGCCTAGCCGACCAAACTATTATTCTTCTCGACAAGAATGATTCTTGCGCATAACCGCAAGGCTCCTGTTGTTATAACAGGAGCCATATTTATTTTAAAAATTAATTAACCAAAACAAAATACCCTGGTACAATGCCAGGGTATTTTTGTTATTAAATCAGTAGATTAGATCACTAATTCAATGTTATCGGCCAAATCTTCGGCAATCTCTGCTTCAACATCTGGCATCTGGTAATCTTTTGCTCCAGTTCCAACTGGAATCTTTCGACCAATGATTACGTTCTCTTTTAGACCATGTAATCGGTCAATTCGTCCACCGATAGCAGCATTAATCAAGACACGAGTTGTATCTTGGAATGATGCAGCCGACAGGAAGCTATCCGAGAAGATTGAGACTTTGGTAATACCTAATAATAGTTGAGTGTAACTAATTAGTGATTTACCAGCCTCGGCCAATTCAGCGTTAGCTTCAACAACTGACGTCTTAGATACGATATCGCCTGTCACAAAGATGCTATCGCCTGGATCTTCAACCTGGACTCGACTAAACATCTGACGAACAATGATTTCTAGATGTTTATCTGCAACATCTTGACCTTGTGCAGCGTAAATGAACAGAATCTCGTTAATTATATAACGCTGAGTAGCCTCTGTGCCCTTTAGACGCATCAGATCATGAAGATTTAACGAACCAGTCGATAAACGATCACCAGCCTCAACAGTATCACCAGTCTTGACGACTAATTGACTATTACCAGAGACTTCATATTTAACTGGCGAGCTAGCGTTAGCAGCCAATATCAACATGTCATCAACTACTTCTACGACGCCGTCAAATGGTGCTGTTAGCGGTTTAGTTTCACTTTCACCAGTCGCTAGGACATCACCAACCTTGATATTACTACCAGATTTGACGACTGCCGTACGTCCATCAAGTGCGATTTTCTCAACATGGCCAGCTTCTGGGGTGACTTGGACAATATATTTTTTGCCATCTTCCCAAACATCTACTAAACCTGTAGTCTCAGTGATAACTGCCTGGCCCTTAGGTGTCCTTGCCTCAAACAACTCTTCAACGCGTGGCAAACCTTGAGTAATATCGCCACCAGCTTCACCGCCAGCATGGAAGGTTTTAAGAGTAAGTTGAGTTCCAGGCTCACCGACTGATTGAGCTGCGATGACGCCAACTGGCTGATCAGCATCAACCAAACGTCCAGTCGACATATCAATACCGTAACTTTTACGCGGAATACCTCGAAGATTTTTTGCAGACAACACCGACTGAATCTTGACATATTCTATACTTTCATCGGTTTCAATAGCATTAGCAACTTCACGAGTAATCATCTGGTCAGCTTCGATATATCCAGGAACAGCCTCGGCCGTATAGCGACCAATTAACCTATTCGCAAATTCAATCATCGTTAGTTCCGTTTCTCTACGGTAAATCGCAAAACCTTCGTCGTCACCTTGATTATCATCAACCGAGAATACATCCTGTGACACATCGACCAAGCGACGAGTCAAGTAACCAGCGTCAGCAGTCTTTAGCGCTGTATCGATTAGACCTTTACGTGCACCACGAGTATTTAAGAACTGCTCAAGCGAGCTTAGGCCGTCTTTATAGTTAGAACGGATTGGCAGCTCAATTTCACGGTTACTGGAGTCTACAATTATACCGATCATAGCCGAAGCATGCTTAATATTGCTGATCGTACCGCGAGCACCAGAGTTAACCATAACACTAATGCTTGTATCCATACCTTTTAATTTGTCCTGCAAAAAGTCAGCAATCTTTTTGTCGACTGCGCGCCATGTAGCAATGGTTAAGGCATATCGTTCTTCGTTAGTAATAAGACCTTGGTCAAATTGTTCAGAAATAAGTGCCGTTTTGGCATCGCCTTCGGCCACAAATTCATCAATTTCACTAAATTGAATATAGTCATCTTTACCAGTCGATACGGCAGCAACAGTTGCAAAACGGAATGCTAGACCTTTCATTCGGTCAGCAGTCTGAGCGGTAAGTTCTGGGCCATAATCATTAAAGATATTCGCCAAGACACGCTTTAACTGCTTTTTTGTCTGAATAGAGTTATCGTATGGATAGTCGGCTGGCAGAATATCATTAAAGAATACCCGGCCTAGCGTCGTGTTTCGGTTCTCGCCTTTTGTAAAGATACGAATAGGCGCTTGTAGACGTAATTTGCCAGTATCATAAGCCATCTCAGCCTCATAAATTGAGCTGTAAGCTTTAACCTCTTCAGTCTGTGAACTTGGTTTTTCATAAGTTAGATAGTAGTTACCTAAAACAACGTCCTGCCCAATATTCAAGACTGGAGCACCATCAGCAGGCTTTAGCAGGTTATTAGTGGCGCTCATTAATTCGCGAGCTTCACGTTGAGCGGCGGCTGAAAGTGGCAAGTGAACCGCCATCTGGTCACCATCATAGTCAGCATTAAAACCGTTGGCTACTAATGGATGTAGTTGGATCGCTTTTCCATCAACTAATACTGGTTGGAAAGCTTGAATAGACAAGCGGTGTAATGATGGAGCACGGTTCAATAGTACATATTTACCTTCTATAACTGCATCAAGCGCATCCCAAACCAATGCATCACCAGATTCGATTAAGCGCGTAGCTGATCGGATATTGTAAGCATGCTCATTGCGGATTAGCCAACTGATAATAAATGGCTTAAATAGTTCAAGCGCCATCTGTTTTGGTAGACCGCACTCATTAATCTTCAACTTTGGACCAACAACGATAACTGAACGTCCAGAATAGTCAACTCGTTTTCCAAGTAGGTTTTGGCGGAAACGTCCTTGTTTACCCTTTAGCATATCGCTGATTGATTTTAGACGTCGTCTGCCACCAGTAGCATTTACAGCTCGGCCACCCTTAGCGGCGTTGTTATCAATCAAAGCGTCAACTGCCTCTTGCAGCATACGCATCTCATTACGACGAATAACCTCAGGTGCATTCAGACTCATTAGTTTCTTCAAGCGGTTATTTCGATTAATTACGCGTCGATATAGGTCATTTAAGTCACTTGTAGCAAATCTTCCACCCGTCAACTGTACCATTGGACGTAGATCTGGCGGAATAACTGGTAGCACTGTCAGTACTAGGCTATTTGGCTTTATGCCAGCAACTTGCATGCCTTCAAGCATCTTAAGACGCTTTAATAGCTTCATCTGACGCTGACCTTTTGCTGAAGCCACTTCCTCAGATAACTTAGCAGTTAAATCTGGTAGATTAATTTCATCCAACATAGTCTTTAAGGCTGCGCCACCCATACCAACAGTTATGATTTCTTCATACTCCTCTGGTAGATTTCGGTAATCTAACTCGGTAATTAGAGAGCCTTTTACTAAACTCTCTAATTGGGCCTTTTTGACAATATATTTATCATTCAATTCTTCTAATTCTTTAGATTGCTGGGTTGCTAATTCTTTTACATCAGCTTTTTCGTCGGCTGCTTCACGTTCATAACGGATCTTGATTGCAGCCCGACCAGCCTCAGTTTCAGCTTCTAAATCAGCTAAAAATTGTTCACGCTTTTCATCATCAGCCTTCAAGATGACGTAAGTTGCAAAATATGCAATTCTTTCTAGATTACGAACTGTAATACCTAACAACAGACTCATTGCACTTGGCGTACCATGCATAAACCAAACATGTGCCACAGGTGTAGCCAATGTAATATGAGCCATTCGTTCGCGTCGTACAATCGACTTCGTTATCAACTCGCCATTCTTATCAACAGCAGCTTCTCGTGACCTGATACCTTTTAATTTATTATCATGTGGGCTGATATCTTTGACTGGTCCAAATATTCTTTCGCAAAAAAGTCCATCGCGCTCAGGTTTTTGAGTACGATAGTTAATCGTCTCTGGTTTTGTAACTTCGCCGTTACTCCATTTCAAGATATCTTCGGCGCTGGCTACGGTTAGACGGATAGCGTTAAAATCCGATATCCCGTTACTTGCAGTTATTCGCGACATATTACGCCTCCTCCTTTATATCATCAATATTCGGTATTTCGTTGATATCAGCATCTTCGTTCATATCTTCAGCCTCGCCGAATCCCTCAATATCATCAACGTCATCAATATCCTCAGCAACAGCAGCCAGATCTTCTATATCAGGGACAACTACATTTTCATTTAATCCACCAATAATTTGTTCTGCATCAATAATCGCATCCTCAGACTCGTCTAATAAATCAACACGTAGACCTAGGCCCTGAAGTTCTTTAACCAAAACATTGAACGACTCAGGTAATTTTGGACCAACAATTGCTTCGTTTTTAATGATTGATTCATAAGCTTTTGCACGTCCAAAGACATCATCAGACTTAATTGTAATCATCTCTTGCAAAGTTGCAGCCGCGCCATAAGCCTCAAGTGCCCAAACTTCCATCTCTCCAAAGCGCTGACCACCGTTTTGCGCCTTACCGCCTAATGGCTGTTGCGTAACCATAGTGTATGGGCCAGTTGAACGAGCATGGATTTTGTCAGATACCATGTGATGCAACTTAATCATATGCATTACACCAACAGTTGTGCGCTCCTCAAAGGCATCACCTGTACGACCATCAAATAATTGGAATTTGCCATCTCGAGCAAATCCAGCCTTCTCAAGCTCATCGCCAATAGTATCAGGTTTTACACCGTTAAATGGAGGGCTAGCTACCTTGTAACCAAGTGCTCGTGCCGCCATGCCAAGATGAGTTTCAAATAGCTGACCGATATTCATTCGTGAAGGCACACCAAGTGGGTTCAAAACCACATCAACAGCCGTTCCATCTTCCATATATGGCATATCTTCAACTGGTAATATTTTTGCAACAACACCTTTATTACCATGTCGGCCGGCTAACTTATCACCTACGCTAATCTTACGCATCTGTGCTACAAATATCTGAATCTGCATTAAGACACCAGCCTTTAATTCGTGACCATTCTCGCGGCTAAATATTTTAACACCAACAACTTTACCGCCACCAGCATTATTCATACGCAGTGATGTGTCACGAACATCTTTGGCTTTTTCACCAAAGATAGCACGCAATAGTCGCTCTTCGCTCGCTAGTTCTTGCTCACCCTTTGGCGTAATTTTACCGACTAATACGTCGCCAGTCTTAACTTCTGATCCAATTTGGACAATACCGCTCTCGTCCAAATGGCGTAATGAATCTTCACTAACATTTGGGATATCCCTTGTAACAATTTCATCACCCAACTTAGTCTCACGAACTTCAATATTGTAATCTTTGATATTTATGCTCGTTAAGGTGTCGTCTTGAACAATTCTATTAGAGAGCACAATTGCGTCGTCCATGTTATATCCACCCCACGGCATAAAGGCTACTGTCAAATCACGACCCAATGCCAATTCGCCATCAGCCACGGATGCGCCTTCGATCAATATATCGCCCTTTTCTACCTTCTGGCCACGTATTACACGAACCTTCTGGTTAATTGAGCGGTCGTCATTACTTTTTGCAAAGTGAATAACTTCATACTTTTTCAAACCGTCGTTATATTTAACATCAATCTCATCACCATCAGCACGAACAACTTCGCCATCACCACTAGCCATAATCAGCTGACTAGTATTTTGAGCAATTTCAGCTTCTATACCAGTTCCGACAGTTGGCGACTCAGGTACTAACAGTGGTACAGCCTGTTTCTGCATAGCAGAACCAGTCAAGGCACGGTCAACACGGTCTTTTTCAATGAATGGAATCAATGCAGCCGAGCTACCTAAAATCTGTTTATGATCTGCGTCAACATAAGTAACCTCAGCGGCGTCGACCTGTTCTGGTAAAATACCGTTTCGGGCGCTAACACGCTCTTCAGCAAATGAACCATCAGCATTTAGCTTTACGCTAGCATCAGCGATTACTTCCGTTAACTCTTGAGCAGCATCCAAATAGATAACTTCTTTAGTAACTTTTCCATTAACAACCTTCAGATAAGGCGTTTCTATGAAACCGTATTCGTTAATACGTGCATAAGAAGCAAAGTTTAACACCAAACCAATGTTGGCACCTTCTGGAGTTTCCACTACGCACAATCGGCCATAGTGAGTTGGGTGAGCGTCGCGAACATCAAATCCGGCACGTTCGCGTGATAGACCGCCTGGCCCCATTGAACTTAGGCGTCGTTTATGCGACAACTCGGCTAGTGGATTAGTTTCGTCCATCAACTGAGATAACTGGCTGCTAGCAAAGAATTCGCGAACAGCGGCAACAACTGGTCTAGCGTTAATTAACTGACCAGGAGTGACACTTTCAATGTCAGTCATGCTCATACGATCCATGGCATTTCGTTGCATTCTTAGCATACCTACACGGAATTGTCGGGCGACTAATTCGCCGACTAATTTAACACGACGGTTAGCTAGTGAGTCGATATCGTCAGCAACTTCTTGATCGTTGTTTAGACGGATAACTTCGCGAATGATCGAAATAAAGTCGCTCATCTGGAATACGCGGAATTCAGTATTGTTTGGTAGTTCAACGCCTAGACGCTGGTTTAGTTTATAGCGACCAACACGGCTGTAATCATAACGTTTAAAGTCAAAAAACATGCGTTCAATCATAGTACGGGCGTTATCGATAGTTGCCAAATCACCTGGTCGTAGACGTCGATAAACTTCGATCAAAGCTTCATTTGGGCCCCTCGCTGGATCCTTTTCCAAAGTCGCATCGATATACTTAATCTCGCCCTTATCAATGTCTTCAAACAGGCTCTTAATCTCAGAGGTCTTATTCACACCCAAAGCTCTTAATAATGTGGTAACAGGCAGCTTACGGCGTCGGTCGATCTTGACATACATCACACCGTTTGATGCAGTTTCGATTTCTAGCCAGACACCACGGCCTGGAATTAACTTTGCACCGTAATAATTGCGGTTTGCGCCTTTTTCAGTAGTAAAGAAAACACCAGCACTTCGAGTTAACTGTGACACGACAACTCGTTCTGTACCGTTAATAATGAATGTACCGCGATCGGTCATCCATGGATAATCACCTAAATATATTTCTTGTTCTTTGATCTCGCCAGTTACTTTGTTGGTTAATTCAACATTTGCGTGTAGTGGTGCGTCAAATGTAAGGTTGTTTTCTTTAGCAAAACGTTCAGTGTTTTTTGGTTCTTGAAAAGCATACTCTTTAAAACGTAGCGCTAGTTTTTGACCTGTATAATCATCGATTGGATTGACTTCGGAGAAAATCTCCCCTAAGCCCATTTCGACAAACTCACGCCAACTATCCTTTTGGTGCGCAATTAAATTTGGTTGAGGTAATGCGATATCGCCTTCATTAAAAAAGACACGCTTCTTGTTAAGCTTGGTTTTTACCATACGGTGATGCTACTCCTTACGAGATATTTTTAGTTAGTTATTAGGGTTTTTCTTTGGCGCCGAAGATTCCCTTAACAGTGGTCGTCATTTCGCACAGTGCCACCTACGCGAAAAGACATAAATAACCAAAGCTACACTACTTCTTGGTATTATTGTGCCTGAATTAATAAAAATAGTCAACATAATTCTTAAAAAATTACAAATAAAAAAACGCCCATTGCAAGCTGGGCGTAAAAGTATCTTGGTCTTGCTTAAAACACAAACCAGTCACCACAAACCACCAGATAGACCAGTGGCAAAAACAGAAACCCAACCAAACCCCGTAATATCTCCATAAACGGCATAGTATCACCTCGTTTCTATAAAACAATCTATATGGGATCTTGCCACCCCATATTCAGCTCCTATTATACACTACTTTGTGTATTTTTGCAATACTGGACGCCGTTGACTACTTGCTATTTAATTCTACGAGACGCTCGACCGTCTTTTCGGTCAGTAGTCTATTGGTAATATCACGACGAACTTCTGGTTGCTCGAACTGTTTTAGGGCATCTGGGTTTTTGCCATATTGTTGTCTATACATATCGATATGGTTTTCAATCTCTTCAGCTGATGCCCCAATCTTTTCAACTTTAGATAGTTCGGCCAATACCAACCCAGCCTGAACACGTTTCATAGCTACATCTTTGACTTCGGTCTCTAACCATTTATCCTTTGACTTAAAGCCTTTGTTCTCCAGATATTGATCCAGCGACAAGCCTTGGTACATCAAATTATTGATAAAATCTTGTTCGATTGATTTGGATTGGTCAGCCACTAATATCTCTGGGACAGGCACCTTACTAATAGCAACCAATTGTTTAACTAAGTCGTCTTTCTGTTTTTCACCAATCTCACGTTCTTTCTGTGCAGTCAGCTCACGTTTTATGTCCGCTTTTAAATCTGCCACGGTCTTGAAAGGACCAGCTTTAGCAGCCAACTCATCAGATAATTCCGGTAGCACTACCTCTTTGACAGATTTTAATGTAGTCGTGAAAGTCACCTTAGCACCCTTTAATTCAGCTGCACCGTAGTCAGCTGGAAAGGTTAGGTCTAAATCGAAAGTCTCACCAGCTTTATGACCAATAATGCCATCCTCGAAACCTGGTATAAACTGTTTTGACCCAAGCTTTAGCGGATAATCCTTGCCGGTGCCACCATCAAAAGCAGTACCGTCTTTCTTACCAACAAAATCAATTGTCGTCTCGTCGCCTTCTTTAGCAGCCCGTTTTACTTCCTTTTTCTCAGCAAAACCATTACGCATTCTTTCAATGATTTCATCAATTTCGGTCTCGCTGACAGTTATTTTTTCGTTTTTAACCTTTAATTTCTTGTAATTACCAAGTTTAATCTTTGGTAACACCTCAGTCTCGGCCGTAAATTCTAACGTCTCACCTGGTACAAATTTAGTCATAGATACCACTGGACGATCCAAAGCTTGTATTTCATTACTGATGAAGGCTTCAGCAACAGCCTTACTAAAAGCGTTATTAATAGTCTCTTCTTGCAGCGCTTTCGGGTCAATATTTTTTGCCGCTACCGCAACTGGAACCTTGCCCTTACGAAATCCAGCCACCTTAACATCTTTCGATAATTTTGCGGTTGCTGTTTGTTCGGCAATAGCTAATTCCTCAGCATCCACAACAATAGTTAACTTTACTTTTGTATCTGATTCATATTTTACAGTGGTTTTCATATTTCTTCCTCTCGCACTAGCGAATTAAGCCGATAATATCGGCGACATTTAATTTATATTCCGCAGACTTTTGAATATCCTTGAACGCATATAAGCCAGTTTTTACTTCTTCTTCGCCGATAAACAACATGTATGGTATGTCCTTTTTTATAACATTCTTAATCTGTTTATCTAGTTTGCGACCAGACAAGTCAAGCTCGACATTCAAGTTATTATCACGAAGCTTTTGCGCTAGACTGATAGCCTCACGAGTTACATCACCAAGAGCAGCGATATATATATCCGTAGTTGATCGTAGAGCTGGCAATAAATCATGTCCTTTCAAAAAAGCCTCCATGGTAGTTCCACCAGGTGCAACTCCAACTGCCGAAATAGGTTCAGCGCCGAATAACCCAACTAGTCCGTCATAGCGGCCACCGCCGAATAGCGAACGACTGTTTTCAGGATTAGTATCGTAAACCTCAAAAACCATGCCAGTATAATAATCCAGACCACGCATTAACGTGATATCAAAGATTAGATTCTTAATATCAGCCCGCTCCAACAGCGTAAATAGCCCTTGAATCTCACGAACCGTTGCACTCTCGCGAATCTCGGGCGGTAAATCGGCCATGCTTTTAGCTTGTAGTAGCTTGTTAATCTTTTCAATCCCAGTCTCTGCCTGATCACCAAATATTTCACTAGCTTGAGCAATGAAGTCATCTTCATTAATTTTATTCTTACGATCAAACAGTTTAACCATAGCTTGAGCACTAGGCGCATCTAGTCCCAGATATTGTGCCATCATTAAGTTAATAAGTTTACGATTGTTAATTCTAATCAAATAATCGTTATCCTTAGCACCAAACTCTTTCATGATACGACTAGACATTGTGATTATTTCAGCCTCGGCCATAATGCCATCTTCACCGAATATATCAACATTTAACTGCCAGAACTCTCGCTCACGGCCTTTTTGCGGTCTTTCGTAGCGCATAAAATTCGCAATTGAATATAATCTGGCTGGATATGACAATTCTTGGCGTCGGGCGGCAACCATACGGCTAACTGAAGGTGTCATCTCGGGTCGAATCGCTACAACTCGATCACCGCGATCAGTAAACGTATATGTCTGATCATTGGCTAGTTCTTGACCACTTTTCGCTACATAAACTTCAAGTGGTTCCAAGATCGGTGCACCATATTCCTCATAGCCAAAAGACTCAGACACTTTGCGCCAAACTGAAAAAATATAATTCTGAATACGCTTATCAGCTGGATAATAATCACGCGTTCCCTTGTATGGTTGTGATGATAGACTAGTCATTTGATATAATTTTTACATTTTATGATGAATTTTACAAGTTTAAGAAAGTAAAATAGCCCAAACAATTGCCATCTGACAACCATTTGGGCTAAACCGCACCAAAAACATTGCACCCATATAGGAAACTAATCTCATGCAAAATATTATCGACAATCTCATAAACGGCAGGTTTTTGATCAATAGACTTAGTTATGCTTTTTATGGCATGCATAACTGTCGTATGATCCCTGTCAAACATGTTTGCTACCATTTGATAGCTAGGCCTAGGAACGACAAATTCTACGATTAACAGCATGGCTATGTGCCTTGCCAAGACAACGTCGCTTCTCCTGTTATTGCTGAAAAGCTTCTCTTTTGTCACGCCAGGAAACCAATGAATCACTGTCTCCATGATCACGTCAACCGATACGGATTTCGGAAGAGTTAGCTGCGCCGATCTTTGGATTGCAGCAGTCAGTTTGAACTGACTTTCTGGCAGCCGGCCTGTTTTTAATAAAGCTTCCAAGATTTCGTATCTTTCAGAACATTCAGCCACCAATACTGGACCCGATTTGGTCAAAAAATCCACCAAGAATTTAATTGCGGCATCGCTAATAATAACAGGTATATCTTTGCCATCCGACAAGATTTATCGCCTCCACTCATTTTTTGTTAAGGTTTGCGGTCTGTAATATTAGTATCATATTCCAATCATTATCAGCAACCACAAGCAGTAATATTTTACTCCTAGAAGCATTAGTGATATACTTCGGTTATGATAGAGTATAATTTGCCTGATTGGTGCATACCAGTATTCGTAATCGTCATTACATGGGAGCTGTTCTGGAAGTTCTTATCCATGTGGCACGCTGCCCGTAAAGGTAATAAACCATGGTTCTTTATACTATTTATCTTTAATACCCTAGGCATCTTAGATATCTTTTACATTTTTTATGTTGCCAAGGTCAAAACCAAGAAAATATTCAAATAAATACTATTTCAGTATATTTTGCTGAACCCATACATACATAGCAATTCCAGCAGCTACACCGACATTAACCGATCGTGTCGACCCAAATTGTTCGATTTTAACAATTTTGGCTGCAATGACTTGCATAGCTTCACTAAGACCAGGGCCTTCGCCACCAAACACTAACACGCAATTTGCAGATAAACGCGTCCTGGACAGTTCTATGGCCCCAGGAACGATATCTACAGCTATAATCTCTCGATTTTCGTTCTTCATACACGATGCAAAATCGCTTACCGTATCATGATAAAGAATATTCAAATATCTGTCGGTAACCATTGCTCCACGACGGTTCCAATGATGACGACCGATTATATGAACAGTTTCGACATTAAAAGCATTGGCTGCCCGCACAATTGTGCCAATATTCAAGTCATTCTGCCAATTTTCAATTGCAATATGCAAGGATGCTCGATTTTGATCCAAATCGTGCTTTATAGCCTCAACAGTCCAATAGCGATATTTGTCCAACACATTTCTTTTATCACCCAGCTTTAGTAGTTCTGGGTCATATTTTTCGTCTGTTGGCCAAGGTTTTTTGTGAGGTGGCGCACCTATAATTCTGTCGTTCATTCAATTTATTATATCGTATAAATAGCTTTAGAAATTAAAACCCCCCGCGACCTTTTACGGTCGCGGGGGATAGAACCTTATGATATAACGGAATATGGTACCGGAATTATTGTTCTGGCGACATTGATACCGTTGATGCTTCTTGCCTCAATTGTTTCAATCGAGCCCTGAGCATTGATAGTCGCCACACAGGTACGCCTCTTGTCCCTCATAATAGCACCAGGGATAAGCAATAACTTATCCTGCAGGTTACAAACAATCTCCGGATACAAAATCAGTAGCCAAAGGACTTCAACGGCCAGATGACTATTGAACCGTTCAATACCACCTGGGATAAACGATATTGACACCAGCCCACCAAAACCGTCAAGGTCTGATTGTCTCCGTAGTGTAATCTTGTCGAGGTTGTTCAATAAATCAGAGCTGACGCTCATGTTAATACCAACGTTGTTCAGCTGATATCGCAGGCACTCCAATAACGGATTAAGGCTACTCGCGAAGAAGTACGGTACAACCGCCTTCTTTTTATTAAGCGAGGCGTCCCGTTGCATTATAGCGTACGGTTTACGTAGGCTCTCGATCTGCTGTTTCCGGATACCTAAGTCAAACTGACTATTTAAGCGCCTAACAGTGTCGATTGCATCCTCTTTCGCCTCCCGACTAATTTCCAAGAGAAGCTCTTTGTTCATTCTTATTACCCCTTTTCGTATTTTGCTACTTTATAGTAGCTCTGTGCACTCGAAAAAAGCCCACAGAGCTACTATAAACAATATAAGGAAGAGGTTATTTTAAGGTTCTGATCAGGAGTATAACATAATTACACAAAATATGCAATGCCCCCGTAATAGTCCAATACCTTTGCAACCAGAAGCGAGCCAACCACATACCGTATCTATCACTAGATTTTAGATAAGGCCAGACCAAAATAGCGCACAATATAATATTTTGGATAAAAAATTAGGGGCTTCACGGAGCCCCTTTGATATTCATATTGTTAATCTATTCTCTTCCACTCCATTGTGACGCCGCCATCGACCCACCTCTCATCGGCGGTCGCGGAGTACAATATTGTCTGCGACAACATCATCAGCCCTCTTTGGTCATACCATGTTTCTTCTTTGAATCGATTATCGAAGAACCACTCATCATAGACTTCTCGTTCCATCTTTATTAATCGAATACCGGGAAACTCCGGTAATCTTGTGTAACCAGCATTCTTCATAGATTGCCATCTTGTCGATTGCCTGTTAGAAAGTTGATAATCTGTAGCAGATGAATAGGTAAACATCATCCTAATCGAAGACGCGCTATTGTCTAGATCGCTATGTAAACCTTGTTTGCTAGTAATTGTACCGGCATATTGCCCATTATACTTGCAAACTTCATACCAACTACTACGGTCCATACTTTCTAACCAATAAAGTTGGCTAACATTTGAGTATAGGCCTAGTGTGTCATTTAGAATTTCAATCTCATTCCAGTAACACCAATCAAGCTCACTTCGGCCAGTATATTCTCCCGTCAAAAGTCCAGTTTTTTCCAACCTTGAACTCGAGCAAGCCTCTTTTAGGATAGCCAGAATAATCAATTATGTCATCGTCGAAAATTGTTGTAACGATTCGGCCGTCATTAGACACGATTGATACTTCGTCATACCGTAGAGTCGTGTAATACAAGGTAACCTCATATCTCAAGATCTGGCCCTCCTTAACATTGAGATATTCTATTTCGCGATAGCAATAGTCCAGATATTGGGCCGGGAAGCAACAGATGGCAAATAGAAAGATAAACACCATGGAACATGCAATAATACGCTGAAAAGTTTTCAAAAAAATCACTTTCTTTCATATTTTTTAATCCAATTTAAATATCCGACCATTATTCGGAACTAAACTGAATTATGATATACATTATCATACACTAAAGGGCAACGTTGTCAATCATGGCGTCTTTATCAATCGAATATTTCGCACTCTAAGGCGAAAGTTTATACCAACTTTTAATTTATCATAGAAAAATGACGGTAAAAACCGTCACTTTTCTATGGTACGCGAGAAAAGACTTGAACTTTCACGCCCGAAGGCACTAGCTCCTAAGGCTAGCGTGTCTACCATTCCACCACTCGCGCTTAAATGTACGAACTTCAGTATTATATCAAAGAATTATAAAGACTTAAAGGCAAAGCCTTTAGGCACTAGGTCACGTTCCGCGACCCCGAAACTTCGCGATTGACAACCAGTTGTCATCGGAAGGTTTCCTTGCGACCCGCCACTGGCGGCTCTCACCTAAAGCTAGCGTGTCTACCATTCCACCACTCGCGCAGATTTGGCTACAACATCATTATAACAAATTCTTTTCACCTTATAAAGCATTTTTTAGACATATAATGACGCTCGTGCTATTATTAGGTCAGTAATTACTGAGGGGATTGATTAGGAATGAGTAAAATTTCACAATATTTAAATGAACATATTTTGGGTGAAGTCACTAGTAATGAATATATACGGCAACAGTTCTCACACGACGGCAGCATACTTAATATTACCCCCGAATTAGTAGTCCACCCTCGATTAACTAATGACATTCGTAAAATTGCTAGATTCACGTGGCAGTTGGCCGAAAAAGGTCACATCATACCGATAACTGTCCGTGGTGGCGGTACCGATCAAACTGGTGCGGCAATCGGTAGTGGCATTATGATTAGCACTGTGGCGCATTTGAATAATATTATCTACATCAATCTAAAGGACAAGGATCAGTTCGTACACGTCCAGCCTGGTGTTATGTTCGGTACATTAAATGAAGCTCTAAAAACTCATGGCATGTTTATTCCAGGCTATCCTGCGTCTTTTGCCTATAGCACCATTGGGGGCGCTATCGCTAATAATACTAGTGGCCCGCTATCTGGGTCTTACGGCATTATTGGTGATTCCGTATCCAGATTAGAGGTTATACTGGCAAATGGAGATGTAATAGAAACTGGCCGAATCAGTAAGCATGACTTGACCAAGAAAAAAGGCTTACAGACTTTGGAGGGCGAAATCTACCGCAAGATTGACGGAATTATTGATGATAATCAGCAGATTATAACCGAAAAGATTGCTCCGAAAGTTAACGACCACGTTGGTTATGCTGGCATCGCAAAGGTTAAAGAACGTGATGGGTCTTTTGATTTAACTCCATTATTTATTGGCAGCCAGGGGACACTGGGAATTATCGCCGAGATGGTCGTCAAGACTCAATTCTATAGTAGTGAAGAGTCAATAATTGTTGCATCCTTCAAGAGTGCTGAATTAGCACGTGATACAGCCGACCAACTAAGGGAGCTAAAACCTACAATATTAGAGTATATCGACGGTGGATTATTTGCGATTGCCCGATCTCATGGTAAAAAATGCTTGTTTGATAACCCCGATCCTGCCAAAAACCCAGCCGCGGTTTTGTATATTTCATTTAATGATTTTGGCGCAAAAGCCAGAAACCACAAGATGAAACATGCACTAAAAAAGCTGTCTAAAGTTGAAGCTGGCATATTAACAAACGAGGACTTCTCTGACGAAGAATTACATGCTATTCGTGAAGTTAGTTCGATTATTATTCAGTCAGAGTCCAAGGACGAATCGTACCCACCATTAATCGATGGCGCTTCAATTCCATCTGACCGCTTAGAGGACTTTATTACAGCCGTCAGAGAGCTAGCCTTCAAGCACCATATCGAGCTACCATTGCAGATACAGTGGTTAAATCACATAATCCACACCAGATCTGTTATGCAGTTACATACCCTGGTTGATAAACAAAGAACATTTAAGCTAATTAGTGATTATGCCGAGCTAGTAAAACGTATTGGTGGCGTTATAGCAGCTGAATCAGGCGAAGGACGGTTAAAGACTGCTGCTATTTATGCTCAAACCGATGACGACGTTATGTCTATCTATAGCCAAGTCCGAACCGTATTTGACCCATTCGGCACAATGAACCCCGGAGTCAAACAACCGACCGAGGTTAAAACACTGGTTTCACAGATGAACCCTTCGTTTAACCTGGCCGATATAGCTAAATATTCCCCACAATCTTGATTATTTTTATATTTATAACGCCTATGGTTGACTAAGTTGCTAGCTATTGATAATATTTTTGCAGAGATTAGATTGGCTTGCCCGAGTGGCATTGCGATTCTACCTTATGTACAGTCAAATTTTTTATGACTTACGCAAGTTAGGACGTGATGCGCCTAACAGGCAAAAGTGGGCAGAAGACTGGATCTCCTCGCACCCCTCGGGCTAGATAGTGTTTGTGAATACACCACCCTCATATCTAGCCCTAGGGGCTTTTCTTTTCAAAAAATATGTTTAGATATTATTAAAGCCACCCTTTCGGGTGGCTTTTTCGGTTAAGGCGCACGGTCCACATAGATCGTGCACTGGTGATCCAGTGCGTCGACTGTTGCTGTATTGATATCCACATCGTCGTCAACGACAAATGTGGCGGTTGGATGACCGACATGGTCCGCATCCGTGCGGATCACGATCTTTTGCTTATTAACATAATAAGCAAAAACCTTACCTTCAGAGTCAACATAATTCATCTGAATTATGTTATCAGAAGACGAAATTACGAGTGGCAGTTCCAATACGTTCTTAAAAACGTGTAGATTATTACTACCTGATCCGTTAGTATCAACAAATACTACTCGGATCCCCTCCAGTTCAGCGATTAAGACTGCAGACGAAGTGGTAGGGACAACGACATTGACAATCTGTCCCTTCCTATTGGCAACTCCGGCAGAGATGGAAAATAAAATTGCTACGATAAATATCAGCAGAACTATAAATGTACTAACCCTTTTTGTGGATCTTCTAATTAACAAGAAAATCACACCCCTTTCGTGTTTTTTTGGGTTACTTGTATGATACCACAGAATGTGTTCTGTGTCAAGCTTCACACTTACCAGACACCCTGATATAATAACTATGCGCGCGAGTGGCGGAATGGTAGACGCGCTAGCTTCAGGTGCTAGTGCCAGCAATGGTATGGAAGTTCGAGTCTTCTCTCGCGTACCATATAAAATAGACGGTTTTTACCGTCTTTTTTTATTTATGTAAGCTCAGCAGATTATTACAAAAAGAAAAGCCCCTGGTTCTTTACGCAATAACGCGTAACCAGGGGCTAAAACTAACTTACTTTTTCGGAATACTATCCCAGAGCGCTTTAAGCTCTGGGTCGGTTATCACCTCGCCGTTCGAGAATGGAACGAAGAAGTTTGCCTTGCTGAAATTGGCGGCATAAAGCTCTTTAAAAATACCACTTCCCTTTGCCACGTAAGTGGCACCGTCGCGGTATACAAAGGCGCACACGCCATTATTTACGGAGTATGTGCCTAGCTTCTCAACCACCGTTGAGTCCATAGATGCACTAGTGCATACGGGATAATACCAGCCTTCGTACGACTGGTTCTTGATTGGCACGCCTGCTTCCGGCATCCTGAAGCAGGCCGCCAGAGATTTCTCCGAGATCCTGCCGATATGGTGCTCGTCGCACCAGTTGCCGCAGTCATCTGTAAAGTCAATCCTGTAGGATTGCCGGGCAGCTTTGCGGAGCTGCTCCCATTTGGCTGCTTCAAGCTTTGGGACACCCCCGTTCGAAAACGGGACATAAAAGTTTGACCCGCAGTCCTCAAAACCTGCATCATTCAAGACTTTAATTACTTGCCTGGTACTGGGCGTGACGTAGACTTGGTAATCAACGATCAGACAAACCGTTGAGTTATTCACCGCATAGCAGCGGCGATTGAGCTTCGGTATGAGCGTTGACAGATCCAGAGTCTCGTCTTCGTTACTTGGCCAGTGAGCGACAATGCCAGGATAGAGACGAATACTGTTTTCCAACAATTCTTTCATGTCTTTCATGTCCATAATATTTCCTTTGCGTTTTAAGCCCGTCGGCTATAAAATTTTAGCCACGAACCGAGTTCCGCGACTAAGTTTAGCCATTTAACATAATGGATAAGCTAAGTCGCGAAACATTACCAAAAGAGATACATTCTTAAAAAGTAAGTAGTTGTTAATGTGCAATTGACTCGGTTTTGCCGCCTCAACCTTGCTCTTTAACCATATCATACTAGTTTAGTTTTGTCAAGGTTTTCAATGTTCTCATATTACAGTTTTGATACCAAACAAGATAGCAGCCTTTCGGCTGCTATCTTCTGCGGTAGAATGCGAGGGCCGCATTTCCATATATACGATTGTCCACCACAACAAATCCATCAACGGTCGGCACCTCACCACTACCTGGGTATGATAGTAGCATAAGCCCATTCGGTTTTAACATACCCAATAATTTAATAACTGTGGATAACTGCGTGTCTATAAAGGGTGGATCAGCAAAAATAATATCGTAAAAATTACCTTGATTTTTTTCAATCCATATACTAAGGCTAGCCTGAATTGACTTCGATTGCAGACCAGCTCCAAGCAGTTTAATGTTTTCACTCAGTGTTTCGTATGCCGACCTATCACGCTCAATAAAAACCGCCGATCTAGCACCACGGCTTATCGCCTCTAAACCAATAGCGCCAGTGCCAGCAAAAGCGTCCAACACGGTTGCATCAATTATACTGTCACCAATAATATTGAACATTGAACCACGAATCCGTTCGCTCATAGGATGAGTCATCGAGTTACCAGGCGATTGAATTATTCGACCACCGAACTTTCCAGAAATTATTCGAACTTTCAATTTTTTGATTCCTCAAGCTTCACAATTGATTGATACCAAGCTAGAGTTACCATTTTGATTATTTTTGGCACCAGAATCTTTTTTGTTTCAGTAGCAAGATGCCAAGTCCAGCCGTTCTTGCCAAATTCCTCATACATTTTCATATCATTGATCTCGGCTACAGCTTGTCGATACGATGCTTCGTATCCATATTCAGACAGTTTGCTTATCTCTGCTTTAGTCAATCCGCAATGACGAAACTTCTCGGTTGATATAGCCGAAGCGACACCAGCTTCAAATAATAAATGAGCTGTAAAAACACCATCTGCGCCAATATACTGCCAGTTCTTCGAGATTGTATCCTTTAACCCGTCTCCGTGAATGACTAGTTTGTTCTTAAGAGACTTACGGTCGTTATGTGATAGGCCCCATAATTCTTCAATTTTATCACCTAAAGGATAATGGTGAGCTGGAGTTAGACCGTCAACTACAGCATGAGCCAGCCAAGCGGCTTCAAACGAAGCACGCACACCATTATTAGATCGTAATGCTTCAGTAAGGTTATATATATGGTCATTAATCATCGCAACTAAGTCATTATCATTTGGATTATTTGGGTCAATAAAATGCCACGGCTCGTCCTGCGCTGCACCCTTACGCTTTATCCCATCAGGACCATTATTACCTTCAAAGTACAATATATCTTTGATATTAGGGAATTTAACAGACTTCTTAATATATTTTGCAACGTAAACTCGCGCCACCCTATCAATTTTTTGATGGACGCCAACATGTTTTCCTGAATCCTTTAAAAGAGTCGTTCCTGCATACATATAAAGACTTGTGATTATCAGTTTAGTGTTGTTAGCCGCTGATAATATTGAACTTGTGCGGCCAATTGCTTATATTGTAGCAGATTTTCACTGCTTTCGGCGAATATCTTGGCCTGTTTTTGTGCTCTAGCAACCATTTTGGAATCGGCCAATGTTGCAACCTCCAGATTCAATGCTCCATGTTGGGCTCGACCATATATTTCACCAGGGCCACGAAGTTTTAAATCTACTTCCGCTAAATAGAAACCGTCATTACTTTTTTCTAATTGACGTAGTCGTTCAGTCGGTTTAGCACTCGTGGTACTTATTAGATAGCAATAACTTTGATGCACGCTACGACCAACTCGCCCACGTAGTTGATGTAGCTGTGACAAGCCAAATCGGTCAGCGTTTTCAATCACAATAACGGTAGCGTTAGGTATGTCGACACCAACCTCAACAACGGTAGTGCTGACTAAGATATCATATTCGCCCGCACTAAACTTTTGCATAACTTCGTCTTTTTCAGACGACTTTAATTTACCATGCAACCAACCAATACGACGATGCTTGAATATAGAGTTCTGCAATTTTACATATTCAGCTCGGACGCTTTTTTGCTCATTTTCCGGATTATCCTCAATTAGACTACAGATAATATAGGCCTGACGACCAGCTGTTATTTCGGCGTCGATTTTTTCATACAACTGGGCTCGGCTGTTGGGCGACCAAATCTTTGTGATAATTGGCAACCTTCCTTTTGGCAATTCGTCCAATATGCTTATATCCAACTCCCCGAATACCGTCAATTGCAAACTACGCGGAATCGGTGTCGCCGTCATTGCCAACATATGCGGCATATATTCCGATTTCTTTAGCAATTGCTGACGCTGATTTACACCAAATCGATGTTGCTCATCAACAACTACGAAACCTAATTTATGGAAAATGACCGAATCCTGAATCAAGGCATGAGTACCGACAACCACATCAACCGAACCGTTACTAATCTGCTCATATAATGTCTTACGAGCCACCCCTTTTACACTGCTAGTTAATAAACCAACCTTGATATCAAAATTCGACAACAGATTCGATAATGTCTCGGCATGTTGCGTCGCCAGAATCTCGGTTGGCGCCATTATTGCCGTCTGAAAGCCGTAATTAGCC
>CAZHGY010000006.1:0-33519 GCA_964532235.1 uncultured Saccharimonas sp. (SeqCode) | reverse complement strand
AACTTCTCGTGAATCTCACGTAAATGTTCATCGGTAACGTGAGTGTATACTTGTGTAGTTGCTATGCTGCTATGTCCGAGCATCGTTTGAACGCTTCGAATGTCAGCGCCATTCATTAGCAAATCAGTGGCAAAGCTGTGTCGCATGGTGTGTGGGCTAACATGTTTAGTAATTCCAGCCATTCGCGCATAACTTTCTATCATACGTTGAATACTTCTCGGGCTTAGTCGACGAAAGTCGCCATTATTTTGGCTTTCATTGTTCTTGCTGTAATTAATGAATAACGCTGGCAAGCTATCTGTTCTGGACGCTAAATAATTTTCGACATGTGTCGCTGCATTCTCGCTAATAAAAACTGGACGATCCTTTTGACCTTTACCGCGCACCATAAATTCACGGCGCTTAGTGTTAATATAATCTTTATCGAGGCTAACCAGCTCTGATACCCGAAGTCCGCTTGAAAAGAGCAGCTCGATAATCGCGCGATCACGTAGTCCGGTCTCAGTTGATGTATCAATTTGCTCGAGCAATTTTTCTATCTCATCATATCGCAAAAAAGTTACTTGTCGACGTGATATTTTTGGTAATTCGATTTTATCTGGCGAAAGACTTGGAATATCTCGTTTAGACAGGTATGCTAAAAAACCACGCAAGGCTACAAGATGATAAAATTGAGTGATTGTTGCTAATTCGTCGTCATTGTTATTTTTATAACGGTTTAGCCATAGGCGATATTTACGAATAATCTCTGGCGTGATCTTGTCTACTTGGATATCGTTAGTAAATTCGACAAAGCGCTCTAGATAAAGGGTGTAATTCTCGGCGGTGTGAGCCGAACGTCCGCCTTCGACTTCCAGGTGTTCGATATAATCCAGAATCAACTCCGACATATACATAGCTCTAGTATAATGCCTGTCATCCTGCTTTGACCATGAAATATTTTTTAAAGGTAATTTCTACGGATAAATATGGTAAAATTAATACATAAAATATTTCTTATTAAGGAGAAAAACATGCCACAATACCCAGCAGTAGACAAAATCAAATTTGAGCGGACTTTTTGTATGGTCAAGCCTGACGGTGTAAAACGGGCTCTAGCCGGTGAAATTATCCATCGTTTCGAGAAGGTAGGCCTAAAGCTAGTTGCAGTCCGAATGTTCGTTCCAACCGAAGAACAAGTTCGCAAACATTATCCAATGAGTGACGAAGCTTGGGTTATGAGATTAGGGGACAAATGTATCAGTGGATTCGAAAACCTAGATTGTACACCAATGGAAGTTTTAGGTACAGAAGACAAAATGGTATTGGGTCGTGGTGTGACCGAAAGCTTGGTAAAATATTTAACATCTGGCCCAGTTATAGCAATGGTGATTGAAGGTATTCAGGCTATCGAGATGGTCCGTAAACTCTGCGGACACACATTGCCGTTTAAGGCTGATGTAGGGACGATACGCGGTGACTTCTCGGTAGATAGCCCAGCAATAGCTAACGCTGAAGGTCGTTCGATTCACAATCTTATTCATGCTAGTGAAAATGCTGGTGAGGCTGAGAACGAGATTAATCTTTGGTTTGGTGACGAGAAAGATATTCCAGGATACGAACTGACCTCAGAAAAGGTTATGTACTCCAAATACTACTAGATATTAGAATGACATATCTTGCGAGTTCAGCTATAATTAGTGCTATGCCCCGGTAGCTCAACTGGATAGAGCAGATCCGTCCTAAGGATAAGGTTGTAGGTTCAACTCCTGCCCGGGGTACCAGCTACGCTCTGGGCGTTGTTTTCTGTTATTATATATATATGGGAAAGAATAAACAAAAAGATCAATTAAAACCTACCTTTAACGGTCAACGTGAAGGTGAGGAGGTTTTGTTTATTTTTCGCCGTCATATTATCGCAATGCGTAAGGGTTTCTATCTGTTACTAATACCTTTTGTTATATCTTCAATTCCGGTTTTTATTTGGCAAGACGATATTCGAATGTTATTTTCGCCTCTAATCGGTCTAGGCCTCGGGTTCTTACTGTTTTTCTATCACTTTATTCTTTGGTATTTTACACTATATATAGTTACAGATCAGCGGATTAGACAAGTAACGCAACGTAGTTTCTTTGGCAAAGACGTAGTTGAGTTGCGATTATCTAAAGTTCAAAACATAAGCTATAATATACCAGGGCTTGCTGGAGAAATATTCCACTTCGGAACAATCGTTATTCAGACTTTTGTAGGTGATCTAATAATTCATAATGTTGAGCATCCTGATGATATATATAACAAATTGCAAGATGCGGTAAGTAAAACGACGGAAGGTAAGAGGTTAGATGAAAATATTGATTAGAAAGATATTCAAAAAGAAAGATCAGCCGCAGCTTGGACGGATGACATCTGATACTATGGCTGAACATCGCGAACAAGTGCTAGCCGGCGGTCGTCGTTTTAAGTATCCGCTGCAATATTCCCGTCATAAACTTGTTATTAATGCTATTGCAATTAGCTTGGCGGCTCTGGTATTAGTCTGTGTTTTTGGATGGTGGCGACTATATGTCGTTCAAGATACGGGAGAGTTCATTTATAGGGTGACCAAGGTAATACCAGTTCGTGTTGCCAGTGCTGATGGGCAACCAGTCTTGTATAGCGATTACTTGATGTCTTATCGCAGCTCAGTATATTATTCTGAGCAAAAAGAGCAATTGAGTGCCAGAACCGACGATGGCAAGAAAAAGATGGAATATTACAAGCAGCAATCACTACAGGGTGCAATATCCGATGCTTATGCGGCCAAGATGGCAAAAGAGTTATCGATTGTGTTAGAAGATAGCGAATTAGAAGGTTTCATTAAAGAGCAACGTCAATCGAGTAATGGCGAGATATCGCAACAGACCTTTGACGCCTCGACCTTAGACTTTCTGGGGCTAAGCTCATCAGAATACAGACATATGATAGCTGCCGTGTTATTGCGCTACAAAGTTGCCTATGCGCTGGATAAACCAGCTTTGGCAGCTGCAAATAATGCTATCAATTTAATAGCTAGTGGGTCGGGCAATGATTTCAAAGCCTTGGCTACAACAGTATCGGGCTCGGGAGTGGTGGCAGCTTATGGCGCCTCAGGATGGGTGTCGAAAGTTAACCAGGATGGTGGACTAGCTATAGCAGCATCGAAACTGACAGTTGGGCAAACGTCATCTTCGCCTGTTAAGTCTAGCAGGGGAGACGGTTATTATGTGCTTAAGCTGTTGGATATGAATGATTCCCAGGTCAGTTATGAATATGTCAGTATTCCGTTAACCGTATTCTCATCCAGTCTGAATAAAATAATTAATAGCGACAAGGTCAAGAAATATATTTCTATTGAATCCGAAAGCAAATGAAATTATCCGATTATTCCTACGATCTACCTGAATCGCTGATTGCCGATGAGCCGCCAAAAATACGCGGTACATCGCGTTTATTAGTGTTAGATCGAAAAACAGGTGCGATTCAAGATAGAAAATATGCGGATATTATCGACTATCTAAGTCCTGGCGATACTTTAGTGTTAAATGACACTAAAGTTATTAAGGCCAGGCTGAGGTCGAAAAAAGAAAATGGGTCGGAAAGGGAACTAATTGTTCTAGAAAAGCATAGTTTCGATAGCGACTGGCATAGGCACCGAGTGTTATATCGGCATAAACTAAGCGAAGGTGACATTTTAAAAGTTGGTCCAGCAACGTTAATAGTTGAAGAGATTCAGGGCGATGGATTAGCGATAGTGCGTAGCGACCATGATCTACTAAGTTTAGTTGATGATTATGGCGAGGTACCGTTGCCGCCATATATGCATCGTGAGGCTAAGCCTCTAGATATTGAAAGATACCAGACAATTTGGGCAAAAGACAAAGGATCTGTTGCTGCACCTACAGCCAGTCTAAACATGACTGATGTTATGTTAACAACGTTAAAGCAAAAAGGTGTAAATATATCTTACGTAACACTTCATGTTGGGTTGGGAACTTTTTTACCAATCAGAACCGATCTAATAGAGGAGCATCATATGCATAAGGAGTATTTTGAGATACCGCAAGATACCATTGATGTGATACTTGCAACGAAAAAATCAAAAAAACGAGTTGTTGCATTAGGAACGACCGTTGCCCGTACCCTAGAATTTGCTTCAAATTTGATCGAACAAAAGCCTGACGGTATTTCTGGCGAAGCGGATATATTTATTTATCCTGGCTATAAATTTAAATTAATTGATGGGTTGATAACCAACTATCATGCACCAAAAAGCACGGTCTTAATGTTGACTGCAGCCTTTGCTGGATGGGACAAATTATTGCCGGCTTACCAACATGCGATTAATGAAAAATACCATTTTCTTAGCTACGGCGACTCGATGCTGATATTATAGTTATATGAATAAGGAATTTAAATTCACAGTAGGTAATAAACTGACAGGCACATTGGCCCGTACAGGTGTAATTCACACAGCGCACGGTGATATTAAGACTCCTGCTTTTATAGTCGGTGGTACTAAGGCTACTGTTAAGACTATGACACCCGAACAAGTAATTTACTCAGGTGGCCAATCTGTACTGGCTAACACTTATCATTTAATGTTACAACCAGGTGCGGATATTATATCTGCTGCTGGAGGCATTCATAAGTTTATGAATTGGGATGGTCCGATTTTTACCGATAGCGGTGGTTTTCAAGCTTTTTCTTTAGGTATGGCATATAAAAAAGGTATTGATGCGACTAGTCACAGTAAAAAAGGTGATGCATCACAGGCAGTTGTTTCCAAGTCTCAACTGGCAAAAATATCGGACGATGGCGTCGAGTTCAAATCGCACATAAATGGTGATAAAGTTTTTATGAATCCAGAAATTTCAATGGAATTACAGCACAAAATTGGGGCAGATATTCATATGGCTTTTGACGAAGCCATCGCACCATTAGCTGGACGAGAATATATTAAGGCGGCAATGGACCGAACTCACAAATGGGCGCAGCGATCATTGCAAAAGCATAATGAACTAAATACCGAACATGAAAAAAATAACGATAAATTGCAATCACTGTATGGCGTTGTGCAGGGCGCTCGGGAAGACGACTTTCGACAGGAGAGTGCAACGTTTTTGGGCGGCATGGACTTTGACGGCTATGGCATTGGCGGTATCTACGAGCCAGGTGATATCCCGAAGGTTTTACAAATTGTAAACACAATATTGCCAGAAACCAAGCCACGTCACTTATTGGGTATGGGGTCGCAACCAGCAGATCTGTTTTTGGGCGTTCAGTATGGGGTTGATACGTTTGATTGTGTTGCACCAACCAGACAGGCCCGAAATGGGGCGTTGTATACATATGATGGCCGGCTTAATATCAAAAACGGTGGTTATCGCGATGATCTTACGCCAATTGATTCTGAATGTGATTGTTATACTTGCCAACATTATACGCGTGCATATATTCATCATTTATTTGCAGCTAACGAAGTTTTGGGCTTGACGCTGGCTAGCATTCATAATGAACGGTTTGTGATTCGGACGGTAGATTTGATACGAGCCAGTATCGAAAAAGGGACTTTTTGGGATTACAAAAAAGAGTTTTTGGAACGATATTATGGCGAAGAGGCGGCCAGGGCCTTTCTGCAAGCTGATAGTTGAACTGAGCTAACTTAGAATTAAAAAATCACCCGAAGGGTGATTTTTTAATTTTGGCGGGCTCGGCCGGATTTGAACCGGTGATCTCCTCCGTGACAGGGAGGCGTGATAACCACTACACTACGAGCCCAAGTACAAATGAACTTACAGTATGATAGCAGTTTTTACACCTAAGCGCAACATATTTGCATCGTTTATTTTGTACCTATTGGATGATATAATGATTTATGACCAAACTGAGTGCCGCTGTAGCTCAGATGGTAGAGCGGCGCTTTCGTAAAGCGTAGGTCTCCGGTTCGATCCCGGACAGCGGCTCCATTACGAAGTTATATGAAAGAAATAATCAAAGATTCATTTAAAAAGTTAATGGCCGATAGGTATCTGTTAACTTTGGTCATAACTATGTTTGTATTTGCGCTATCATGCGCGATTATTATCGGCTTCAATGTTCATCCGCGTGATTTACGTTTGCCGTCACATTATTCAGCCTATGGAATCACACATTTTTATTTTGACCAGTGGTTTTATCTGCTGGTTTTTATATTTTTTGGCTTTATTGCCGCAGTTTTACATTCAGCGATTGCCGTGAAGCTATTAATAGTAAAAGGCCATTCGCTAGCCGTAATGTATGCTTGGGCCGGGTTAGCTATCATATTATTAGGTTTACGAATAGCATTAATGGTACTAAGTGTACAGAAAATATTATAAAATATGATTGATCTCGAAATCCCATTAGGCAAACGAACGCTAACCTACCGATTATTCGAAATGTTGCCAGCTTTTCTAAGCTATGGATCATTCGTTTTACTGATAGTATTATCATTATTTAGTCCGCTACTAGCATCAATATATCTGTTATTTATTATTACCACATTATTAGTCAAGGCCGTAGGTATAGCAGTTCGAACGATTCAGGGCAGTAGGAGGCTAGAATCGGCCCAAAAAGTAGATTGGCACTCACGATTAGAAGACCTAGAGAATCCCAAGGCCTCTTTTAATAATAATCGTCGCCATATTCGGTCCAAAGCCTATGGGGCTATCGCTCATATCGACAATCTACGGCTAATCTCAGCCGATCCCGACGATTTTCCGCGGCCATCACAGGTTTATAACGCGGTTATTATTGCAACCTACAACGAATCGTACGAAATCATTGCCCCAACTGTCGAATCGGTATTGGCTAACACCTACGATTCAAAAAGGATAATCTTAACGATTGCCTATGAACAACGCGGTGGCGACAAGATCAAAGAAACCGTATCCAGAATCAAAAAAGAATTTGGCCATAAGTTTTACGCTTTTCATCTGGTCGAACATCCCAAAGACCTGCCAAATGAAGTTATAGGCAAGGGGGGTAACATAGCCTATGCCGGTCATTTCTTGCAGGGTTGGCTCAAAGAAGAAGGTATTGCGTCTAAGAACGTCCTTGTGACGACGTTAGACAGTGATAACCGGCCTTATCGATCGTATTTTGACTATGTGACTTACGAATATATCGTTCACGAGGATCGCAAGCATTTGGCATATCAGCCGCTGGCGCTATTTATGAATAACATCTGGGACGTCCCAGCACCGATGCGGGTTATTGCTACTGGTAATTCGTTTTGGAATATTATAAGTTCAATGCGCCCACATACATTGCGCAACTTTGCCTCGCATTCGCAGTCGATGGACGCTTTAGAAGAAATGGATTTTTGGAGTACTCGCACCATTGTTGAAGATGGGCATCAATATTGGCGTAGTTATTTCTACTTCAATGGGAATTATTCTGTTCTACCAATTTATGTGCCGATCTATCAGGATGCCGTGTTCTCTGATACTTACAAGAAGACACTAAAGGCACAATTTATACAGCTTCGGCGCTGGGCATATGGTGCCTCAGACGTTCCATACGTAGCTACAAGACTGTTTACGCGTGAGCGCAATGTGCCACTTATTGGTGGCTTAGCAAGGTTTCTACGCCTTTTAGATGGTCACGTAACTCTTGCCAGCGTATCAATATTAGCTGCGTTTGGCGCCTGGATACCGTTATTGATTAACAGTGAAGCTGCGCGTAGCATTCCAGCTCACCAGTTGCCAGAGGTGGTAAGTGTGTTACAAAAAATTGCTATGATAGGCTTGTTTATAACTGTATTCTTATCATTCAAAATGTTGCCGCCACGTCCAGAACGCTATAAAAAGAGTCGTAGTTTTATGATGATTGCGCAATGGGCTTTAATGCCAGTAACAGCGATAGCCTATAGTGCTGCGTCAGCTCTTAACTCCCAAGGTAGATTATTCATTGGCCATTATTTGGACAAATTTGACGTTACTGATAAAGCCACGCATCAATCTGCTGCTCAGGCTAAACAACAGTTTCGGGATCTGAAAAAGAGAAAATAACAGATAAGCTGCCCCAAAAAATAGCGCCTCTAACTCAAATCGAGGCGCTATTGGGACAGGCTTAACTTATATAGTGCGAATACGGGTTTCGCGCTTAACTTCCTGAATGGTCTTATTATATTCAAAACCTAGTGTGAATTGATCAAGAAGGGAAGGCGTACTAATTATCGTCTGAATCTGTTGTGTTTGACTCATGACAACATGTTAGCATAAACTTCATAAAATGTCAATGGAACGCGCAACCGATCATTATTCAGCCCGTGATATATCAGATGTAGGATATAGCAAAAACCACACGTGGAAAACTTTTGTTGATTGTGGGTAAAACTTTCATGGACAAAACAAAAAGACCCGAATTAGGGGGTCTTTTTGTAATAATTATCATTCTGGTGGCACGACAGATAATTCTGTCGAACCTATACTTGACCTACTGTATGCCTTGCTGACTAATTACAAAACATTGATTTTTAGATTTAATAATCTAAATGAGGCAATTATTAACCTAATTAAATCAGATAGGGCACAACAAACACATTTTTTGTTATAATAATATATATGAGTGATACAGATAACGATACAAATAGTCAATCTACGGCCTCTGAGAGTGTGCCATCGCAGGAGTCGTCAAGTGATACATCAAATTGGGATAATAGACCAATTGATGCACCAGATGGACGTGTCCATCGAAATGAATATGTGCCACCACAGGCCACGTCACCACAGCCAGTTATTCAGACCGTAAGGCCAACTGGTCAGCAAAATAACTACATTATTAAATGAGTTTTCTTACACTATAAAAAAGGGCAATTATTGGGCATAACTAAAGCAAATATCTCTTTAGTAAGATAAACCAAAAGGATGTCGAACCTAACTATTAGTTATCGTAAGATTTATCAGATTTAAAATCTTTGTGGTAGACAAATTGATATAATGGATGATAGGGTTGAAGTTGCATATCTCTCCCTAAAATAATTACTAACTACCTATATTTATTATAACAAATTATAGGAGTTAACACCGTGAGTAAAACCTTAGATGAAAAACAGCAATTTATTGAATTGCGAGCCAAAGGATATAGCTTTGACAAAATAGCTGGCGAATTAAATATCAGCAAACCAACACTGATTGATTGGTCAAGAGATGATGATGTTAGTAATGACATTTTAAATCTTAAGGCGTTAGCTATTGATGAGCTTCAAGAAAAATACTTAATGACAAAAAGTCATAGGATTTCAACATTTGGCGAAGTATTAGCAAGAGCTAAAGACGAGTTAAGTAAGCGTGATTTGTCGCTTTTGCCAACAGATAAACTGATTAACTTGACGATTAAATTAAGTGACACACTTAGGCAGGATGAAACCGAGATAGAGTTAATTGGTGAAGAGAGTGCTTGGCCTAGTCTATCTGCACAAAAAAAGTGGAAAATATAGTTTAAAAACTATAAAAACTAAAATATTACTATAATTTAACCGAAAATATGTTCGTCTTTTGCTTTGTGGTCCAAAAACATCTAATAATATGATAAAATATAAATGTTCTAAAACCTATAATCCAAACTAGCGGATTTTATTTATGTGGTTCGGCCGTAAAAAACGGCACCGCATAAGCAGGCTGAGCCTAAAAACTCTAGTTTGTGAATAGGTTTTAGAACACCCTTGCGGTGTCGTTTTTGTTTCTAGCGATATTGCAAAATATATAAGCAGAAACTTAGGAGAAAAGTAATGAGCGATAGTGCACAAAACTCAAAACCAAAATCCAAGAAGCCAATTTTTAAGAAGTGGTGGTTCTGGGTCGTAATTGTTTTTATTATAATTGGTGTTTCATCAAGCCAGTCAGGCAGTAAAAATGCCACAAAAGTTGGCGAAAATGGTAGCACCTCACAGACTAGCGAGCAGACCAAGTTCAAAGTCGGCGATGTTATTGCTTTTGACAGTAAGCAAATCACTGTTACGTCAGTAGACCGAAACTATAGCACTGGCAATGATTATATCAAGCCAAGCGATGGCAAGGAGTTCATCAAAGTTAATGTTTTAATCGAAAACAAGTCTGATGACAAGGTGTCTTACAATGTCTTTGATTGGAAAGTCCAAGATAGTAATGGGGCCATTGAAAGCCAAACTGGGAATGCTATTATGGCAAATCCTGCTGACAATCTTGGTTCAGGTGATTTAGCCAAAGGTGGCAAAAAATCTGGTTCAATTGTCTTTGAGGTTCCAAGTGGCGATGCTGGATTAATTCTACATTATCAGCCATCATTCTGGTCAGACAAAGCAATCGAAATTACAGTTTAATTAGTGAATAACACGAATGGACGGTTCTAAGATGAGCCGTCCTTTTGTTTTTATAACAGGCTGAGAAATAACACGAATGTGGTAATAACTAGGAATAAAGGCTAAACTATATACATCGGACCATTTGACGCCATACAAGCGATATAAACGGCTTCAGGAGGCCTTGATATTACACTAATATGGCAACAACTAATAAAGAAAAACCTTTTCGTAAAAGATATAAAAAGACGCCTCTTACAAATGAGGCTAGGTTAGATATTGAACGCAAATTAGCAATTATTAAGGATAATGAACCTGAGGCGTTTAACCTACCGTCAAGTAAGCGGAGTATTCAGGAGCTTGCTAATCATTTCATCAAAGTTAACGAGGGCTCAAATGTTATTTTGCCAAAAGAAAAAAGGCGTTACGTTATTTATATTCGTAAATCAACAGATGACGAAACAAAGCAGGTTCGCTCAACAGATGACCAAAGAACCGAGTGTTTGGCGTTGGCAAAGTTATTAGAAATTATTGTTAAGGAAGAGGATATAATTGTTGAAAAAGAGTCAGCCAGAACCTCAGGTATTAGGCCTTTGTTTAATGATATGATTTTAGGGTTTAAAACAGGCAAATATCACGGTTTAATATCTTGGTCGCCAGATAGGTTGTCACGAAATATGAAAGAGGCTGGCGAAATAATTGAAATGATTGACCAAGAGCAAATCCAAGATTTACAGTTCAAGACCTATCAATTTGAAAATAGTCCAAATGGTAAAATGCTACTTGGTATTTTGTTTGCAACCTCAAAACAATATTCAGATAAGCTTGGAGTTGATGTTAGTAGAGGCATAACTGGTAATATTAAAGAGGGCAAATATAACGGCATAACCAAAAAAGGTTACTATGTCGACAAAAGCACAGGTTATTTCATCCCAGATGGCTATAACTGGGATTTGATGAGAGAGGCAGTCAATATGCGTATATATAAGGGGGCAACAAACAAAGATGTTGCAGAATACCTATCAGAGTCGCATTTAAGCATTAGAAAAGACCAAGATGAACCACAGACACTTGTTAAGGTTGATACGCAGATGGTTGGTGATATGTTTGCCGACCCATTCTATTTTGGCTTATACCGATTTGGCAAAAATATCGCAGACTTAACAGAGTTGTATAACTTTTTGCCACTTATTACGCCAGATGAATATGTGATATTGAATAAAAATGTTGCCGACAATTTTAATGAAAAGTATGCTGGCAAAAGCTCAAACAATAAACGGCTAGACTATGGCTTATTAAGGGGTAAAGTTATTTGTGATTATTGCGGTGAAGTTATGCAATTTCAGCACACAGAGATTAAAAGAGGCGAGAATAAGGGGCAATGGGTTATCAGTTTTTATTGTAGGAATGCTAATTGTCAGCGTCATAAAACAGCTGAGAATAAGGCAAATGGCCTTAAATTAAGTAAAAGTATCAGGGCTAAATACATTATGGCTCATATTGAATATACCCTCAGAAATTGCACCGAGAAGAGTCGTGAGGCATATCGGCAATATATTGGCCGACTACAAACCAAGTCAATTCAGGATAAGGCGATAGCAAAAAGGAAGTTATCGGATGCGAAGAGTAGTCTAAAAACAAATGAGGGCCAGTATTTGCGTTATCAGCAGTTCCAAATTGACAATCCAAAAGATTACAAAAAGCATCACGATGGTAAATTAGAGCATTATTCAAGCTTGGTTAAGGTGGATAAGGCAAATATTGAGGGTTGTAATAAAGAGTTAGAAAAATTGAATGCAGATTTGCCTACTGAACAAGAGTTTTACGAACTCATTAAATCGTATCTGTTAATGCTATTAAATACTCACGATTTACTCGAACAGGATGCTATATGTAATGAGCTAGTGTCGAACCTACGAGCAGGCAATGATTGTGTATCTGTTATAACATTAAATCCACCATACAATCTGCTGGTGGATTTAACAAAAATATCTACTGGTGGGCCCTAGAGGGGTCGAACCTCTCACCTCCACAACGTCAATGTGGCGCTCTAGCCAAATGAGCTAAGGGCCCTGAACTTATATAAGAATAGCAAAATAGGGGTGACGATGCAATATATATGCTATAATAATATTCGAACGACGACGTGAAGTAACTAATCACTGAGTTCCGTGGGAAGAGGCAATGTACGATAACGTTGTCCCATAAGTGTCCCGTCAACGGCGGGAAAGTCCGGTGGAACCGCCCTAAAAGAAAAGGGTCCGAGACATGCGATAAATAGATTTAAATTAATCTTTAAGCCTAACATCGCATGTTTTTATTTATATAAATTCGCTGTACAGCGAAAAAGGAGTAAAACTATGAATGAAGATAAATTATACATAATGCGTCACAGCATGGCTCATATAATGGCTGCAGCCGTGCAGCGACTATGGCCAGAAGCTAAATTTGGAGTTGGACCAGTGATCGATAATGGATTTTATTACGATATTGACCTGGGTGAAGTAAAGATCTCTGAAGATAATTTTCCAAAAATCGAAAAATCAATGCGCGAGATTATTAATTTTGGCAATGCGTTTGAGAAGAGCGAAGTGCCGATAGATGAAGCTATAAAGTGGGCACAAGATAACAACCAGCCGTACAAAGAAGAATTATTAAATGACCTTAAGCGCTCTGGCACTACGAGCGCCAACGATATCGATAAAGACGAATTAGGCGTAGCGGCCGATGGCAAAGCGGCAGTTTCTAGCGTCACATTCTATCGAAATGGTAGATTTAATGATTTATGCCGTGGTCCACATCTGGAAAACACTAGAGAGGCTGGTGCATTTAAATTAATGAGTATAGCCGGTGCTTACTGGCGTGGCAAAGAGACGAATCCACAGATGCAACGAATCTATGGTGTTGCATTCGAGACTCAAGAAGAATTAGATCGATATATTGAACGTATAGAGCAAGCTAAACTTCGCGATCATCGTCGTCTTGGGCAAGAACTAGATCTGTTCTGCTTTTCGGATATTGTCGGTCCAGGCTTGCCGATGTTTACCCCAAGGGGGACAATTATTATCGATAAACTTCAACAATATATCGAGCAAGTTTGTCGGGGTTATGGATTTCAAAAAGTTAAAGCCCCATCTTTAACAAAGCCAGAACTATTTGAGATTTCTGGCCATGCTGCAAAGTTTGGCGAAGAACTATTCTCGGTCACGTCTCCAAAAGGTCATAAACTTAGTCTAAAACCAGTACAATGCCCACATCATACTCAAATCTTTAATTCTAGAATCAGGTCATACCGAGATCTGCCGATCAGATACATGGAGTCGGATAAGCAATATCGTGCTGAGAAGACTGGTGAAGTAGGTGGTTTAAACCGTGTCTATGCTATTACTGTTGAGGATGGCCATACCTTTTGTACTGTCGACCAAGTCAAGCAAGAAGTCATTAATATGGTAAATATTATTCGAGATTTTTACTCAGCATTAGGGCTGTGGGGAACGGGATGGGTCTCGCTATCTGTCCGCGATTATGGCCATCCAGAAAAATATATAGGTGAAACAAGTGATTGGGATATATGCGAAGATATGCTGAAGGATGTCTCTGATGAGCTCAAGCTTGATGCGAGAAGATGTGAAGGTGAAGCTGCATTATATGGTCCAAAGTTAGACTTCATGTTCAAGGATGCAATGGGTAAAGAAATACAAATACCAACTGTTCAGCTAGATTTTGCGACTCCTAAAAGGTTTGGGCTAAAATACACCGACAGTGAAGGCAAAGAGTCTAGTCCAGTGATGGTACATCGAGCGGTTCTTGGTTCATACGAACGTTTTTTGGTATTACTAATCGAGAATTTTGCAGGATGGTTGCCATTTTGGATGGTACCAGAGCAGATCAGAATACTGACTATTAATAATGAAGTATTAGATTATGTATCCGAGATACAAGAGGTGCTTAATGGAATCGTTCTAATGAAGCCTCTAAAATATAATGAGATTCGATATTCAGTTGATGATCGCAATGAGTCAATTAGTAAAAAGATTCGTGAAGCAAGCAATATGAAAGTGCCGGTACAATTGATTGTTGGTCCAAAGGATAAAGATGCCCGTGAAGTCAGTGTCCGCACTCAATCTGGTGAGCAAAAAGTACAAATAGATAAGTTAGCCGACTTTTTATTGGCACTCTAACGATGAGACCGCTGATAGTGATAACAGGACCAACTGCTAGTGGCAAGACCTCATTAGCTATTAGAATCGCTCAACAATATAATGGTGAGATAATCTCGGCGGATTCACGAGCTATTTATACTGGCGCTGACATTGCTACCGCAAAGCCAACTGTCGATGAACAAGCCCTTGTTCCACATTGGGGTATTGATTTAGTGCGTCCTGGGCAGTATTTTTCGGTTGCCGATTACAAAAAATATGCGGTGCAAAAAATCGCGGAAATTCGTGGTCGTGGCCATTTGCCAATATTAGCTGGTGGCACTGGTTTGTACATTGATTCTGTTTTGTTTGATTACCAATTTGGTGCAAAAGCCAACAAGTGGCTCAGGTATTTGTTACAACATTTGCCTATGCGTGTTTTATATAGATATTGTAATAAACACAGCATCGATATGCCAGAAAATTACAAAAATAGGCGATATATTATACGCGCAATAGAGAACGCTGGTACTAAGCGTAGCAGATCGGATACACCGATAGCCGCAAGCATTATTGTGGGAATCACAACGGATAAGGCGGTTTTGCATGAACGAATAGAACGAAGAGTTGAACAGATTTTTGAAAATGGTGTTATTGAAGAGGCTAAAAGACTTGGTAAAAAATATGGTTGGAAAAATGAGGCGATGAAGTCAAATTTTTATCCACTGATTCGGATGTATATAAAAGGCAAACTTTCGTTGGATGAAATGAAGGAAAAATCGATCGTTCTTGATTGGCGTCTAGCAAAACGCCAATTAACTTGGATGCGTCGCAATAATTTTATTCATTGGTTATCATTAAATGATGCAGAAAAGTATATCATTGATCAGCTCGCAACAACCGAATAACTGTGTTATTATAAGGATACGAAAGTTATACGGAGGGCATATGATCGATGCACTGTTTGGTTCAAAAACTAGGGTAAAGTTGCTGCATCTTTTTCTTAATAATCCAGGACAGCCTTTTTATGTCCGTGAGATTACGCGCAAGATTGACGAACAGATCAACTCTGTTCGTCGCGAATTATCTAATATGTTAGAAGTTGGCATAATCACTAGTGATAGCGCTGATAACAAATTATATTATCAAGTGAATCAGCGCTACGATTATTATGTACCACTACGTGCGATATTTAGTGATACACCGATCAATATGAAACCAGCCACTACGGTTGTTGAAAGTCAATCCTCAGAGGTATATAGTTCTGCAATCCAGATGATATCTGGTTTAAGGCTGGCGATATTTGCTGGTGTGTTAGTAAAGGGATCTACAACATCTATCGATGTCTTATTGGTTGGCAATTTGGCACCGGCCAAAGTTAGCGCTGCCATTAAAGATATTGAGAAGGGTGAAGGCCGCGAAATCAATTATAGTGTTTTGTCATATGATGAATTTTATTACCGCCTGAGCGTGCGCGACAGGTTTATAACTGAAATTATCAATGGCAAACATGTCGTAATTGTCGACAAAGATAATATTTTAAATAAATAATAGAGAGGTAAGGCAAATGTTCGAAATTGAATATAGAGGTGCAAACTGTGTAGTTATAACTACAAAAAAAGCAAAGTTAATCACTGATCCAAAATTATCTTTGGTCGGCTTGACCGACTTATCGACTAAAAATGCAGTCGAATTACTAACCGAGGAAAGATTTGCTGTAAAATATGACCAAGACACTATTATCTCAATTGACAGTCCTGGTGAATACGGTGTTGCTGGCTTCGATATTCATGGAATTCCGGCTCAGCGCCATATGGATAGCGAGAATGAGCCACTACTCTCGACAATATACAGGGTCGAAATAGGTGACTCCAGAATTGGTATTCTAGGCAACATTTATGAAAAGCTAACAGACGAACAGCTAGAACGGCTGGGGGTTTTGGATATTTTGATTATTCCTGTTGGCGGTAATGGATATACGCTTGATGCCATTGGTGCCGCTAGTTTAGTCCGCAAAATTGATGCCAAAATTGTAATTCCAGTCCATTATGCTGATAGCAGTTTGAAATATGAGGTTCCGCAGGGAGAGATCGCGTTGTTTATTAAAGAGCTTGGAGCCCCTGTTGAAACAGTATCCAAGTATAGGTATAAACAGCCAGTGACAGCTCAGACAACACTTTCAGTCGTTGAAATAACTCGAAGCTAGAAAACTATTCAATAACAAATACTCCTCTTGAACGAGGAGTATTTGTTATTGAATTTGATAAAAGATATTAAGAGATAATACCTTTTTTTCTTAACGTACGTATGGCCTGAGTACAGAGTACCATTGTAACTTTTTTGCCATCAATTTCGAAAGTTTTCTTTTGAAGGTTTGGTTTAAAAGCTCGGTTGGTGCGACGTAAAGAGAGGCTCACATTGTGGCCAAATTGTTTTCCTTTTCCAGTTAATTCGCATCGTGCTGCCATAATATTATGTATTCCTCTTAAATAACCGTATCAGTATAACGGTTTTTATCTTATGCGTCAAGTGGCACATTAAAGCTAGTTCGTAGTTTATACTGAAGAGCTGCTATAATTAGACTAATGATAGCGAGCGTAGAATATATTTTAATTGTAGTAGTCGTTATATTACTATCGATGACAACACACGAGGCGATGCATGCCTTTGTTGGGTATTGGCTAGGTGATGAAACCGCCAAGTTGCAGGGCAGATTAACGCTAAATCCACTTAAGCATATAGATCCATTCTTAACAATTTTATTACCAATAATGTTAGCTATTACTGGCGGGCCTATATTTGGTGGCGCTAAACCTGTTCCATTCAATTTTAACAATGTGCGTTGGGGGGAGTGGGGAGTAGCTCTTATCGCTCTGGCTGGGCCACTAACTAATTTTATGATAGCTTTTATTGCATTTGGCATCTGGGTATTAGCAGGGACTCCTGTTCACGGAATTGTCGGTCAGATTTTTGCTGTATCAGTATCAGTTAACCTGGGTTTCTTTGTATTTAATATGATACCGATACCACCGCTAGATGGATCTAGGGTAATATATGCATTAGCACCAGACTTTATTAGGAATATTATGGCTGGCATCGAAAGATTCGGGATAATGGTGATATTTGGGATGCTATTAGTAGCTGGTTCAACATTTACTCTATTTATTTCTAACGTAATACAATTTATTGTCTATATTTTTGAACGTGTTTTTGGACTCTAAATAGTGGTATAATATATATGTCCTGGGGATCCTAGGCGTAAATGATTTTCCTGAATAATCATTTTGATAGGGAGTTCAAATGATTCACTTCCTTGGAAGTGTTTTGCGAACACCCACCTTGCCATAAGGTAGGGAATATCATGCGCTAACCGGTCCTTGGGGCACTTTGTTTATTCTAAACATGGTGCCCACCTCTAAATAATTTGATATACTTAATAACGGTAGTTCATTAGGTGATCGCCCGATACTTGTTATGAGTGTTGGGAGGAAAGTCCGGGCAGCATAGGGCGCAACAGTCGCTAACGGCGACCAGAGGTAACTCTAGGGAAAGTGCCACAGAAACGAGACCGCCCGCAAGGGTAAGGGTGAAACGAGTAAGGTAAGAGCTTACAGTACTCTGCGGTGACGCAGGGTAACGGTAAACCCTGTTGGCTGCAAGGAGATCTGCGTAAAAGGTTGCTCGCCTGCAGGTCGATGTCCGCTTGATCTGATAGGCAACTATTAGACTAGATAGATGATCATCCAAGACAGAACCCGGCTTATCGATGGACTATCAACCTAAAATGACCGAATCCACAAGGATCCGGTCATTTTTTGTGTCAAAAATATTATTTAGATTCTTTAACTACTTCAGCAAAAGCTTTTGGTTCGTTAACAGCTAGTTCAGCAAGGACCTTACGGTCAAGTTGAATATCGGCTTTTTTTAGACCAGAGATTAACTGACCATATGTCGTGCCTAGTTCTCGGGCTGCCGCATTGATGCGGGTTATCCATAAGCTACGTAGGTCGCGCTTTTTATTGCGTCGATCGCGATAGGCATATTGAAGGGCCTTGATGACGCCTTGTTTAGCTAATCTAAAAGAGCTAGTACGGCTATGTTGCATACCCTTAGCTAGTTTTAATATCTTTTTGTGCTTTGCAGTCGCAGGGACTCCTCGTTTTACTCGCATAATTTTTCTCCTTTAGATTCCTAGTGCTCGCTTAATGTTTCTTGCTATTTTGCCGCTAACTGTGGCTGGTCGATTGATAGCGCGCTTACGGCTTTTACTTTTTTTGGCAAGTATGTGGTTACCAAATGCTCTTTCGCGCATTATCTTTCCAGAACCAGTCATTCTCATTCGTTTCGCGGTACCCTTATGGGTTTTGATCTTTGGCATATTATTTTCTCCTTATTACTATACTTAGATTACGTCCAGCCATTTGTGGTGTTTGTTCTGCTACGGCTTCCTCTGATAGTAATGAAATGACTTTTTCAATCATCACATAACCCAGATCTTGGTGCGCCATCTCGCGTCCTCGGAAGACAATAACGATTCTTACTTTATGGCCATCTTGTAAAAATTCACGGACTTTACGAAGTTTTATATCTAAATCGTTCGTCGCAATCTTTAGACCAATGTGTATTTGCTTTAGCTCAGAGGCCTTGGCGTGTTTCTTGCTCTTTTGTTGCTCTTTCATCTTTTGATACTGGTACTTGCCCCAGTCAAGAACTTTAGCAACTGGTGGGTCGGCATCTGGTGATATCTCAATCAGGTCTACTCCCGCTTCTTCGGCAATTTTCAACGCCTCAGATACCCCCATAATCCCTAGTTGGTCACCATTTGGACCAATAACACGTAATTGTTCGGCTTTGATCTCTTGGTTAATACGAATTGGTTTACTTATTGCTTGTCTCCTTATTTTTCTGGCTCATTCAATTCACGAGCGCTTACTCGAAAGCCATTTTATCAGATATGTAACAGTAGTGCAAGCACATTACTTACGATATTGTAGTGCTTCGCTAATGTGTTCGGGTTTTATATCGGGATCACCGGCTAAATCAGCTATTGTTCTAGCGACTTTTATAATTTTAAAATAGCTACGAGCGCTCAAGGCTAGGCGATCGGTGGCGGTAGACAATAAGGTTTTTGCTTCATCGGAAAGCGGGGCATACTTTTTTAGGTCACGATTGGACAATGACGCGTTGTAATATACGCTACTATCGTATCTGCAATTTTGTATATCAATAGCTCTTTTAATACTGTTCATTGCTGTTAGATGTTGTATATTACTCAACGGTTTGTTATTTATCAATGATTCATTTGGTACTCTTGTAACATTTACAACTATATCAATCCTATCGAGTAATGGTCCTGAAAGTCGTTTTTGGTAAGCTAATATTTGGCCAGCCGTACAGGTGCATTCTTTAGTCTTGTCACCATAATATCCGCAAGGACATTGGTTCATTGTACCAACTAGCATAAAGTTTGCTGGATATGACACATGGCCATTTGCGCGTGCAATATCAATTTTTCGATCTTCAAGTGGCTGACGTAATGCCTCCAGGGTTGACCTAGAGTATTCAGGTAACTCATCTAGAAATAGTACGCCAGTATGAGCCATACTTATTTCGCCAGGTTTCGGATGATTGCCGCCACCAACCATCGATACCTGGCTTGAAGTATGGTGGGGAGACCTAAATGGTCGCTGTAGGATTATCTCTCCATCAATACTGCCAGCCAGACTGTGGATTTTTGTTGCGGCTATCTGTTCATCTATAGTTAAATCAGGTAGCAGGTTAGACAGTGCCTTCGCAAGCATCGTCTTGCCCGCGCCAGGAGTGCCTGATAGTAAAATGTTATGATGACCAGCTGCAGCGATTATCAGGGCTCTTTTGGCTTGTTCTTGGCCTTGTATATCATCCAGTAGGGGTGGAGCCGGTTCCTTTTTTGTTATTTTTGCATCTGTGCGGATATGTTGATGTATCAACGACTCTTGTTTGAGGTGTAAATAAAGTTGTTTTAAACTATCAACTCCATATATTTCAATGTTTTCGATCAAACTAGCTTGCTCAACATTAGTTGATGGCAGAAATATCCTAGTATATCCATGCTGCTGGGCTAGTTGGGCGATGTTTATTGCTCCTTTTATTGGTCTTAGACTACCGTCAAGGGCAAGTTCGCCTGCAAAAACCGAATTATCTAACTCATTCTGTCGTAATTGGCCACTTACGCATAGTATGGCTAGGGCTATTGGTAGGTCGTAATGTGCACCATCTTTTGGTAGCTCAGCAGGTGCTAAATTGATAGTAATTCGCTTTTTTGGGAATTCCAGTAATGAATTGTTGATAGCGCTTCTGACGCGTTCCTTCGCCTCGTCGATAGCTTTATTTCCAAGGCCAACTATTTGAAGCGAGGGGAGAGCTTTTGTGGCGTCACACTCCACTTCGATGATAGATCCATCGAAGCCGATCGGTGCAACTGTTATTACTCTAGCAACCATAATTATTATAAGTTAATCACGCTTGGTGTTTCAGTGCAAATTATGTTATAATTATCCAGTACGTTTGGGGCTGACTTTAGCTTTCGACGGAAGGATTTTAACAGGTTATTTGCAAGTCGAGGGCGCTCGTTAATCGCATTTTTTAATTGCAAACTTAGTTGCAAAAGCAAAAAGCTTCGTATCTGCAACAGTTTCTGGCTTTGCCAGTGCTTTTCAGATGCCAGCTTTAGCAACAGCTCGGATTTAATCTGGGCCATCATATCAACCAGGCGACATAGAGCTGGTATGGTGTTATAAGCATGTCGCTTACTGATAGAATGGGGAGCAACATCGATCAGGAAATTACATTGCGCGACTTTTTAGGCATTTTCGTTCGTTTTTGAACCTAACGGGTCGTAAAAAATTAAAGCAAAATAAACTTGTAGCTGAATAATCGGTTACCTTTCGGACCGGGGTGCAATTCCCCGCAGCTCCACCAGATTTTCGGATTAAATAATTAGGTTTTATATAACAAAAACAACCGCCTGCGAGGAACGGTTGTTTTTTTGTGGAGTTTTTGATTATCTGTTTATTTTTGGCTTCTGTATAATTTATTTATTCAGAAGCTACCCCTATAATAGGGCTTTAAAGCGCTTGTGTCAATAACATTTATAAAAAATGTTTAGTAAAAAATACCACGTGTGGATAAGTAATATTTTGCTAGAAATTACCTAAATAGATATGACTTTTTAGTGGGCTACACAATAACATGCATTACGACTAATATTAATATTAATGCCATCTACTAATTTGTTATCGATCCATACACTGTTGTTGGCAAATTATTATAAACTGTGCTGAATATCAATTTTGTCACAAACACAATTAATTAATAATTGTGTTTATTTAGTATTATGCAAATAGTCGTGACAAATTGAATTTATTAATTATGCCGTTTTTAAATATAATGGTTGGTTGTCGTTAATTTTTAAGTTCTTGTGTTATTAAACTAGATGGAAATCAATGATAAGAACATTAACTGAATCACATTAATAATAGCTTAAATACAAAAACAAAGTAGCAGGTAGAATTAGCCTATTTATGAATACGAATAATGATAAATTTTAAAGCAGGTTAGCTTAACGTAGTTCTAAAAACAACGATGAAAAAATAACAATATTCCATGCTCAACACCTTACGAACAATGTGAAATTGCACAAAAAGTGAATAATACATCAACTATGAATACAAGATTTATTGACTAAACTGTCTTGTTTATGCTAGAGTAGTAGTATCTTCAAAGATAAAAACAAACATATTGAAGAAATAAACACCTTAACAATTAGATTGTAGAAACTGACCATCTTTGGCAGAAATTCGGTAACGGCATATATAATAGCCTGTAATTTGGGCTACGTACCTTCGTTAACATAAAAAATGTTGGCGTTACCGATGCTTTGCCAAAGCAAAGCTCCTATTTAGTACCGGTAATTGCCGAGGAACGATAGAAGAGCACAACGCCTATGCTCCCAATTTGGGAGCGGCCAGTGCTACGCCTGCGGTGGGCAGGTTGTAAGCGTTCTCGCGCCCTATATTTAATTTTTATTGGCGCTTGCTGTAATGCTTACGCAAGATCTGTCCGCTCAGGCTAGTTTTACCGCCAAAGCTTAAGTGATATAATTATATTACTATGAAGATATTTATATCAGCAGCTAGCGTAGTAAGCCTCTGTTTACTCGCTGTTTTATTGAACGTGATGGCCCCATCAAATGCGGGTCCTTTTGGCGTTCTTGCGGTTTTTGTCCTGATTTATATATCCTGTATGGGGATTGTTACGCTGATTATTTACGCATTTAGTAGACTTATCGCGCATTTATCGGTAATTGTCATGGCTAGGCGACCGATAGTGGCCTTATCTTTTAGACGCTCTTATTATTTTTCAACAGTTTTATCTGCAATTCCAGTCATTTTGATTGGACTACAGTCTGTCGGCAACATAGGAATTTACGAATATTTATTAGTATTAATATATGCAGTAATTGGCTGTACGTATGTTCGTAAACAGATACTGTAAAATTAGCATAAGCATGTCGTTAACGTGATATAATTACAGATATGAACCTGGATATACAAAAACAGAATAGTATCATAGATCAGATGCCGGCTCCTATAAGCGCTAGCTTAGAAGCTGCGCCAAATCTTTCTAATCATGAATCAAGTTTATCTATTAGCGTCGAGAAAGAAGGGCGCAATATAGAGGCTGCCTCGTCGGTTAATACTGGTGCTATAACTTTACTATCAACGCCAATTAGTGATAATAATGCGGGTTTTGTAGCTACAAAGATAGTAGGGGCTCCGTTGATTGCAAAAGACGATGATCTAATAGAAAAAGAATGGGTGGAGAAGGCCAAAAAGATTGTCGCCCAAACTAAAGATGACCCACATCAGCGAGAGGAAGCAGCGACTGGGTTGAAAGTCGATTATCTGAAGAAAAGATTTGGGAGGGAGTTGGGTGAGGCTGAATGATAGCAGGCTTTCTCACGTATCTATAAGATGATAAATACTATAATCGGCATCGCATTATCTCTAATTGTTCTTACCGTGATTTCTACGTTGATTTTTTTACAATATAGAAGAGTTTTAAGAGAGGCCAAAAATTATGAACGTGGCCTAAAAATGGTGCCTATGTACATCCATATACCACCAGCTGGTGACGACCTAGATGGTAATGGTCGTGACGAAAGGGACCTGACGGATGAAATAATTTCAAAGGCTCAGGTCATGTATGACATTATTGCTAGCACGTTTCAGAAAGGCATAAAAAGCAAGATTTATGGACAGCGTCACTTGTCATTCGAAATCATTGCTCATAACGGTTTGATACATTATTACGCCGTTGTGCCGGCGGTGTTAGTTGATGTCGCTAAACAAGCAATAGCCTCTGCTTATCCATCGGCGCGAGTCGATGAAGAGGAAGATAGGAATATATTTAATCAAACTGGCAGAACCAGCGGAACAGTTGGTGGCGAATTCACTTTAAAGAAGGATTATGCGTATCCAATAGCGACGTTTCACGAGTCAAAACGTGATGCTACAAGGTCTATATTGAATGCGCTATCTTCTATTACAAAAGAAGAAGGTGCAGCTATACAGATAATGTTTCGACCAGCCAAGAGTGGTTGGGCAAGAAATATCATTTGGGAGGCAAATAAGATAAGAAAAGAGAAAGGTCAAAGCAGTCCTGGTTTTATGAGTATGTTTACTCCGAGGGCGATTATAGGAGCATTATTAAAGCCTCCTGAGGCAAAAGAAGTAAAGCCTGAAGATCGACAATTATCTACTCTAGAGCAGGGAGTGGTGGACGCTATGGAGGAGAAGACACGATATCCTGGCTATGAAACTCTCATAAGGATAGTTGTATCGTCTACAACAGCCTCAAGATCTCAGGCTGTGTTGAAGAGTGTTGTTGCGGCTTTTTCTTTGTTTGACTCTGAAACTAACAATGGTCTAAAATTTTCTGTGGCTAAAGATACTGAAGAATTAATAACTGCATTTATCTTTCGGTTTTTCCCGCAAACCGTTGATAAAAATATCCTTAATAGTGTGGAGTTAGCAACTATCTTTCATTTACCAGATCAGGGAAATATTCCAACGTCACAGGTTAAACGAGAGATGGCTAAACAGGTCGATGGACCTACTCAGCAAATGGATGAAGGTTTTATGATTGGCTACAATGAGTTTAGGGGTGTTAAAAAAAAGATTAGAGTCAGTACTAATGATCGACGACGACATGTATACTTCATAGGTCAGACAGGGACCGGCAAGTCAGTATTATTAGAGAATTTAGCCTATCAAGATATGATGGATGGTAGAGGTTTCGCCTTTGTCGATCCGCACGGAGACTCTGTCGAGAAATTATTAGGAATGGTTCCAAGAGAGCGTGTAGAGGATATTATATATTTTGACCCAGGTGATATGTCCAATCCGATTGGACTAAATATGTTTGAATTTGAGACTCCTGACCAAAAGGACTTTTTAGTACAGGAAGCAATAAATATGCTATATGGTTTGTATGATCCAGGTCATACTGGTATTGTTGGTCCGCGATTAGAGCATATATTTAGAAATTGCGCCTTATTATTAATGTCAGACCCAGCTGGGGGTACATTTATTGATGTGCCTAAGGTATTAATCGACGAAGAATTTCGTAACTCTAAACTGAAATATGTTACAGATCAGACAGTTTTAGATTTTTGGACAAAAGAATTTCCAGCATCGCAGCGTTCTAATGAAGCTGGTGAGGTAATAAGTTGGGTTGTGGCAAAGTTCGGTCCGTTCATATCGAATGATGCAATGAGGAATATCATCGGTCAGACAAAAAGTGGCTTCGATATTAGACAAATAATGGACGAAAAAAAGATTCTATTAGTTAATCTATCTAAAGGAAAAATGGGCGAATTTAATTCAAAGCTATTGGGTATTATCTTTGTAATGAAATTTCAAGCTGCTTCAATGGGCAGGGCTAATATACCAGAGGATGAAAGGGTTGACTTCTCGCTTTATGTTGATGAGTTCCAGAATTTTGCGACTGAGTCATTTGCAACGATTTTATCCGAATCGCGCAAGTATAGGCTTAGCCTTGTATTGGCTAATCAGTTTATGACACAGTTAACCGATAATATTCGCGAGGCTGTTATAGGCAATATAGGAACTGTCATTAGTGGTCGGTTAGGTATAACTGATGCCGAAATATTACAAAAGAAATTTATGCCAACTTTTGATGCTGAAGACTTGGCTAAATTACCGAATTATCAGACGATTGCGTCAGTATTAATTGATGGTGTTCCGTCGGCGGCTTTTAGTATGTCTTTAGTTCCTCCTATGGTTATACCTAATACGCAACTACAGGACGCTATTAGGAGGCTGTCATCGGCTAAGTACGGGCGTCCAAGAGCGCAAGTTGAACAAGAAATATTTGCGCGTCTAGATAGTCCTAAGAAGGCTGTCAGCAATAATTTTGCCAGTCTGGGGCAGAAGCCATCGGGCAGCCAGCCTGCCGTGCCAGCCAATTCGTCGCAAAAGATTGCTCCTTCATTCTTGGACGAATGGTTAACAAAACGTAAACAACAAGCTGCCAATGCTGATGATGGTTCTGCGGCTCAACCTAATAAAACTTTTTCAGCCAAAGATGGTGAAGCCATGAATAAACAAATTAATAATGATGCCCAAGAGCAATCAGAACCATCAGAGAAACTAAGTCAGAACGTGTTACATCGTGATTCGGATGACGAAATATCAATCAGTATTAGATAAATTTTTTACTTTTTTCCAGTAAAGAGTAGTTTTAGGTAGTCGTAGACTATACCAATTATCCATCCAACAATAAAGGCAGTAATTGTTTCAGATCCAGACAGCTGGTATCCAACCCGTTTGGCGATCCAATAGGTGATAAGTGTTAGCAAGAACGCCGAAAATGCCCCAGATAGTATAAGATTAGGTCGTGCGATGCTATTGCCAATAATATTACTAGCTTTTTCAACGGTCTTATTATGGATAACTTTACTGAATACTCTCTCGGTGATAGGTAATTCAGACTGGACTCTGGTCATAGTCCTTTTGAAACTTTCATTTTTTTGCTTTTTACTAATAACACCGGGTCGAGGCGGTGTAGTTTTTTCGACTTTTTTGCCAACACTCTCAACACTAATAGCGGTTTTCAGGGCCTCAACACGAGCTTTCTCGGCTGAATCTTGGGAATCATCGATTGAGTTTTCGAGCTTGTTTTCTTTTTCTTTACGCAAATTATCAAGTGCTTCAGCACCGATTTCACTGTTTTCCAGTATATTATTATGGCGGTCGTGGAATTGTTCTTGATTACTCATACAGATAACCCTTCATTTAGATTGTTCCCATGCTAATATCTTTACGGATAAGGCGGATCTCTTTACCCTGCTGCCTAGATCGTGCATAAAAATATGTGACGACTGACAGGACTATACCAGCAAATATGAAATTTTCTTTTGGCCCAGTAACTGGCAGGTTGGTTACTATTTGTTCGACAACCTTAGGAGTCGGACAATCAACTTTAATGCTGATGGAATTTCCAAAAGTATTAGTTATTATGCAGTCGAACGAGGTATCATTGCTAGCGCCTCTGGCAGTAGCGGGGATGGTGTCTAACATTTTTACAACAAATGTCCTGGTTTGTTTAGCCTTGGCGGCAATGTCGACACTCGGCCAAGATAGGTTTTTTGTAGTTTGATCGAATATACCACCACCACTATCGACTAGCGTGGCATATTCAAGAACGTCAGCCAGTGAATCCTTCAATTCAACGGAACTAGCTTTGTTTGTGCCGGTGTTGTCGGCTGCGATAGTATAGCTAATCTGATCACCAGCTTTTGCTATTACTGACGAACCATCAACTGATCCTTGAGTTAGATTTATCGAAGTTTTAGACTTAACGATATTTGGCGTACATGAAGGATCGTTAATCCAAATTGTTTCATTTCCGGGACATGGTTGGCATAATGTATCACTGGCAAGTAAGTTTGGATTTAGTGCGCACTTATCTGGTGGCTTGACACAGGATGCGCTATTGACCCAGATTAACAAATTATAAGGACAAGGTCGACAGTTGGAATCAGTCGCCTTTATAGCGGTGTTATATATACATGGTATGCTAACCACTGGCGCCACACATAGTGGATTACCGGCCAATATAGAGCTGTTGTATAGGCATGGCTTACATCTGCTGTCGCTAGCTAGCCAATCTGAGTTAAGTGAGCACTTTTCTGGTGGTTTTGGCGGAATAATATCTGCTACAAGGTTGCCGCATGATTGACGAATTGCGAACCAGCCGAAAGACGCTTGGCCAACCCAACCGGTAAATTCGCGAGTGGCACTACCGGACAGACTAAGCGGGCGCGAATAGATTGTCTTTATCAACGTGCCGCTGGAATTATATATATTATAGGATCTTTCACCATCCGAATAACTGTAGTGCATAGATGCTCCCCATATGATTTTCTTACCAGTTTTAAACGTCTGCAGTTGAGTGCTGGCCAGATTGGCACGAGTTATACCAACGTAGCTCATTACGTCTCTAAAATTTTGAGTGTTATTGTCGTAGATTCCCAAAAGGCCACTTACTGTGGTTCCTGGGATGCCACCAGATACCAGATCGCCACCGCTGGACGCATTTGCGGATTGTGGTGCCTGAAACACGGCAAGTGATTGCATAACTAGGGCTAGGGCAACAAAAATCAGGCCCAATCGTCTGGTGGCCTCTTCATCGCGTAATCTTTTTACATAAAACCCAAGTTGGCCTACCAGGGCAGGGCTAAATGGTAGATTTGACACAATGTTTTTGAACATTTTTTGTTTTTTATATACCTCTTATGTATCACTTTAACATAGCAATTATAATTAATGCAATAGCTTGAGTGAACACAAATTGTGCGTTATAATAGTAGTATTGTAAATAGCTATAGTAAGTCTGTATATAGATAGGGGAGTTGGTAGTGACTAAACAAAAAGTAGATAATTCGTATGATAGTTCTCAGATTCAAGTTCTGGAAGGGCTTGATCCAGTTCGTAAACGTCCTGGTATGTATATTGGTAGTACTGGTTACGAAGGCGTACACCACCTGATCAAAGAGATTGCTGATAACTGCGTTGACGAAGCAATTGCTGGGTATGCTACGCGGATCGATATTGTCTTACAAAAGGATGGTGGCGCTTGTATTGATGATGATGGACGCGGTATACCAGTTGATAAACATCCAAAAACTGGCAAAAGCTCACTTGAAACTGCTCTGACGGTATTACATGCTGGTGGAAAATTTGGTGGCGGCGGCTATAAGGTTTCATCCGGTTTGCATGGTGTCGGCTCTAGCGTGGTTAATGCCCTGTCATCTCTTTTGATTGCCGAAATTGTCCGAGAAGGTCAACTATATCATATTGAATTCAAAGAGGGTGTTACCCAAGGTTCATTACAGAAGCTTGGCAAGACAGACCGACATCGTGGAACAAGAATAACTTTTTATCCTGACCCAACAATCTTTAAGGAAGGCGTAGAATTTGATTACAAATGGGTTGTTAATTATTTACGTCATCAAGCATACCTGACTAAGGGTATTTATGTATCTGTTAAAGATGAGCGTACAAATGAACGCCAGGCCTTCTATTTTGAAGGTGGTATCCAGAGCTATGTAAAGTATTTGAATGTCGGTAAAGACGTCACAAGTGATAGTATTTTCTATGTCGAAAAGATGGTTGAAGATTCTATGATAGAAATCGCCGTTCAATACAACGATTCATTCGTTGAGACTATAAGGCCCTTTGCAAATAACGTTCTAACAGTTGATGGTGGTACGCATTTGGTTGGATTCCGATCAGCGTTGACTCGTGTTATTAATGACTATGCCCGTAAGAGCGGATTACTGAAAGATAAGGAAGAAAACCTAGGCGGTGATGATGTCCGAGAGGGCTTAACTGCCGTCATCTTGGTTAAATTACCAGATCCACAGTTTGAAGGTCAAACCAAGAATAAATTAGGTAACCCAGAAGTCCGCCGTTATGTCGATCAAGTGATGACGGAGTACTTTTCATACTACTTGGATGAAAACCCGAATGTTGCAAAAGAAATTGTTGGCAAAGCATTATTAGCGGCACGTGCTCGCAAAGCTGCTAGGGCTGCACGTGATAATGTTCTGCGTAAAGGCGTTCTGGATGGAATTGGCCTACCTGGTAAACTAGCGGATTGTTCCAGTAAAAACCCATCCGAATGTGAATTGTACCTGGTAGAGGGTGATTCTGCTGGTGGATCAGCTAAGTCTGGCCGTGACAGCAAAACTCAAGCCATTTTGCCACTACGAGGCAAGGTGCTAAACGTTGAACGTGCGCGACTTGATAGAATGTTAGGAAACGCCGAGCTATGTAGCCTAATCAAGGCTATGGGCGTAGGCTTAGGCGACCAATTTGATATTAGTGGTCTGAGGTATCACCGAATAATAATCATGACTGATGCCGATGTTGACGGTAGCCACATTGCAACACTTTTGTTGACATTCTTTTTTAGGTATATGCGTGAAGTTATTGAGGCAGGGCATATCTATTTAGCTAAGCCGCCATTGTTCTTATTAAAAACTGGTACGAAAAAGTATTACGCTTACAGTGATGATGAACGTGATACTATAACCGATGAGTTAATCAAAGCAAGGACCGACAAAGGCGTTAAGTCAGATGCCGATGGTGATCGTAATAAACAGGCTGGTCTAACTTTATTACAGCGGTATAAAGGTCTTGGCGAAATGGATGCCGAGCAGCTTTGGGATACAACTATGAATCCGATAAATCGCGTATTAATTCAGGTACGTATTGAGGATGCCGAGCGTGCTGATGCAATTTTTACAAAGTTGATGGGCGATCAAGTAGATTTAAGGAAAGCCTTCATCCAAGGCCGTGCTAAGTCAATTAACCTCGAGGAGCTGGACGTATAGTTATGAATGATGACAAAAATACACCAATAAAAGAAGACGATATTGTAATTAAAGCAACACATTCACGAGTTGTTGAAGACCAAACAATTGAAGACACGATGGAAAATAATTTCCTGCGTTATTCAATGAGCGTTATTATTGATCGTGCTTTGCCAGACGTTCGTGACGGCCTAAAACCAGTACATCGCCGCATACTTTATTCTATGGGTGAACAAGGCATGAAGCCTGGTGGAAAGTTTACAAAATCTGCCCGTATTGTTGGTGATGTAATGGGTAAATATCACCCGCATGGTGATTCCGCTATTTATGATTCTATGGTCCGCCTAGCTCAAGATTGGGTTATGCGCTACACACTGGTTAATGGTCAAGGTAACTTTGGATCTATGGATGGCGACCCAGCAGCTGCCTCGCGTTATACGGAGGCTCGCTTGGATAGAGCTGGTTATGAACTACTAACAGATTTGGATAAGGAAACTGTCGACTTCCGCGATAACTATGACGGGTCCGAACAAGAACCGGTCGTATTGCCATCAAAATTGCCTAACATATTGTTAAATGGCCAAATTGGCATCGCTGTTGGTATGGCTACTAGCATTCCACCGCACAACTTAGGCGAGTTAGTCGACGCAACTATATATATGATAGATAACCCAGACACGGTTACTATTGATGATCTGTTGAAGCTAGTAAAAGGACCAGATTTTCCGACTGGTGCCGTAGTTTACGGTGGTGCACCTATGAAACAGGCATATCAGACTGGCCGTGGTAGTGTTGTCATTCGATCAGTTGCAAATATTGAAGAGACTAAAAAAGGTCGCAGCCAGATTGTAGTGACTGAAATCCCTTATGCAGTTAATAAATCGACCCTACTGGAAAGAATCGCCGATCTGGTTAAGGAAAAGAAACTAACCACAATCAGTGATTTACGCGACGAAAGTGCGCGTGGTGTCGTTCGAATAGTAATTGAACTTAAAAAAGATGCCTATCCAAAGAAAGTTTTGAACCAGTTATATAAACTAACGTCGTTACAGTCTAGTTTTCACTACAATATGTTGGCGTTGGTTGATGGTATTCAGCCTCGCATTCTGGGATTGCAAGAGATATTAAGCGAATTTATTAAACATCGTGAAAGTGTTGTTCGTCGCCGAACCGAGTTCGAACTACGAAAAGCCAAAGAACGTGCCCATATCTTGGAAGGTTACAAAATAGCACTTGATCATATCGATGAAGTTATTAAAACTATTCGAGCTAGCCGCACTAGTGAAGACGCAGAAGTGGCTTTGATCGAGAAGTTCGGTCTGTCTACGATCCAAGCTAAATCAATACTTGCGATGCAGCTAAGGCGATTAACTGGTTTGGAACGCGAAGCTATTGAAAACGAATTAAAAGAATTATTAGAGATGATAGCTAAATTTGAAGCTATATTAGCCGATGAAAAAGAGATCTTGCGAATTGTTAAAGAAGAGTTACTGGAAATGAAAGAAAAATACAATGACAAACGTCGTAGCCAGATTATCAATCACGAGATTGGTAAGTTTAGCGATGAGGAACTTATACCAGAAGAGGAAAGTGTCATCCTGCTAACAGCCGAAAACTATATAAAGCGTACATTGTTAAGTGAATATCATCGTCAAAATCGAGGTGGCAAGGGTAAGCGTGGTATGGTTACCAAGGCCGAAGACGTAATCGCTCAGTTGGTCCCAGCCAGTACGCATGATTATTTGCTGTTCTTTACTAATCGAGGGCGTATATTCAGACTCAAAGCCTATGAAGTTCCAGCTGCTAGCTTGGCGACTAAGGGCGTCGCAGCTGTCAACTTGTTGCAATTACAGCCAGAGGAAAAGATTACATCGATTATTCGTCACGAGAAGGACTCTAAGGATGATGGTTATTTGTTTATGGCGACAGTCAAGGGCACGATTAAAAAGACTCCATTTAAGGAATACGCCAACATTCGTACTAACGGTTTGATAGCAATCAAGCTAGACGACGGTGATGAGTTAAGATGGATACAAAAGACCACAGGCGAGAACGATGTAATTGTGTCAACATCTGCCGGTCAGGCGATTCGATTTAGCGAGAAAGATGCCAGGCCAATGGGGCGATCGGCACGTGGCGTTCGTGGTGTCAGGTTACGACCAAATGATCAGGTAGTTGGTATGGACATTGTGGATGATGATAGCCGACAATTGCTAGTTATAAGTGATAATGGATACGGTAAAGCTACCAAAGTCGTCAACTTCCCATTACATAAACGTGGCGGCGTAGGCATCAAAGCGGCAATAGTTACAGTAAAAACTGGTCCTATCGTCACCGTAAAGACTTTAGACCCTGAGGCGACGGAGATACTAGTGATATCAACCGGCGGTCAAGCCATAAGAATCGGTATAAAGGACATACCAGTGTTAGGGCGTACTACTCAAGGTGTTAGAATTATGCGTATGAACGAAGGTGACAGGGTGGCTTCAATAGGTATGATGCCTGAGCAAGATAAAGAGGACGGGGAAGCATAAACATGATAATAACCGACACAGTATATCCATATATAATTACTCCAACTATTGCTTGGTTGGTTGCACATCTTGGTAAATTCATAATAGGTCGGTTAAAAAAAGAAAAAAAAGACATCGGCTCGTATATATTCGTTTCTGGTGGGATGCCTAGCTCACATAGCGCTACTACTGTGTCGTTAGCGACTGTTATTGGATTAGTTAATGGCTTTGGGTCGGCGCTATTTAGCATTGCAGGATTATTTGCGGTCATAGTCATGTACGATGCCATGATGGTCAGGCGATCATCGGGTGATCAGGGAATAGCGCTGCAACAACTAATGAAAGAGCAGAAAAGTAGTGTCAAATTAGGGCGAGTAGCGCTTGGACATACACCCCTAGAAGTCTTAGTCGGTGCCTCGTTGGGCGTAATAATCGGTTCAGTTGTGTTTTTGTCTACATTATAACCGATTTTACTCTTGACTGATGCAAATTGGTGCAGTATGATTGATAGCAGTCTGACCGACCAGAGGTATTCTGCGAGGTTCAACATGGAGTTGATACAGATGAAATGAACTTTGACAATTTAGTTGTGCAAATTATCGTCAGTTTATATTGAGTTATATAAAA
>CAZHGY010000005.1:15433-37596 GCA_964532235.1 uncultured Saccharimonas sp. (SeqCode) | reverse complement strand
CCCTTTGACCTTAAATAAGAAAAAATTATTTGCCCAACCGAATAATAACTAAGGTATTGAACAGGTATTAACAAGGCAAATATCCACAAATTAACTCCTGCCATTAGTTGCCACGCCTGAACAATCTCGCCCCACCCAAGATATACTACCAGGGACAATAATAATAACGTAATAATGTTGATCCAGATCTTGAAAGACATACTCTATAAATTATAACATTAATAATATTACAGAAACACGTATAATGGTCTGTATGGATAATAAACATATTGCGATACTGGGAAGACAGCCATTTATAGGAGTCGCAGAGCTAGAAAGAGTTTTTGGCGGCAAAAACGTAAATATTTTATGCGCCGAAGCAGCAATAGTTGATTGCAAAGCTATTAATATTCAGACGTTTGGCGGATTGATAAAGTCCGGAAAAGTCATACTAAATATACCGGCTAGCAATTGGCGCCAAATTAGTGACAAGATTATTTTTGAATGCACTAAACAATGGTCTAATTTTGGTGGCAAAATAACACTTGGCATTAGTGCTTATAATTTTCAGATTACTGCTCGAGAAGTTCAAAAAATTGGAATAACACTGAAGCAGCGGCTCAAAAAGTCTAACGTCAGCATGCGATTAATCCCCAACACTGATGTCGCCCTAACTACCGCTACCAGCCACCATAATAAACTAGGTTTATCCGACAATAAAGTCGAATTGTTAATCGTAAGAACAAATAATAACCAAACGATAGTCGCACTCAGCACTGGTTCGCAAAATATCACTGCCTATTCCAAACGCGACCAGGCACGCCCAATGCGAGACGCCTTTGTTGGTATGCTACCGCCAAAATTAGCTCAGATTATGATAAATCTGGCAGTCGGCTCTAAAGCTGATGGAGCTAATTTCCAAAGTGGTCCCCTGGAACCCGAGTTTGTTAAGGCGCCGGGGCCCTTAACGGACGCGGCGCGAAGAAGGACCGCGACGGAAAGTAGCAACAGCAGCGATTTGCAAAGAAGCATTACCATTCTGGACCCATTCTGTGGGACAGGCGTTATATTACAAGAAGCCGCTTTAATGGGATTCAGCGTTTATGGCACAGATTTGTCAGAAAAGATGATTCGTTATAGCCGCGACAATCTGAACTGGCTGGCAGACACTCATCACATACAGTTTGAATGGTATTTACACGAAGATGACGCCATGACAGCCAAATGGCGTCAACCAATCAACGCAGTGATTTGTGAAGGTTATCTGGGCCAACCTTTTAGCGCACCGCCCTCCCCAGCCAAATTAGCCGAAGTTGTTAAAAATTGTGATCATATTATCACTGAATTTTTAAAAAACTTACGCAGCCAGATCGAACCGGGTACGCCAGTTTGCGTTGCAGTCCCCGCTTGGCGCGACAAAGACGGTCATTTTACTCACCTACCTATTACGAATAACGTAGGCCGCTTTGGTTACAAACCATACGAGTTTATGAATGTTTCACAAAACGACATGATATACTACCGTACTGATCAAGTTGTCGCACGCGAATTACTAGTCATGACCAAGATTTGATTAAGCGCACGAACGATCGGTGTAATTTGTTTATTCAATCAGACCGTGCGTAGCAGCCGAACGCCACGTGCTGGCGCTGAAGCGTCACACGTAGAGTGTTCTGAATGAATGAACAAGTTGCAACGATCGCGATCATGACAACAACAGTAATTTACCTCTTGACCAGAGACACTATCTTTGGTATAGTTATCTAGATTCTTTTATAAACGTTACAGGAGTAACCTATGTCACACGTTAAAGCAGGCGGAACAGCCAAAAACATACATAATAATGCCGGTCAACGACTTGGTGTCAAGCGCTTTGGTGGCCAAAAAGTCCGCACAGGCGAAGTTTTAGTTAGACAAACTGGTTCAACTAAAGTGTCAGGACCTGGCACATTCATCAGCCGTGATTATACTATCCATGCTGCTGTTGATGGTGTTGTTAGCTTCAAAAAAGTTCGCAAAAGCCGATTTACTGGCAAGACTACACCACGCACTCAGGTTTCTGTAGAATAATATAATTAAAACGCAAATTATTAAAAACTGCCCCATCGGGGCAGTTTTTTGATTGCAAATATATTTACTTCATTCCCAAAATTTGCTTGACACGCTCTACGACGTCGCCGATAACAACCTGCGATTTAACTAAGTAATCACTGGCACCCAGCGATCGGGCTAGCTCTTTATCTTTGGGCTGACTTAGTGCCGTTAGCATAATAACCTTCGTGGTCGCAGCAGGACCAGGTGTATGTCTCATAGTGTCCAAGACGTCAAAACCGCTCATCTTTGGCATCATAGCATCTAGCAGCATTAAATCAGGTCTAAATGATACAACTACCGATAGTGCTTTCTCACCATTATTTACTTCCATTACATCAAAGCCTTCCATCTCTAGGCGAGACTTATAGACTCCCGACAGTGCATCGTCGTCTTCAACTAGTAGAATCTTCTTTTTTCCATTCATACTATCATTCTACTACATGCTCATCATTTAGCACAAGCTTCAATAACCTAGCGCCCTCTTGGCAGCATCCATCTGAGGATCAACGCCGTTGTCAACATCGTCCTGAGTTAGGGTTGCAGTAACGTCGGGTGTAATTCCTTCCTTATTTATATTTTTGCCATTTGGCGTATACCATTTGGCAACTGTGACTTTTAATAACGCACCACCCGATAGGTCTAGCGGCATTTGGACGCTGCCTTTACCGAAAGTCTTTTCACCTATCAGCTTTGCGACACCATAATCTTGCAAGGCACCAGCAACTATCTCACTAGCACTAGCCGTCCCCCCATTTACTAAAACTGTGGTTGAGATATTCGATAAGATGGCATCATTACTAGCGGTCTTAACCGTATCCTTGACTACACTGCCCGATTTCTCGATCACGACAGTTTTGCCGTCGAGCCATAACCCAGCTACTGCTTGAGCTGCCGTTACATATCCACCGCCGTTACCACGTAAATCCAATATTATAGCCTTAACACCCTGTTTTATAAACCCTTGAGCAGCAACTTTTGCTAAATCGCCAGTCTCGTCATCAAATCGATAAATCGTCATTATACCGATATCGTCAGTAATAGTGCTCTCGACGCTTGGATTATTTACTATTGCCCTGGTGATCGTGTAATCTTTGACTTCGGTGCCACGTTGAATTGATAACTTGACCGTCGTTCCAGCCTCGCCACGAACGACACTGACTGTTTTTTCAACCGTCCAACCAGCGGTAGATTCATCATTCACACCCAAAATTATGTCATTAGCATATAAACCGGCCGTATAGGCTGGATTGTCTTTTAATACTCTGGCAATAATCACTTGGTCGTTTTTAATTCCTATTTCGGCACCTATACCACCACCAATGTTGCCAGACAAACTGTTATTAAACTCTTCAGCCTCAGATGGGCTCATATATAGCGTATAGTCATCCCCCGCAGCATCTACCAGGCCACGATTTGCACCTTGTATTAGCTTCGTGTTATCCAGTTTTCCATCAAAGTTTGCAGCTAATTTATTATATGTTTCTTGAACCGATGTAAGATCAATACTGCCAGAATGCGCTTTATAACCGAAAATCGGTCCAATTAATGCCGCTATCTGATAATGGTAGGCGCCAGCTGCATAGCCCAAAGCGACTGATAATGCTATAACAAAAAAGATTAATGCTGGCGAAAATTTACATTTCTGGCATTTTATCTTGTCATCTGGCAATTGATGGCTATCAACCGGTTTCTTTTCGGTCATTTTCTCCCCTATTTTTATATTACTTATGTATAATTATAGAACATTAAAAATCAATATAATAGCTAAAAGCATCTGGAGATACGTTATACATCTCGCTATAGAGCCCTCTACCGGTGCCACCATTGCCACAATCAGAATTACAATAATTATATTGACTAATGTTAATCGTGCCATTGCTATTGACACTCTCTACCCAAACAACATGCCCCCAATTCCCCCGCATCGATACACCAACTGTATTTTTACTAGGCGAGGTACTAACTGGTATATCATCTGCCCAGGCATTATCCGGCCATTGGTTCGCGTTACCATGGCCACCCCAATATGGCATGTCCCGATCAGATGTCCCCATTAGGTAAGACTGGTGCACTTTCCAGGCTACATAGCTTACACATTGACGAGCATACATTCCCCAAGCATCAGGAACCTCTACCTCCCAATACCAGCCATTAGCATCTGGCCCGCCCCAGTAAGGAACATTATCATATTCACTCGGATATCCCCCCTTATTCGGATCACCAGGAGAGACATTATAGCCGCCGAGCAGAGCGGCCAATGCTGCCTGTTGCTCAATCTCTAATTGTCGCTTTTCTAACATAGCTGCTTGTGACAGGCTTTGGTATGCTTGCTCTTGACCATTCGTCTGAGCAATTAGGTTTTGTTGTTCGGCTTCTTTTTGAGCCAACACAGTGCGCTGATTTTTTTGATCATTCAAAACATTTTCTGCGTCAACCTTTTGGGCGTCCAACGAAGCCTTCAATTCTTTAATCTTGGATATAGTAGCGGTCAATTCATTTCGAACCGATGAACGATACTCTTGTTTATCCATATAGTCACTGATATTTTTACTACCAAATAGCATCTCGATTGGCGTAACTTCACTATCTACGTACAAATCGGCTATTGTTTCGCCCAAAGCGCTTTTTGTATCAACTATCTTCCGCTCGGTATCAGCTATCTGAGCGACTAATTGATCGTACTTGCTTTGGCTGACGTCAATTTGGGCTTGCAACTGATTCTTTTCGTTAGTTATTCCGGCCAGAGCAATCGCTAATGTGTTTGCCTGACCCGCTAACCTAGCCGCCTCTAATTGGTAGGCCGATATCTCGGCTTCCTTAGCGGCTATCTCGGCAGAATAATCACGCGCAAATACTTTATTACTGAAATAGTTTATTGGTAAAGCAAAGACCAATAACACCGCTAGACCAACGATAAACGCCTTTTTTAATGTTGCTAACTTTATTTTTCTGACATTTATTTTCATATCTTTAAATGTTTATGAGTTGCTAATAATGATGAGATTATGCCAATAATTGCACCAATTGCTATCATCGCTGGTAAGGCTAGCCATATATATGACGTTATTATACGAATCGTTGGTTGAACGACTATTTGATAACTGGTAAGTGTTTTAACAGTGCTATAAAGTCCCCATATACCTAATCCAGTTGCGAAGAATGCTGCAATAAACCCATAAATCGTAGACTCCACCAAAAACGGCCCACGAATAAACGATTTGTCGGCGCCAATTAGCTTCATCATCTGGATCTCTTCCTTGCGGTTAAATATCGCCATACGGATAGTATTAAAGATGATTAATGAGGATATAATCACAAATAAAACACCGGCGCCAATCCCGACTTTTTGAGCGAAGCCAACGACTCTACCGATCGACTTAATCGTATTACGTCTTTCACCTGCAAATGACGGTTTGTATCTGTCACTCAGATAATCTTTAACTAACTTGTCGTCTTTGACAAATTTTTCCAGCTGAGTTGTGTCATTTATATCTTTGACAACGATTCTTAGTGTAGCCGGATTCTTATTCGTAGCCTCTTTAATAGCGTTCAATACATCGTCATCACTAGCGTCACTATCGTTAATCATCTGAGTTCTAGCGGCATCAGCACTGACGTAAGTGACCGATTGTACTGACGATAATTTCCTTAATTCTGCAATTAACTTCTGGCCTACTTCGTCGGTAGTCTCGGTCTTTAGATAAATTGACATATCAACTTTTTTACGTAGATCCGCCACCGTATCATTCAGTATTGTATGCGACACAAAAGTTACAAAAATAATCATAAGTGTCAATGTCATTACAATAGTTGCAGCAACTGACAGCCATGAGTTCCTTAAAAAGCTGCTAAAACCATATTTGAACATTCGGTAAATTGTTAGCAAGCGACGACGACGAAATTTTTGTCTAGACAGGACATTCGAGTTTACTTTCTTCTCGACTCGTTTCTCGACTTTTTTAGCCGACTTTTTGTCTTCGATATCTTTCATTGCCTATAGCTCCCCTCAGACTGATCACTGGTGACTTTGCCATCCTCTAGTGTAATGACTCGGCGCTTCAGCTTATTAACAATATCAGCGTTGTGAGTAGTCAGCAAAACAGTCGTGCCGTACTTATTAATCTTTTCAAGCAACTTAATAATATCCCAACTATTTTTTGGGTCCAGGTTACCAGTTGGCTCATCGGCAATTAAAATTTTTGGCTGACGCACAACGGCGCGCGCAATAGCTACCCGCTGACGCTCGCCACCAGATAACTGGTTTGGAAATTGGTTTTCTTTGCCCTTTAGGCCGACTAGTTCGATAACTTTTGGAACAGTATTTTTAATCTCGTGCCTAGTAACACCAGCGATCTCAAGTGCAAAAGCAATGTTTTCAAAGACGTTTCGCTGTGGCAATAATTTAAAGTCCTGAAAAACAACACCAATTTTGCGACGCAACATCGGTATTTGGCTGTCTTTGAGGGTATCGTAATCAATTCCGCCAACAACGATCTTGCCGCTGGTTGGTTTTTCCTCGCGTGTTAATAATTTCAACAGTGTTGATTTACCTGCTCCACTAGTTCCAACTAATATCACAAATTCGCGTGGCTCGATAAATAAACTAACCCGATCAACTGCTGGATCTGCGCCTTTTGTGTATGTTTTCGTTACCCTATCTAGTAGTATCATCGCTTATGATTATAACATAAGAGGGCTCGTGGTTGGTACCACTATCTACTTAAAAATGCGTCAATAAATCCATCAATATTGCCATCCAAAACATTGGCGGCGTTGGTCTCTTCGTATTTAGTACGAGTATCTTTAACCATCGTGTACGGATGCAAAACATAATTTCTGATCTGCGAACCCCAATTGGCCGATTCACCCGCATGCAGTTCGTTAATGCTGGCTGAGTGTTGATCAAGTTGCAGTTGAATCAATTTGGATCGCAATATTTTCATTGCCATTTCACGATTTTGCAGCTGTGATCGTTCGTTCTGAATTGCTACCACAATCCCAGTCGGAATATGAGTAACACGTACTGCACTATCGGTCGTATTAACTGACTGACCGCCCTTGCCGCCCGAACGATAAACATCAATTTTCAAATCCCTGTCATCAATCGCTACTTCTTCGGGCATATCAATCTGCGGCAATACTTCAACCAATGCAAAACTGGTCTGTCGCAAATTATCACTATTAAATGGGCTAAGGCGAACTAAGCGATGAACTCCATTTTCGCTTTGTAATTTGCCGTAGGCAAATGGACCGTCTACCTCGATGACACTCGATTTGATTCCGGCCTCTTCCCCAGCAGAACGCTCAATTATAGATGTCTGCATACCAGACTTCTCGGCCCATCGCAAATACATTCGTTCTAGCATCTCCGTCCAATCCTGAGCATCGGTACCACCAACACCAGCACTTAGCCGCAATATGGCATTATAACTGTCGTATTTATTATGAAACATCAAATCTTTTTTTAGTTTTTGATAATCAGACTCCAACGCGTCAACTTGCTGTTCGAATTCACTAATCAGACTGACATCACCCATTTTCATAAGTTCGGACATATCCGCCACTTGAACTCGCAAAACATCCCAAGGTTCAACTGATCCAGAAAGTGCCGATAATTGTTTACTTTTTGCCTGGGCACTAGTCGGATTATTCCAAACATCTGATTCAGCTAACTCGGCTGTCAAACCAGTGATTTTCTCTTTTTTACTGGCAATATCCAACTTCAAAAAAGCTACATCAATTTGCGCTAGCAGTGTATCTAATCGTTTAATTAAAGGTTGCATCGTATCTATTGTAGCATTTTTTCGGCCCAATCTTGAGCTGGATAGGTTTGCTTATAATCGAATGAGGTCGCCGGCACGATAAATGGTAACAATTCATAGCCGCCTCTCTTTTGAGCCATATGATACGCCAGCCTTAATTCGTCGGTTTCGCCAACACATTCAAAAGGCTTTTTGACACTGTCAATGCCAAGTAATCCCTTGAATGTAAATTCCAGACTAACATCGGCAAATAAATCCTTGTTATTAAAAATGCTTTTTAGATCATGACTTGATAAGAATGGCGCAAATAGCAGATACGAGTTAGCGCACTTTGGGCATTCCCCGCACCAGTTTAATTCTCGATTGTCATTACCCTGTTTATAATTAAATATATTGCATGAACTAAATATATGACCGTATTTTCCCCAAGAATTTTCGACGAATAATTCAGCGACTCTTAATTCGCTATACTTGCGTAACAGCGATCCTATAAAGATATCTGGCGAAATATATTTATGAACATATTCAGCAAAAGCCTGTTCGGCAGCCCAAGTTTTGGACCATTGATGATTCACCGCCAGATCACCAATATAACTGTGAGGCTCTTCTCCTTCATGAGCAATAGAGGTTAAGATATATTTTTTGCCAAGCAATATGGCCTGAATTAATGCTAAACTTTGCATAATATATGTTATTGGCACATGGCCATTTTTGGCACCATCACTGGCAGCTTGGCGCAGACCATCATGGTCAATCGAACGAACGCTAATTGCCAATTTTGATCCAATACTATTTAAGACTTCCGGATAAACATCGCTACTAGAGGCATACCATGCCGTGAAATCAATTCCAGACTTTTGCAACATTACGGCCGTCAACAGTGAATCTTTGCCGCCACTTTGCAATGCTAATACACCAGATCCATCATACGATATTGGTCGTTCCGGTATTGGACTAGTTGCCACAAAATGCGCCAGATCATCTCGACGTAATTCATTTTCAAGAGCAAACTGCCCCAGACCTTCTTGGTAGACTTTGTTAAAAAAATTAGCCTGCCATTCGTCAATTTGACCATTGACCATCACATCACGGGTCGGAAAGGTTTTGTAATATGACGTTCCAATAAGTATAAACGTCAAGAATAATGCTTTATTTAATAATTCTTCATTATATTTGCCATCACTATAAAAAGAAACTGTCTCGGTAAAGCTTCGGCCATCGTCAAAGCGATATGAGAAGCTTGCTAGTAATTTTTCTTTATCAAAGTTATATGATTCAAAAATGAATTTTTTCATAATTTATTTACCGCCTCTCTAAATTGATCACCACGATCATAAAAATCCTTAAACATATCAAAGCTGCCGCAGCCAGGACTAAGAATCACGACATCACCATTAATCGACAACGACTTAGCTAAATCAACAATTCTTACCATTTCCGTTAAATCACTGTTTATAATCTGTGCTGTCGGTTGTGCGTCCAACAAAATACTGGTTAGCTTTTGTCGTATCTCACCTATCACAACGACCGCCTTAATGTTGTTAGCTTTTGCGATATCATCAGCAATTCCAGAAAAATCACCGCCCCTATCAACACCGCCTAAAATTAGTATCTCTGGCTGTATGAACGAGTGAATTGCTGCCGTAACTGCCGGCGTTGATGACGAAAAGCTATCGTTATAGTATTTTACGCCACCAACTTCACGAACAAATTCAATTCGATGTGGCAGCCCCTTAAACTTCCTTAGGCCCATTTCGATTTCGGCGTTTGATATATCATAAAACTTCGCAACTGATAGAGCCGCGCAAGCATTTTCAATATTGTGCTGACCAACCAATTGCAATGCATCTGTTGAACAAATTTTCTGTTCATTCTGGCAAAAGTACCCGTCAGCAACATATACTCCGCCGTCTTCGGCGACGCCATAACGGACAGTAGAACCTTGGTCAGAAGCATTAGCAACTTGGTGCGAAGACTGGTTTGTTGGATGATAAAAACATATATCATCAGCTTTTTGAAACCGCCTGATATTCGCTTTGGCGTTTACATAATCCTCATAATCCTGATGAACATTCAAATGCTCGGGCTCAATCAACGATACGACCGCCACATGTGGTGAGCGTTCGATATCCCACAATTGAAAACTAGATAATTCATAAACTACGATGTCATCGGGCTGAATATTTGCTAAATCGTCTAATGAAACAACACCAATATTACCCGTCAGCCAGACCTTTCGACCAGCGGCCTCAAATATGCTAGCGACCATACTAGCAATCGTGCCTTTACCTTTTGTGCCCGTTACACCGATGATCGGCGCTGGACATTTAGCAAACATCTCGTTAGTGACTGACCAGATCTTGCCATCAGTTATAATTTTGTTTTTATCCAAAGATGTTGTGCGTAAAATTAAGTCGTAACCGTTTAAGTTGTCTAGGTAATTATCACCAAAAACAGTTGTCACGCCTTCCGGAACCGGACGAGTTGGTGCTTTCTGATCACCAATTGTAATTTGGTTGCTTGGGTCTTTTGACCAATAGCGATAGCTCGCTTCGCCTTCCATTCCATATCCTGCAATGAAAATCTTCATATATCTATTTTAGCGCGGTTCGAACAATGTGGCCACTTTATCACTTAAATCGACTAATTCCTGACGCTCGCCACTGCTGACAGCTGCCACAACCCATACATCTTCATTTATAAAGTTACGTGCCGTTTCAACCATACGCTCAACAGATACATTCTTAATCATTTCTGGAACTTTTTCGTAATTTTTTATAAAACCATCGGCAAAATATCGCCCAGTATAAAAGTTACTAATTTGCGATACAGTTTGAGCCCCCATCTGATAGCGACCAAGAGCGAATGATTTAGCCGCATTCACTTCTTTTTGGCTGACTTTGCCATTTAAAACAAGTTTTAACTCTTTGACAATAATATCAAACAATTCTGGCGCTGATTCGTGATTAACTTCTCCAGTAATATCCCAGCCACTGTCATAAAAGCTAGTACCAGCATAAGCATTAATACTATATGCCAAGCCTTTACGTCGAGCGGCACCAAATATGCGTGAATGCATCGTGCCAGTTAAAATATGGTTCAGATAATGCATTGCATCCAAATCCTCATCGCTTAGCTGACGTGGAATTGCCATAAATATACCAAAATTCAGGTTTGTAGCATCTTTACGACGGATTACAGTAGGCATTGATTTAGATAACGTGTCGTGAGGCGCCTCAAATCTTTCGCCTTCTGGCAACTCAAATGCCTCAAGCTGACGCCTAATCTCAGACTTGCGCCCTCTCAGTCTGCCTGCAATAACAAAACGCATATTTCTAGTAGTATGCGTACGTCGATGATGCTCACGTACATCTGCTATTGCGACATTACTAATAGTCGGCAAAGCTTGTCGATAAGTCAGTACATCTTCACCCATCAACTGCTGAACCCTAGGATACAATATGCGTTGGTAATCGTTTAAATAGTTAGTCAATTCGCTTCTAACGTTACCTTTTTCGGCATTTAACTCGGCTTCCTCAAATCTTGGCTGACAAATAGCTAATCTCTGCAACTCTAGTATACGATCCCATTCAAAATCAGCACAATCAGCTTCATACATCATCGACATATCGCTAGTATAGGCATTACGATAAGCACCATTCTTCGTAAATTCGAACTCAAATTCCGCAGCCGACCTAAATCGTGCATTAGCACCAAACGCCATATGTTCCATGATATGAGCAACCTGTTGAATGTCTTTCGATTTAGCATACCGATCACCAGCGCGAAACTGGAATAACATGCTCATTGTTGTCGCACCTGGGACATCTATCAGTAGCCCACGAGCACCATTCTTTAGTCGTATCTCTTGAACAGTATGTTTCATTGCCTATCGGTGTTTCTTACGATTTTGACGCTGAGATTTCTTCTTTTTACGTGCGTCATTTTTACGTTTATTTGCCGTACTAGCCGATAGAGGCTTCTTGGTCTTGAAATCAGAATCTCTATTTTCCTCACCGCCAGTTACCTCGTTCACGCCTTTCTCAACAGCGTTTTCAGCTAAACGGGTCAGCTCCGTGTCATGTTCTTCTTCGGCATTTGTAATAATATCCGTTCTATGGACATGCATCACGGCACGTAATACTTCATCACGTAGCGTTGCTTGCAAACTGTCAAACAATTTCTGTGATTCACTACGATATTCAACCAGCGGATCGCGTTGACCAACACTTCGCCAGTGAATGCCCTCGCGCAAATGCTGCATATTCTCTAAATGCTGCATCCATAATGTATCCAGCACCTGTAGATATACTTCTCGTTCAATTTTACGGGTTACATCTTCGGTCAGCTCCGTCTCCTTATTAGAATATAGCTCCGATACTTCTTTTTTCGCCATATCATAGCGTTTTTTGTCATTCTTCTCTTCGCCGATTTTTTCAACAATACTAGACGACAACGGGAATATTGTTTCAAAAGCTTCAGCAAACCCTTTATTATTCTTTGCTGGCAAAGCCGTTAACTCGTGGACTTTTAGATCCATTAGACGCTCAACCTCGGGCTTGATATCTAAGCCTTCTAGAATTTTGCGACGCATTGTATAGACGACTCGGCGATGACGATTAATTACATTGTCATACTGAACAACGTTCTTGCGTGTATCAAAGTTAAAGCCCTCAACTCGCTTCTGAGCAGACTCTAGAGTCTTAGAAACAGCACGATTTTGAATTGGAGTATCCTCATCTAAGCCTAGCCTATCCATTAAGTTAGCGATACGTTCACCCTGGAATATACGCATTAAATCATCCTCGGTTGAAACATAAAATTGCGTTTCACCTGGATCGCCTTGACGACCACAACGTCCTCGTAGCTGATTATCAATTCGGCGCGATTCGTGACGCTCCGATCCAATCACGACTAATCCGCCGAGCTCAACAACACCTTTACCTAATTTGATATCAGTACCACGACCAGCCATATTAGTAGCTAGTGTTACCGCTCCCTTTTCACCAGCTTTTTCAATAATCGCCGCTTCACGTTCGTTATTTTTGGCATTTAATAGTTCGTACGGTACCTTAGCCTTATCCAGCCAACTAGCAATTAATTCGTTCTTTGTAATTGACGCCGAGCCAATTAATACTGGACGACCTTGCTTGTTATAGTCGATTACCGCCTGCGACAAAGCCTTTAACTTGCCCTTTTCAGACTTAAAAATCAAATCTTGTTTATCATTACGGACTAGCGGCTTATTCGATGGTACTTGAATCACATCCAGACTATAAATCTGTTGGAACTCTTCAGCTTCGGTAAATGCCGTGCCGGTCATACCAGATAATTTTTTGTATATTCTGAAGTAGTTCTGGAAAGAAATTGTTGCTAAAGTCATGCTCTCTTGCAGCACCGGTACACCTTCCTTAGCCTCTATGGCCTGATGCAACCCTTCGTTATAACGACGCCCCTGCATCAATCTACCAGTAAATTCATCTACTATAATTACCTCGCCCTCATTCGTAACGACGTAATCTTTATCACGGTTAAATAATGTCTGAGCTCGTAAAGCCTGGTCTAAATGATAGACCGAGCGAATGTGGTCAGGACTATATAGGTTTTCAATGCCCAACATCTTTTGTACTTTCTCGGTGCCAATATCAGTCAAAGCTACAGTACGATGCTTTTCATCCATATCGTAATCTTCAGGAACTAATTTAGCGGCGACTTTAGCAAATTGATAGTAACTGTCGGGATTTTCTGCGGCTGGAGCGCTAATAATCAACGGCGTCCTAGCCTCATCAATTAATATGCTATCAACTTCATCGACAATGGCAAAATTCAATTCACGTTGACGCAACAGCTCCACTTCATTAACCATATTATCGCGCAAATAATCAAAACCGAATTCATTATTCGTGCCATAGGTAACATCGGCCGCATAGGCTTCTTTACGAGTCGCTGGTCGTAGATGTTTTAGCCTAGCATCGTCATGTTTATCCTCATTACTATATTCTGGATCATATAAAAATGACGCCTCGTTGATAATTACACCTACTGACAATCCTAGAAAGTCATACAGCTCACCCATCCAGCAAGCATCACGTTGCGCCAAATAATCATTCACCGTAACAACATGCACGCCCTTGCCTTCAAGTGCGTTTAGATACACCGGCAGAGTTGCAACCAAAGTCTTTCCCTCACCAGTCTTCATCTCGGCAACATTGCCCTCGTGTAGCGCCATACCTCCTATTAACTGCACGTCGAAATGACGCATGCCTAGCACTCTATCGCTTGATTCACGAACCAACGCAAATGCGTCTGGCAATATGCCGTCCAAGGTTATGCCCTTTTGCTGCAATCTTGCTTTCAAAGATTCAGTTTGCTTCTTTAAATCAGCCGTCGACATCGATTTATATTTGTCAGTCAATGAACTAATCGCAGCGACTTTTCTCTGCAATGCTTTCAATAGACGAACCTGTGGATCGCCGAATATCTTAGTCAAAACCTTAGTACTACTTACCATATTAAACCCCATTGCTCCTATCAAAGACCCTAAAGAAAATACTGAAGCTTATTATAAGGCCAAAAATACATTTACACAAGATAAGAAACGGTTATAATTCGTGCTTGAGACTGCGTTTAAAACGGCTCAAAATGCGCCGCCTACCAATATGTGCAATACTAGATTGTTTATATTCACGTAGCTGCACCTGGACTTTACGTTCGACAATATCAATAGCCGACAATATATTGCTAGTAGAATCTTTGGCAGTCACAATCTTACCAGGAATATCCAACTTAATCTCTACCTCATATTTATTGCCATGGTCATGATCAACTTGTCCCAACTTAACTTCAGCCGACACAGTTTTACGAGCATGCTTCGGTAAATACCTATCTAAACGTCCCACCTTTTTCATAACATATTTTTGAGTATTATCGTCAACCTCATATGCAATACCAGTAACCTGAATTTGTGTAATCATTTGTCCTCCTATTTAATTAGTTGGTACATTTATATTATAGCAAAGGTCGCAGCCTTGCAGACACATAGCCGTTTTTAAAGCTGAATTTTGCCACCCAGATATGGTCGTAATACGGCAGGGATATTTACACGACCGTCAGCAGTCTGATTATTTTCGATAATCGCAATCATGATTCGTCCTAATGCAAAAGCAGTAGCATCATTAGTATGGACAAGTTCAAGTTCACCTGAAGTGCGACGAACTTTAGTATTTAAGCGCCTAGCTTGATAGTTAGTCATATAGTCAGCAGTATGGGTTTCGAAATATCCACCCTTTCCTGGCATCCAAGTATTCATGTCCATACCACAAGCATTTGGCTTACCAATATCAAATGTACTTTTCTTAATGACCTGATATGGCAGACCTAGCTGGCTTAACATATATTCCTGAATAGCGACAAATAATTTATGTTCATTCAGCCCTTGCTCGGCAGTAGCAAAGCTTTCAAGCTCTAATTTATCAAACTGATGCATCCTAAATAGGCCCTCCATATCCTTGCCATAGGTACCAGCCTCACGGCGGAAGCTTGACGCGTAACCTAAATATCTAATCGGAAGCTGAGCTTCATCAAATATCTCGCCTGAGTGCATACTGCCAAGTACATGCTCGGCACTTCCCTGCAACCAAAGATCATCACCTTCTAATTTGTAACGCTCATCACGTGGTTCTAGTCTATCCATGGCGTCATACATGTCGGTGCGAATCATTAATGGCGGCAATACAGGAATAAACGGGGTTGTCGGAATATCCAACCCAGCACCTTTAGCAATTTCAGCGATCTTTGATTCATCACTTAATAAATTAATAACAAATTGGACAATTGCCATCTGTAATTTAACCATATCGCCCTTTACGTATGCAAAACGGCTGCCAGTGACTTTAGCGGCACGTTCTTTGTCTAACCAACCTTTAGCGCTGGCAATTTCAGCATGGTTTTTGGGCGCAAAGTTGAACTTCGGCAATTCGCCAACGGTTTTAATCACAACGTTATCTTCTTCCTTGGTTCCAACCGGCACGTCATCCAGCGCCATGTTTGGTACTTTTTTCAATAGAGTCATGTATTCTACATCTACGTCTTTTAGTTTTGGCTCATTAACTGCTAATTCCTCACGAATAGCTTTACCTTCAGCAATTAGCTCGTCTGATGGTCGGCAGCCTTTGGTCTGAGCAACAATAGCATTTCGCTTTTCGCGTAGTTCATCAACTTTGCCCTGCAATTCTTTTCGCTGTAAATCTAGGCTTAATAGCGTTGTAATGCTTACATCATATCCCTTATTTTTGGCATTCTGCTGAACTTTTTCGGAATTTTCTCGAATGTATTTAATATCTAGCATGTCTTTATTCTACCATTAACCTATTCTGTTCTTAAAGCCTCAATTGGATTTAGCTTTGCCGCTTTGCGGGCTGGCAATATACCAGACACAACCGATACTAATACTAAACCGATGACAACTGTTATGATGCTGGCCGGATCAAACAGCACCAGCCTGACATCACCAATATTTAGTGCCCTACTAATAAACGGGTTTGCGACCGTGCCCAACACGAATGCCAAGCCGCTGCCTATTGCACCACCCAAAAATCCTATCCAAGCGGCTTCTAGTTTGAAAAGTCGGCCCACATCGCGACGACGCATACCTAATGCCTTCATCAAACCAATCTGCTGAGTCCGCTCTAAAACACTAATGTATTGTGTATTAATTATCCCAAAGACCGATGTCAAGACAGCCAGTAAACCGAATCCAACCAGGATCCCTTGCAAAACATTAATGAACTGAAAGATAAAACTAAGTAAATCTTCGGCCGTTTGGGCTTTGTAGCCAGCTTTAGTAATATTATCTTTTATTTTACTTACGTCGGAATTTTTATCAACCACAACAGTTACCCGAGCAAACTTACCAAAAGCCGCCGTACCCTGTTGATTGTAGTCATACAGCATTTGTGTATCATTTTTGGTTATTTGCAAACCACCCGTAAAACTCATTGCCATAGACGACTGTTTTATAACGCCGTTAATAACAAAGGTAAATGATTTCGTCTCTGGCTGTAATTGACCAGCGCCACCCTTATCGATTACTATCTCGACATTTTGGCCAATTGCCTCTGCGGCCGTTTTAATGCCCAACACGTCCAGATATTTATCGGTAATTATTATTTGACCATCCCTAATCGATGACTCCCTACCAGCAACATATTCCAACTTTACGCTGTTATCATACGTTTCGATGCTGGCCTGGTATTTGTCTTGCCCATCACGAGTAATATATTTTGGTACAACTGAATAGTATGGGACGACCGATTCTACGCCACTTATTGCTTCTAGCTTATCAATATCTGATTGAGCTAATAACTTTACACTAATTCCGCTAGCACCTATCTCCATTGTTGGAGCGTCGGAATATTTTCTGGGCTTCGTTGAATCTAGACTGACGTCCTGTATAGCCTGGACATAAATCGCATTAGCATTGGCATTACTTTTAACAATGCTGGTGGTATAAGCCCGCCCGCCTGAGCCAACTGCCAAGGATAATGTGATTGAAAAGGCGCCAACTCCGATTGCTAAACTAGTTAAAAGTGTTCGGGCCTTGGCTTGTTTTAGGCTGCGTGCTGCACGGATTGTAATATCGCGAATTTTCATTTTTTTGCTCCTGTCATTGAGTCGATCATGCCGTCTTTAATATGAATTTGAATATCGCATCGATTCGCCAAATCCGAGTCGTGTGTGACTATAATTAAGGTCACATTATTCTGTTTGTTATATTTAAATAGCAAATCTTCGACTATACCACCAGTTATACTGTCTAGGTTGCCAGTAGGCTCATCAGCAAATAATATCTTCGGGCTGTTCACAATAGCCCTAGCAACTGCCAAACGCTGCTTCTGGCCGCCAGATAGGTTCTTAGCACGAGATTTACTTTTATCGGTCAACTCAACAGCTGCCAACGCAGCATTAATTAAAGTCTTACGTTTTGAAGGTGATACATTAGCAATTTCCAGTGGTAAGCTGATATTGTCATAGCAACTTTCATTGGCTTGAACAAAAAAGCTCTGAAAAATAAAACTCATAGTCTGCGAACGGAATTTATCGACATCTTTTTGACTCATAGCTAATATGTCTTCGCCATTTATAATAATTTGGCCTTTTTCTGGCTTATCTAGACCACTCATGGCGTGCATTAAAGTTGATTTCCCGCTACCAGATTTGCCCAAAATCGCTACTGATGTGCCATCGGGTATCTTAAAACTTACATCACGCAAAGCGACAAAGGCATTGTTCTTCTTACCATAGGTTTTAGTGACATTTTTAACCTCAATCATATCGTCATATTGTAGCACTGTTGCGGTTTACCAACCACCGCCGCCACCACCGCCGCCACCATCGCCGGATGACCCTCCACCGCTCGATCCGCCAGATGATGAGCTTGACCCAAGACTGCTTGAAAAGCTTGACAATGAAGAGCTAAAAGAGCTTGAGCTAAAACCGCCAGAGCCTAAATACCAAACTGGCGCCATACCTTGACTCTCATAATAAGTCGCTAGTACTTTTGACCATTCTTTCTCTAAATCAAAGATAATTGCATATGGCAATAGTTTTTCATACAATTTCAGTACTGCGCTACCATCAGCAGCATTAATCTTCGTTTTTTCCGCACCTTCTGGGGTCTGCAGCATCTTTATCCTATCTTGCTCGGCAGTTTTTATAAACAGTTTCAGACCTAACAAATAGTCATATAACTCGCGACCTTTCGCATTCAGCGGCTTCTTTTTGAGCGATGATATAATAATTGGACATAAGATAATGTTGAGAAAAATGCCTAAGAATAATAAATTATCAGGTGATAAAATTATAAAGATAAATATTGATAACAGCATCAAGATAATCGACAAAAGGACAATCCAGATTCTAACCGCTTTTTTATTAGCCAAGTACCCATCTTCCCTCAAATCACGCTTAATAGCCCGAACGTAGCTATTAACCATCGATACAAGTCTTGTGTCAGTTCTCGGAAAATCTACAGACGACCCTTGGCCGCACACTAAGTCAGCTCCAAATAGTATCATGGCAATTTCACGCTCGCTTGGCGTCATATTATCAGTAGATAACAGCTCGATATTATATTTCTTTATTTTTGTCCCCAGGATAAAATCATGTACAACTTCAGTTATCTTGAGATTATTTTTCACCGCCATGCTAATTATCGCCGCCTGAAATATTTTTCCAGGACGACACGTTATAGCGGCCGATGTAGATAGATCCACACCTAGTGGCGGCACATACTCTGCAACAACCGCTCGACGTCTAGTTGCGCTTCTGTAGAGAGCCATCCTTAGAGATACAATAATAATTAGTAATGCATAACACATAATTGCAAGTGGGGTACTTATTCTCTTTATAAATAACTCCATTTTGGTCATCTGATAAGCACTAAAAGTATGTGGTTGAAAGCCGATAGCTATCGTCATATTCTGGCCGGCAGACAGATCTTCCACATATGCCGTCATAAGGTTGTCGTCTTCATTGAAAAATATGTCACAAGTCGCTGTCGCGCCCACCTCGCCATAATAGCAAGATTGTTTACCAGTAATTTGCCCAATGATACTCTGGTCTATATGGACTGTGGCACTAACTTGCAAAAAAGGTTGCGACCAACCAATTCCATTTACATCCCAATAAAACTCGTCGTCATTCGTATCGGCAAAATATTTTGTAACATCACGTTGGGTATATGTGATTACATATGTCTTCGATCCATGGACATATTCGTCAGATTTACCAATCCTCACTACTAAATTACCATTACTGTTATATTGAGAATAATTCTGATCGATACCATCTTCATCTTTCACAGACTCGATATCTAAACTGACAGAATGACCATCATAAATACTCGGCAAGGCTCGCTCAATGCCATGATTCTGATCATATTCCGGAAATACAGCCGTAATTGATTCAATAGTTTTTAGGGCTGAACGACCTTCACTGTCACTACTTAGATAATAATCAACCTGAAAGTTCGAGATAGTAAAATCCTGAGTACCAGCGTAGGCTAGATTCACATTAAATATACCTGCAATAATAAAAGAAGCAAACAATACACCCGTAATTAATAATCTCTTCATAGGCTAATTATAGCATAATCTCTATATTAATTTAATATCACAATAAATGTCTTTGGTTGTGCCATCTATCTCATGACGTAACTGCGGAAATGGTACGCCTTCCCGAGCCGCAACACCTTCAAATACCCAAAAAACACGCTCAGTCAATCCCCAGCCACAAGCTGGAGGCATGCCATATTCCAGCATCTCGATATAATCAATATCTAGCATCTGCGCTTCGTTATCACCCGAATCTCGCATTCCTTGTTGTTCGACAAAGCGGTCTAATTGATCGATTGGATCATTCAGCTCCGAGAAGCCATTACCAAGTTCTGATCCCGCAATAATTGGCTGAAAACGCTGTACGCTACGACCATCAGGATTGCTTTTTGCCAACGGACTAATAAACTTCGGCGTATTTATTAACCAGACTGGACCAACAACATCTTTACGAATATTCTTCCATAATTTATCAATACCACGAGCACGATTCTCGGTTTTTTCTACCTCTAGATTATTGTCAGCCAAAGCCTGCTTTACTTCTTCAAGTGAGCTTTCATAAACATCAATACCATATCTATCCTTGATTACAGTTGCGTAGTCCCAAACTTTCCACTCCTGGTTCATATCAACATCCATGCCCTTGAGTGTAAATCGTAAGGTATTAAAAGTCTTCTCTAACACGGTCTTAAACATTTTCTCCATAAATTTCATGCCATCACGCCAATCAGCATAAGCCCAATACCATTCCATAGCAATGTGTTCCGGTAAGTGCTCTTCCGTTATGCCTTCATTTCGAAATCGCGGCCCAATGTCGTACACTTTTTCAAAACCAGCTCCAATCAGCCTTTTTAGTGGTAATTCTTGACTAATTCGTAGATAAAAGTCCTGATCTAATATATCCATGTGCGTTATAAATGGATTAGCATCCGCTCCGCCAGTCGTATGCTCTAGTATTGGCGTATTAATTTCGATGAACCCATTCTCATTCAAGAAATCACGAATCGCTTGCCAAAACTTGCTACGCCTAACAAAACGATCACGTACATCCTGATTGACATTCATATCGATATATCGACGACGCAAACGCTCTTCTTTGTTTGTAAACCCCTCAATCGCTGTTGGCATCGGCCTAAGGGCTTTCGACAGCAAACGCAATTTTGTGGTTTCAATCGATATTTCGCCAGTTTTACTTTTAATGACTTTTCCGGTTGCTTCAATGAAATCACCAGTATCTAACAGCGGCAATTCGGATATACCTATCTGTCCGCCATCAGCATTAAACTCTGCAATAATGTCTGATCGTATAAATAGCTGTAGCTGTCCACTGTAATCTCGCAATACGACGAAAGCCAGTTTACCAAATTTACGCAATCCCATAATACGACCTGCAACAGTTACTATCTGACCCTCATATTTAGTAAACTGACTAATAATTGCAGCTGCATTGTCGGTTCGATGTGCCTCAGCTGGATATGGGTTTAATCCCATATCTCGTAGGGTTTTTAGCTTGCGTAAACGCTCATCTCTAAAATCTTTTAATGTTGCCATGTTGCCTCGATTATAACATAGTCCACCCCTTCTTTGGGATGGACTTATATATCATTTTTTAGATTAAATTAACAGATACTAGAGATTTCGTATTTAACATCACCCTTTGGTGTATTTATCACAACACTGTCACCAATTTGCTTGCCTACCAATGCAATGCCCATAGGTGATTTATCGCTGATCTTGCCTTCTAACGGATTAGCCTCAACTGGGCCAACAATCGTATAGCAGACTTCCTTTTTACCAAATTTTAGCTTTACACTGCTACCAATACCAATCTTGGACTTAATAGATGCCTTAATAATCTCAGCATTTTGCAGGATGCCCTCAATCTCGGCTATTCGCGTTTCAACTAGCCCCTGTTCCTCACGAGCAGCATCATATTCAGCATTCTCGCTCAAATCGCCGAAATCACGAGCCTCAGCAATCCTAGCTGCAACTTCACCACGGCGGCCCTTAAGTCCAGCTAATTCCTTCTCAAGCTCTTTCTTGCCTTCATTCGTGATTTTATAATCCTTTTTCATAAATCAATTCTCCTACTTTTAACCTTACAAAAAAGTGCTCCTAAAGCACCTGATAAGCCACCAAAGCTGCATTATTAGTATCAATACAAGCTCTACGGTCAGCTTAGTTTAGCAAGCAGCTGTTCATGTGTCAACAACAT
>CAZHGY010000005.1:0-15423 GCA_964532235.1 uncultured Saccharimonas sp. (SeqCode) | reverse complement strand
CGCCATTTTTACGGACGGCTAGATCGAACATATTATCTGCAATCAATCGATCACTAACCGTAATACGATATGGAATACCCAGCAGCTCACTATCGGCGAATTTCTGTCCTGGTCGCATATCGCGGTCGTCATATAGAACCTCAATACCCTTGCTAGTAAGCTCTTTATATAATTCGTCAGCCTGCTGAATAGCTTGGCTACTACCGATACTAACTAGGTATACTTTTGCGGGGGCGACTGATTCTGGCCAGACAATTCCATGATCATCCGCAAATTTCTCAACTAGCACCCCCATGACCCTTGATATACCGATTCCATACGACCCCAAAAATACAAATTGTTTTTTGTCATTTGCATCTACAAATGAGAATCCAGTTTTTTCGCTTTTATCGGTTCCGAAGTTAAATATATTTCCAACCTCCGCACTCTTGCACTTCTCCATATCTTGGCGCAAAACACCTAACTTCGTTAGGTTCTCGTCCGTCATAACTTCCTCATTAACGGCAATATTTTTACCACGATGTACGTATATGATATCTTCTCCAGCGTCGCAAATTGTCTGAAACTCGTGACTGAACTGCGTAAATGCGCCGCCAGGAGCAAATGTCACAAAGGTATCATCACCGATGCCAAGACGTTTAAAAACACGATTGTAAGCCTGAATAGTGTTTTCGTAAAATACATCGTGTTGTTTCTTATCAATACTGCAAGAGTACATATCCTTCATTAAAAACTCGCGACCACGAATGATACCACTCTTCGATCTCAATTCATTGCGAAACTTTGTTTGAAATTGATAAACATTAATCGGCAAGTCTTTGTAGCTACTGACGAATTGCTTAAGCATCTCAATTATCGCCTCTTCGTGTGACCATGCAAATCCAACTTCGCTATCATCCTTTAGCTTTGACTTAAACCATACATCAACCACATTATCATCCCAGCGACCAGTTGTCTCCCAAGTCGAACGCTTCTGTAGCGCTGTCATGATCAACTCTTGACCGCCAACAGAATTCATTTCTTCACGAACGATTTGCTTGATATTCTCGATTACCTTGAGACCTAGCGGTGTATAGGCATAAACCCCAGGCATTACTTTATAAACATAACCTGATCGGATTAGTAATTGTGCATTTTTCGAAACTTCATCGGCTGGCACAGTCTTGCTAGTTTTGGTAAATAATTTTGTTAATCGCATGTAATTTATAGTTTACCCAATTTTTACATATTTATAAAGAGGATATAGAAAGCAATTCCGTTTTTGAGCATATGCAGAAAGATTGACGGCCAAATGCTATCCGTTACCTGACGTAGAATGCAAAGAATAATACTGAGCGCAAACGTGTCGACCGCCAGATTCCATGCTCCATGTAAAGCACCAAATGTGACACTAACAACTAATATTACTAGCCAAACTGGCAGATATCTTTTCATTTTGCCAAACAAATAACCACGAAATATAATCTCCTCGACAATCGGCGCAACCAAGATTAGCGTAATAAATGCTAATATATATTCATAGTGATAATTCAGGTATTCGAAACCAACATCCTGAGCCTGATTAGCATTGAATCCTGGTATTAATTTAGAAGCCACAAGCATTAAGACGCCAGATAAGATCACATAAACTACTAAGCCGGCTGGGGCAATTAGTATTTCAGACCACTTAGGTAAATCCTTAAGACCGATGTCTGATAATGTAGTACGAGCACGGCGCACTAGCCATGGCACGCCAACTATAATTAATAGCGTTAATAAATATATAGCTGCAGCTAATATTGATTCTAGAACTGCACTGTTGATTTGATTATATGAAACTTGAAATTGCTTTAGTAGCCACAATATGCCACTAATAATCAGTTGCGCGGATATAAAACTAACAAATGCCCACCCAGGCAATAATACTATCAACGACCATTTATAATATTTTTTTAACATCAAGAAACGTCACTAAAATTGCTAACCCTATTATAACAAAGAAGCCGACGGTCTGAATCTTTTCTTCTCTCGCCATTGTTAGCTTTTTTTTGAACAGCTTAAATATCACCATCGTAAACCAGCGACCGCCATCCAGGGTTGGAATTGGTAGCACATTCATAACTGCAAGTGAAATAGAGATTATGGCAGTTAGTAAAGCCATCTGTACAAGACCAGCCTGCTCGGCAGCTGGAAATATCGTCCCAACAATACCAACTGGACCAGTAATACTGTCACCTGCCGCCTTCAATTTTGCAACAGCCTCGCTACGTATATCAGCATTCGCATTAAACCTCAACACCGAACTGCTAATTAAGTTGCTCATCAATACACCGACCCCCTTAGCGGTCTCCCAGGTAAATTGGGCTGTCGTTACCACGCCAACCAATGGAGCGGACCAAGTTGACCTAATATATTCTCGCTGCCCCATGCCAACCCCAAGATAGCCAACAGTTGCATTAGTTCCTAGTAATGCTTGCGTATTATGCACTACGTCATCACGACTATAAGTGATACCAACTCTCTTTCCCTTATAAGTCGCAATTAAAGCCGAAAACTGAGCGTTAGTTTTAACGTCTTGATTCGCAAACTTAATGATTTTGTCACCTGACTTAATGCCAGCATTCTCAGCAGCAGAACCTGATTCGACAGACACAATCTCAACTGATTTTAGTATTATCTGTGAGTCACTTTTTATTGTAAATTGATTATCAATAATCTTTGGAAGCCCAATCAATGCTAATGATGTAATTATGACAACTGCAGTCAAAGTATTTGCAATAACTCCAGCAAATAATATCCTTGTCTTTTGCCAAAAAGTCGCCGCTCCGTAGTCGCCCTTGCCGGTCGCTCCATCATATTCACCTTGCAATTTAACAAACCCGCCTAACATCAGCCAATTAATCGAAAAATTAATACTGTTTTTAAGCTTTTTATGCCATGCTGTAGGCGGCAAGCCAATGCCAAACTCCTCAACTACAACACCACAACGTCTAGCTTGCCAGGCATGACCTAACTCGTGGAGTACGACTAGCAATACTAACGCAGCCAATCCAAACAGTATTCCGAGCAAAGTCGTCATTACTAAGCCCCAAACCTTCGCGAACGTTTTCCGTACTCTCTAAAGATATCCAGCAAATCACATTCCTCCATATCTGGCCACATCTTGTCGATGAAATAGATTTCGCTGTATACTGACCGCCACATCATAAAATTCGATAATCGCTGTTCGCCACTCGTTCGTACAACCATGTCAATTGGCGGCACTTCTGGTGAATAAAGATTCTGATTAATTAAATCGATAGTTACCTCATCAGCCGTTTTTCCAGATTCTATGATATTTTTAACCGCATCCACAATCTCTAATTGACCACCATAGTTCCAGCAAACTGCTAAAGTACCACCAGTGTTATTTGCTGTCGCTGCCTCAGCTTCTCTTATTGACTTGACGACTTTTTTGCTTAATCGCTCACGCGAACCAAGTATGACTAGTTTGACATTTTTTTCTTGGATAATCGGTAAATCCATGACTAGCAACTGCAGCATTAAACCCATCAACTTTTTCACCTCGTCCTTATCGCGCATCCAGTTCTCGGTGCTAAAAGCATAGACCGTAACATATTTTACGCCCATTTCAAGTGCTTTTGTTAAAATTGTAATTGTTGTATTGTACCCAGCCAAATGCCCCTCGTAAGTCGGGACGCCATGGTTCTTAGCCCAACGACGATTACCATCAATAATAAATCCTAAGTGATTCGGAATAACAAAATCGGTCATTATATTGTCAGTATTTCTTTCTCTTTTGCTCTAAATAGCTCATCAATCTTGGCGTTCGTTAGAGCTACTAATTCATCAATAGCTTTTTCGACTCGAGTTTCATCGTCAGCCGACATTTCTTTTGCATCTTTTTGGCGCTTAGCTTCTTTTATAGCCTCTTGGCGAATATTTCTGACTGAGATTTTTACTTCTTCAACCTTTTCGCTAGTTTGCCTGACCAATAATTTACGACGCTCTTCGGTTAAAGCTGGTACTGGGACACGAATCGTACGACCGTCATCGCTCGGGTTAAAACCAAGGCTTTGGTCTAACCTGATAGCAGCATTAATTGCGTTAATATTGCTTGGATCGAATGGAGTAATTTGTAATAGCTGCGGTTCAGGCGCAATGATATTTGCAACCTGATTTAATGGCATTAATGTACCATAAACTTCGACTTTTATATTATCAAGTTGGCCTGGATGCGCCCTACCAGTCCGAGTTTTTTTTAATTCCTCTTGAAAATGTACAATCGCCAAATTAATTTTATCTTCGTATATCTTTATATCAAACATATACAGCTATTGTAGCTAAAATCTACATCCTTGGCTAGCATGCTAAGTGAAAAACATTTAATCTACTATTTCGCAACTCGAAAACCAACAGAATAACTTGAAAGTTCAACACCTACGAGTTGTTCATCATCACTATAGCTATCTGGGCTAAGATGACCTGCGCTAGCACTAGAAAATTCAACATCCGGTGAAAATCTTATATCAACAGTCAATAAGCCTACTTCGCCCCTAATAACAGCTCTAGTCTTTTCGGTTGCTGTATCATTTTTAGGCCTAATTACCCATCCAAAGCCATACTTCGTGGCATTGCTATTCTTTGTCTCTTCCGTGCCAATAGAAGATGGTTGCATATTTGCCGACAAAGCACCAAAGTCCGTTATGTCTTGATATCGACATAGAATATCGGCCAACAGAAGGTTACACGTCACATTACTCCCAGTAACTTGTCCCGAAGTAAATTCTGCGTAGTTTCCAGCCAGATTATATATAGTCTCGCCATTGCTTAGCGTATAGTAATTATGATCAGTATTATAACCGTTATATATCATCATCATGCCATCATCAGTCTTAATCCAGTTATCGTCCACCTTCGCAATATCGCTAGCAATAGTCATCCATTCATTTTCAGTTATTAAATGACAGCCCGTACAGGTATTCTTGGAATAATCAATAGCACCAGATTGAGATATATTGATCCATGGAGTGCCATCTTTCTTACTAACTGGAGTATTATTGCTACCTTTTCGGGCTTCATACGCCATAACACAAAAACCAGCTTGGTGATATCTAGCACTTCCAGGAACTGAAATAAAATTCGTCGGGCAATCCGATGGTTGAGTCAAATCCATTGGATCTGTGTCACCAGCTATGCCACCGTATTTGCCATCTTCAATATCATCAGCCCAAACCGAGTACTCACATATTCCCCAATCATCGCAATCATATTCGACTTCATATTCACTATCAAAGCAGAAGTAATCACCATCACAACCCTCCTCAGAGTTATTAAACTCTTCTTCAGTTGGGTAGTCGCCGTTCTCGGCATTATAAAGACCTAACTGAGTTTCTAATTGACTCGCCTCTGATTGGACGGATGCATGTACAGCTTGACGCTTCACTCCAGAATAGACAATAACACTTATAGACGCCAAAACAGCAATAATGACGACTACTATTAATAGTTCAACTATCGTGAATCCGCGTTTTCGAGTATTGCTTTTATTCTTTATATCCACCAACATAGCCCCAGTATAATCTGGCTATGATAATAAATCAATTATATGCCTATTCGCTAACGCCAAGCTCAATACGCTTAAATTGACGAATAATTAGGTTCTCACCGGTTTTGGCAATATTTTCTTTAACAAAATCCGCAACAGTCTGCTTTTCGTCACGAATATACTCTTGATTCATTAAAACTTTTTCAGCCAAATACTTCTTAACTTGACCTTCAACAATTTTATCAATCATCTTTTCAGGTTTACCCTGAGAAATGGCTAATTCGCTAGCTTCATCTTGGACTCGTTTTAGCTCTTTTGCTGGCACATCAGACTCATTAGCATAAACAGGTGCCATAGCGGCAATCTGTAAAGCAATTTCATGAACAAACGCTTTGAAGCCATCTGTTCTCGCCACAAAATCCGTTTCGCAGTTAACCTCGACGATTACACCAATACGGCCATTGTGAACATAGCTGTCAATTATCCCCTGTCGGGCTTCTCGATCGCCTTTTTTCTCAGCCTTTGTTACGCCTTTTTTACGAAGCATTTCTAATGCTTTATCAAAATCACCATTGGCCTCAACTAACGCAGCTTTGGCATCTGTTAAACCAATACCAGATAACTCTTTTAACTTCTTGATATCTTCAATTGAAACGCCCATCTCTTACTCCTTATCCGTGTCTTTGCTTTTTACTTCTTTTTCAGTCTTATTAACTGATTTTATGACGCCTGCACCTTCTTTGACGGCCGCTGATACATAACCAACAATTAGCTCAATACCTTTAATTGCATCGTCATTACCAGGAATTATATAGTCAACGAGGCTTGGATCAGCGTTCGTATCTACTACAGCAACAACCGGCACTCCAAGCGCTTTTGCTTCTTTTATGGCATTTAAATCACCAACAGCATCAATTACGAATACTGCGCCTGGTTTACCATTTAAGTCTTTAATACCACCGTATTTAACATTCAAATCATCAATTTCTTCTTGATAACGTTGAACCTCTAACTTAGAATAACGTTTTTCAAGGTCGCCAGAGTCCATGCGCTTTTCTAAATCTTTAAGTTTCTTAATCTGCTGAGTGACAGTAGAAACATTTGTTAATATGCCACCGATCCAACGCTCAGTAACATACGGCTGTTTGATTGCAACTGCGGCCGCTTTGACAATTTCTTTAGTGTGCTTTTTAGTGCCAACAAACAGAATCTGCTTGCCGTTTGCGGCGACACTTGTCAAAAATGGCAATGCCAATTCCAAGCCTTCAACGGTTTTCTCTAGGTTAATAATGTGGCTGTCTTGGCGTTTGCTGTGAATGTATGGCGCCATCTTTGGATGCCAACGGCTAGTTTTGTGGCCAAAGTGAACACCTGCCTCAAACAGTTCTTTAATATCGACAGTTACTGCCATATTGATAAATACTCCTTTTCCTTGCTCATATGCTCGAGGATGTCGAGATTTCATATGAGCTGCGTTATAAATATTGATTACCGAGGTAGTATAACATCTAAGAGTATCGTTTTCAAGCGTATTTACCAGATTATCCAACCATCGTATAGGCGACCTGTGACCTATTAGCCAGCGACCCCATTACCTCAACACCGTTTGATACTATACAAGCACTTAGTACATATGGCTCTTTGCCACAATAAGTAGGCGCTAGCGAATAGTTACGAATATATGTAACATTATGTTGATAATCTCTGTTATTGTGAAAATTACTACCACCGCTATAAAGAGTCTGGTAATATACAACACTGTCCAATATAGACGGAGCACACAAGAACTTGTCAGTTTTCTTCAATTCTGCTAACGATTCACATTGTTCGGAAGCAGTCTTGGCTGGTATTTCGGCATTAGGCTTGCTAGGCATTAGACCAAACCGAATCTTTTGTTTACCTTTCTTACATCCCGAGAGTTGCTCGGCAGTGTATTTAGCTAAATCTATCTGGGTATTAAAATTAATGCTAGATTCCATATTATTTCTCTTGGCAAAGCCATTGAATAAACTTATAATTTGCTTGTCATCAACTGGCATATTAGGCACTGTGATTAGAGTAAAATGTAGTTTTGGATCTACCATCAAAGCATCCATTATATAGTCAATTCGCTCATTAGAACCAGCGGTTAACCAATTAGCTAGTTCTCGTTGCATACTTTCTTTATCTATCAAAAAATCCTTTGCCGTTTGATGATCGCAAGCCTGCAGGTCGTTCATTATATTTATATAACCGTCGTAGGCCGTATCAGATTAATCGCATATCATTTCGCATATCTCTAGAGGTGTTTGTCTTTCTTGAAGCTTGGACTCTTGCTCGCGTAATACGACATTATCAGCCCTACCATTATCAGGACACTCTGATGTGGGCATATCGTAATAGCCTTGTTTTAAAAAATGTTCTGTCACGTCGGCATTTACTGTACGCACAAAGAATCAGTCCTTAATCCCAACCCGAATATTTACTACTTCTCTTGTCTTGTATATTATCTCCGTTACCATATAGCCGTCAAGGCTAAGCGTATTAAGCTTTAAATTATCAAAATGTTTGCTATAATAGTTCCACGTTTATATTAGTAAAGGAGGTTTATTTTTATGGCCAATACAAAACACACATGGCTATTCCGCGAAGGAAACGCTAACATGCGTGACGAGTTAGGTGGCAAAGGTGCCAATCTAGCTGAAATGACCAATATCGGTCTGCCAGTACCTGCTGGTTTTACAATCACAACCATGACATGTAACGAATACACCGACAACGGTGGCAAATTGCCTGACGGTTTAATGGACGAGGTTAGAATTGCACTTGCCGATGTTGAATCGTCAATGGGCAAAAAACTTGGTGACACTACTAACCCATTACTAGTTTCTGTTCGTTCTGGCGCAAAGTTTTCAATGCCTGGCATGATGGACACAGTGTTAAACCTAGGCTTAAACGACGAAACTGTCGAATCACTGGCCAAAAAGACCAACAACCCACGCCTAGCTTACGACTCATACCGACGTTTCTTAATGATGCTTTGTGACGTTGCTTTTGCCGATGGCAAAAACAAATTAGCAAAACATGACTTCGAACACATTTTTTACGAACTAAAAGCCAAGCTTGGTGCCAAAGACGATATCGATGTTTCTGTCGATGGCCTAAAAGAGTTAGTTAAACTGTACAAAGACCACATCAAAGCCGAATTAGGCCGTGATTTTCCACAAGACACAATGGAGCAATTACAAATTGCTATTGAAGCCGTATTTAAGTCATGGAACAATGATCGCGCCAAGATTTACCGCAAGAAAGAGCATATCAGCGATACTCTAGGCACAGCCGTATCTGTTCAGGCCATGGTCTTCGGTAACATGGGCGACACATCAGGAACAGGCGTCGCTTTTACTCGTGACCCAGCTACAGGCTTCAAAGACGTCTTTGGTGAATACTTAATGAATGCTCAAGGTGAAGACGTAGTTGCTGGTGTCCGCACCCCAATGCCTATCAGCCAGTTAGCAACTCAAAACCCAGAAATCTACAAGCAGTTCACAGATATTTGCGAAAAGCTTGAAAGTCACTTCCACGACATGCAAGATATTGAATTTACAATTGAAGAGAACAAGCTATTCATTTTGCAATGCCGCAATGGTAAACGATCTGGTGCTGCATCAGTCAAAGTTGCAGTCGAAATGGTTCACGAAGGCCTAATCACCAAAGAAGAAGCCATTGGTCGTGTCACTGGCGAACAGTTGGATCAGTGTTTACATCCAGTTATTAAACCAGGTACCAAATATGACGTTATCGCCAAAGGTTTACCAGCAGGCCCAGGTGCTGCATCTGGAATTGCAATTTTTGACGCTCAGCGCGCTGCTGAACTTGGTAAAGGCGGCAAAGGCCAACACGTTATCTTGGTCCGTTCCGACACTAGTCCAGACGACTTAAAAGGTATGTTAGCATCCGAAGGTGTTCTAACTGAACGCGGCGGAATGACTTCACATGCCGCCCTAGTTGCTCGCGGTTTTGGTATTCCAACCGTTGCTGGCTGTTCTTCAATCAAGGTTAATGACAAACAACGCGAATTCACGATCGGTGACCGAATTATTCACGAAGGCGACCCAATCTCACTTAACGGTGGAACTGGCGAAGTCATTGATGGCACTGTTGCCGTTGTTGCTCCAGAATTAGCCGGAGAATTTGGTGAATTGCTACAATGGGCCGACGAAACTCGCCGCCTAAACATTCGTGCCAACGCCGACACACCAGAAGACGTTGCCTTGGCAGTTAAGTTTGGTGCCGAAGGCATTGGCCTTTGCCGCACTGAGCATATGTTCTTTGGCGACGAACGTCGTCCAATCGTCCAGGCTATGATCATGGCCGAGACGGATGAAGAACGCCAAGTCGAACTAGATAAGTTGTTGGTTTTCCAACGAAGTGACTTCGTCGAGATGTTTAATGCACTAGAAGGCCGTCCTGCAACCATCCGTTTGATCGACCCACCACTTCACGAGTTCTTGCCTAACCTAGAAGAATTAATCGAAAAAGTTGCAGCCCAAAAAGCAACTGGCAAAGTTAACCCAGATGACGAAGTAATGTTGGCCAAGGTCAAATCGATGCACGAAATCAACCCTATGATGGGTCTTCGTGGCTGTCGACTTTCAATTGTCTTCCCTCAAATCGTTGAAATGCAAACTCGCGCCATCCTGGAAGGTGCTATTGAAGCCAGCAAGTCTGGTACAATCGCCCACCCAGAGATAATGATTCCGCTAGTAGGCCACGTTAACGAGTTGAAATGGGTCCGCGAAAAGCTTGAAACCGTTGCTAAGCAAATCGTCGACCAATCAGGTGCCAAAGTTGATTACAAATTTGGTACAATGATCGAAATTCCACGTGCTGCCCTAACCGCTGATCAAATCGCTGCAGAATCTGAGTTCTTCAGTTTCGGTACTAACGACTTGAGCCAGATGACATTTGGTTACAGCCGCGATGATAGCGACCGATTTATCAAAACATACATCGAAGAAAAGATTTTGCCAGGTGATCCATTCGAATCTATCGACACCGAAGGTGTTGGCCAGTTAATGGAAATCGCTGTGCAAAAAGGCCGTTCAGTCAAACCAGACCTAAAAATGGGTATCTGTGGCGAACACGGTGGCGAAGTCAACTCAATTGCCTTCTGTCACAAGATTGGCCTCAACTATGTCAGTTGTAGCCCATTCCGTGTCCCTATCGCTCGCCTAGCAGCCGCACAGGCTAGCCTAGCCGGTGGTGAACGCGACAAATAATCTATAATTTAGATTAAAAAATAGCCCTCAGAGATGAGGGTTATTTTGTTAGTTACATAATACTATCATTGCTTGCCACGAGCAATAATCACTTGCTGTCGCTATTCTTACAGCCCTACAACTGGTTTAAACTCTAATTTTGCCTGTTCAGCCGTCAAGAATTCACGGCTTAGTCCTTCTTCCTTCTTCTTTTTGGCACGCTCTGGATTGATATCTTTTAGATAACCGCGCACCGCAATATTAAATGCTGCTTGGATATCAGCATGCGCCACATGATTGCATTCTGGATTTTGACATATAAACAGCGCTATCGTCCCATATTTACTTATCCAATTATTAGTGATTAAACCTTCATATTGAGTACCCTTCAACCTCTCTTCAGCATATGCTCGTTTCTTACCATCGCCAAGATTTGGTCGCACTTTATCATATAATCTTTCTCCATTATCCCAATCCACAAATTCACTATTGTCGTGTCTGCATTTTGTACAGATTCGCGAAGTACCCGCCGCCGTGGTTTCAAACGCTTTCCATATAAAATCGTCATTTTTTAGACTTCCCCAAGCTTGCTTATTCTCAGTCCTATTTTCTTTTCCTACAACGCTACCGCGCTTAATGCTATTGTACACTTTACTTATTTTAGCGCTACCAGTTTCAAATGCGCTAACTTCATATTCAAAGCTTAGCCTGGCATTATAGCGCATCGCTAAATCCTCTAATTGGTTACGATAACTACCTATAATATTCTCTCGGACACGAGCAATTTTCGTGTCGGGCGATGCAAAAGTAGCCCGTACCTGGTTCTCTCGCAGTGTTTTAACATTTTGTTTAAGCGTTCGCTGCTGTCTATCTGATAAGAATCCACTGTCAAGCTGATTCACCTTATTGTCATGGGCTTCAATCAAGCTCCAAGCTAATCCATATTCTCCTATATCTATACCTATATACCGATGAAGTATTTTGTCAGGATTAACCAATTTATTCTGTGGCGGATTAATTGTAAATGGCTGGCTGACAAATATACGATCTTGCTTTTTGTCAATTATCTCAGGCGTAGTTCCAATCCAATCTATCTGTAATGATTTCTCCGCAATCGTAAAGCTACCCCCCGCCGAAAGCCATGCTTTTTTCTTAGTACACTTCCCAAAAAACCAGTCTAAAAATTGAATCTGGTATCTACTGCTCCACACACCGAGTGATGGTATAGACCCTGGCTTTTTTGACCAAAACTTCCGATCGATATAGTTGAAGTTATTCCCTTGCGTAGCAACAATAATGTTATGTTTCTCCAAGTCGGAAAATCTATCTTCATTAAACTTGTAATAATAGCGCCCGTTATCATCGTAACCTAATAAATTTTGCGCACCATTAACGGCTTGCACTGGATATCGACTAATAAACTCCCTCTTACTAATTAGATTTGCATAACCGCTTAGGTTGGAATGGACTAATACCACCTCATGCTCTCTATCGCTATGCCTTACAAGTGCACTAACTATAATCTTGCTCAACTGTATTGTGTCTCGAAGTATATAATCAACCTGTGGTGCAGATTTCACCACATCATATAACGATTCTAGACCCGCAAGTTCTACTAACTTTGAGATTGTTATAATTTTTGGTATAGGCAATATTATCATTTTCCTCTTACGATAGCCATTCGTATCGCAGTAGCTCGACTTATCAGTCCTTTCGTCAAAGCTCACACCTAATTCAATAGCTATTTTTTCTAGTATTGCAATTATCGTCTTATTGCCATCACCATAAATGCGGTTATATAAATGTGCTAACATATCGACCTGTTTTGGTTCTATTTTATAATCTTCATAATTACATTCTAAAATCTTTTCGAGCTTTTCTATCTCAATACTTATTAATGATTTTAGATTTTTTAGCTGTTTCCATAGAATAACCTTATTCTCGCCAAAAAATAGCGGACTAGACTGGACATGCCCACTTAATTTCTTTTGCCAGTCCTTTGGCAACAAACCTGCAAGGTCCTTATCTTTTTGACATAATTCGTTTAAATCACTACGCAATGTTGCCATATAACTGCCTAATTCATTCGTGAAATCACGTGTAATATTAAGTGATTTTGCGCTTTGGATAAATTCAATCGTGTCAAATAAAATCCCCTCACGAACAGCACACGATGGCGGTAATGCCTCATATATACCCTCAAGTAGTGCAGTCAACGACTTCAATTGATCGACGGTGTCCTTCTGCTTACCTTTGCGATTACTGTACCAACTTTCGATAGTACCATTAAAATCACTGCGATAATCACTCCACTTATTAACAATTTTTGGCTCTCCAATATTATCAGCTATGTCCCTTAAGGCTAGTAGCCTATTGTATATTTCTGACTCTTCGCGAAATCCGTAAGTACTACAAATCTGCCCAACTACTTTGTCTATATTTTTACCTGACTTGATATTTTCATACAGGCTTCCAAAGACACCACTAATATAATTGCCGTTATCACCAATCGCTAGAAAGCGAGCTGTTTGTTGATCGTCGCATTTATTACTATAAAACTTTATTAATTCATCAAGGAGTTTTGTGCGATCATCGATATCAAGAACCTTAAAGTTAGGATCAACCGCCCACGATAAAGACATCTCTCGCGTCGCAACATTTGGCTTACTTACATTAAATATCTCGCATTTAAAATCGAGTTGATCACGATCTGAGCTAAACTCATTAGACCACTTTTGTGCAATCGTTTCTAATATGCCACTTTTTGCATCTTTTTTTAGTAAATTATATATTATCTTTTTACGCTGATCATCGCTTTTCTTTTCTACATTACGTTGTGATTTAATTAAAAACTCTTGAAAAGCCATTTCATTAACATTCTCTTTTAATTCGTCGCTTAGACTATTGAAGCATTTTTGCCAGACAGTTTGTTTGCCTAAATATTGCAGGAACTCATTCTCTATACTATTTTGATTAGAAAAAACAAAACCTAGCGAAAGAGCTTTCAGCCAAAATTCAAGCAAATTCGGCTCGTTAGGATTAGTTATATAATCATTAAAATTTATCGCGCCATAGAGCTTTTTATTATCATGGATTACAGCATCAATTATAATCTGCTTATCCGCACCCTGAAGTTCATATTTAATAGAGCGCATACTCCCTATTCCACCAGAGTATGCTATACGCTCATCATGTAGACGATATCCTCGTTTACCGCATTTACGATGCCCTGACTTTCTTGTCATATAAAAAACTCCATTCGTAAAGATATCGATTACACAAATCTGTAAACTAGAGGCCTCTTGATAGAAAAGGCTAAGATATCTTCTTTCAGATATCTGGAAAAATCAAGATATTTTATAACTAAAGGTGATAGCCTTTTGCCCCTTATTTTTCGAGGTAAAGGTTTTTTGCTAGTGCCTTTTGCCCCTTATTTTTCGAGGTAGTATTCGAGCTAGTATGCCTTTTGCCCCTTATTTTTCGAGGAAATGATTGTGTAGCTATGCCTTTTGCCCCTTATTTTTCGAGGGCTTGACCTCTAATTTACAGATTATTAATGTACAGTTAACCGTGATTTATTGTATCATATATTTATATAAATATAATCGTTTTCTATATTATATGTTAAATAAACATGCAAATACTAAATCATCTCATAGGGTACCGATGTGGCTACCCTATCTTCAGGCAATAGAAGAAACACGCGGAGGAATATTTAATTTTGTTTTTAAAGGTGGAAACGAGTCGACAAAACTCGATTTTATATCATCCATTATGATATATGGTGGTTCAGATATCAAACTAGACGCCGAAGTTATAGAAAAAATTGTCCGAAAAGGTATACCAATAATAATTCATAGGCGTAACATGGCTATGCCAATTTATATCACCGGAGGTCTAAGGCCCGACCCCGATGATACAGTTAGCAGTCAGATTCAGGCTAGACTGCAATCTCGCAAAACTGTCAATATTACACGCCAAATTTTGAAAGCTAAATTTAAATCCATGAAATGGCTGATAGACCCAGCACCATTACCAAAATTCGCAACCGTTAAAAGCCTTAGAAATATTGAGTCGGTTCATGCCAAAAGATACTGGGAAAAATATTTTAATAAACTTGGTCATCCCGAATGGACAAGACGGGGCAATAATCCCGCTTCCGAGGCATTAGACGCCTCTAGTAAGTTTATCAGCGGTATTATATTGCGCTGGATATTATATCACCACATGTCGCCATATCACGGATATCTACACGAGACTACCGATTATCCTGCCCTTGTCTACGATTTAATGGAACCATACCGAGGTATTTTTGAACAAGTATTATTAGAAAGATGGGTTACCGACAAAGTATTCCCAGAGAAATATTTAGTATCGGCTATTGCAACTCTCAAGGAGTTTCTTGACGAACAAACCTATATACCATTAACCCGTCAGATAGTTACTAATCAAGAAATGCTCCATGGAGTTGTCTTATCTCTAAAATATTACGTTCTAGGACGCCAGCGCAAATTCTTGATACCTATGCCCGGAAAACCAAATGGCGGTCGACCACCAAAAGTAAATTTCTTATTGTATGGTCGTCATGCTGGAAAAACTGACTTTTGGGATTGTGCTCGTAACACTAGCCAAAGGAATTTTAGGCAAAATTAAAAG
>CAZHGY010000004.1:0-41182 GCA_964532235.1 uncultured Saccharimonas sp. (SeqCode) | reverse complement strand
CATTCCGATAGCAACTGGTTGCTAATCGTGAATTTTCGGGGTCGCCAGAGGTGACAGATTCCTGATAAGATCACCAAGGCAAAAAGCTCAGTCTGTAAGGATTGAGCTTTTTGCCTTGGTGATTTATTACGTGGTCAAAACGAGATTTCTGTCAAAGAACTTATGTTATCTTATATTTTTTGATATAATGAGTTTAAGATATTTTTGGTTATGCAAACACCTTTAGGAGGGGAATATGGCTCTAACTATAACAAAACAACGTCGCAAAGACATCTCGATAGGCGCTGTTATTTTGGTGGTGGTATCGATATTTAGCTTTTTAATTGGTTCTAGCGTATATGGTAGCGAAGGGGCTGCGCCAAGTAATGGGCAGATTTCAAGGATTAATACTTTGTATACCAGTCTAGGTAACTTAGGTTATGGATCAGATACTAATACTCCAGACCGTGGTATTTATTGGAATAAAATCTTTACAGCAGCAACATGGACGCCGGATAGTACTGTTACGGAGTCTGATGTTCTGGCTGGAAAAACATTCTATAGTGATAGTAGAACAGTAAAAACTGGTACACGTTATAGAGTCGGTTATTGTCCGACACAAGCGGCTGTTGATAATGGCGGAACTTTATATCCTAATCAGCAGACGAACTGTACTGTAGATATACTATGGACATCTCCTAACGATAGCATTAATGGGTCGGACAAAATGGATCCAATAACTGGTATGGTATGGAGCTATCCTCTTTATTTATCTGGAAGTACACCAGTCTTTGATCAATATAGTTCGGCATCAAATTGGTCTTATAATGCAAATGGTGCGAATAATATTGCCGTTGGTAATAAGACGGCAGCTCAGTTATGTTCGGAACGTGGTGACGGTTGGCTATTACCATCACAAAAAGAGATGATGCAAGCTTATATTGACGGTGCCTTTTGGAACTTATCTCAGTCATCATTATCATATTGGTTATACACAAGACTTCCAGCTGGCTATTATTTGAATTTTAATTTAGGCACTGGAGAGAATGGAAGAGCCAGTAACAATGCTGCTACTCTTGTGCCAGTTCGATGTATAAGGGATGGCAACAACTGAGATTATGAGCAGTATTATTAATATGGAGCGAAGGCTCTATAAAATAGCAAGAAAGACTTACAAGTCTTTGGGTATATTCAAAATAGCGACTTTTTTTGGCTGTGCGTTAGTAATTACGTTAGTTTCTTTGGCTTATCATGTGTTTGCGGCATCTTCTATTTCTATAAGTGGCGATAGTGTTGCATCTGCACTGGAAACGGTTGGAAATATCTATTTTGATTCAACGACGTATAGCTCAAATGTAACTATTGATTACTCGACGCGCGAGATGAGTGGCTATGCTTGGAGTGAAGATCTGGGTTGGATTGATTTTGGTAGTAGCTCTAATAATACCCAAGGTCCAGTGTATGTAACTCCATCTGGACACTTAGCTGGTAAGGCAAAGGCTATCGATGGTGGCTATATCTATTTTGATTCGGATGTATATCAATCTAATGTTACTATCACTTCGGGAACAGGACATTTTAGCGGTTACGCCTGGAGCGAAGATTTGGGCTGGATTGATTTTAGTAATGTGTCTGCGCCTGGATTTTATCTTGATACATCGGCACCCAATAACCCCTCATCTGTGATTGCCAAGAAGACAGATAGTCAGACTGTATTAGACGACAATAAATATCATAATTATCCAGATATCAGTTTTGAGTGGGATGCTCAGACTGATAATGCCGAAGTTGTAACGCCAACTGGCGTAAGTGGCTATTATGTCTATTTTGGAAAAGATAATACGGCGATTCCATATACGGCTGGCAGTTTCGTATCTAGTACAAATGTCGATAAAACTATTAATATATCAGATGATGGCCGAACTTTTTACTTAAGAATGCAGGTTATTGATATCGCTGGAAATAAATCTGCGCCAGTAACTTTGTTCACATACCATTATGATGCTACTAAGCCGTCTAACCCCCAGTATGCCGCCGTATCCCCAGTAGGCTGGTCAACAACAAATTCATTTAATTTTACTTGGACTAGTGCGTCTGACCCAGGTCTAGGCTCGTCGAATATTGACCACTATGAATACAAAAGAGCTAATGGTGTGGATGGATGGTCTGTCACAGAAAATTCATCCATAAATGGCATAGAGTCATATCAGGATGGGAAGAATGAATTCTATATTCGTGCAGTAGATGGCGCTGGTAATATTGCCGATGGTTTTCTATCGATTGCTTATTATTATAACGGCTCTGCGCCGCAAGCACCTGGCAGCTTAATGGTTGCTTCGATTTCTCAATCTCAGAATAGTTTTTCATTTAGCTGGACTGAACCATCTTCAAATAGTGGCATAAGAGGTTATTATTACTCAATAAACACCAAGCCAAATGCGACTAATTCTGTCTATACCACCGAGATTACTACAGGCTATATACCAGCGGCAACCCAACAAGGGACAAATACGTTTTATGTAGTTGCGATTGATAATAACGGACAGATAAACTGGGGTAATTACGCTGAAGCCAACTTTGAATGTGAAACATCAGCACCAAGTATACCTGCGGCACTCGTAATATCGGATAGCTCTGATAGAACAGATGACCGTTGGGAGCTAACTACTAGTTGGAAGGCTTCAAGCGGTAATGTCAATAACTATTTTGTCTATAGATCAACAGATGGACAGAATTTCTCGCAAATTGCTACGACTAAATCAACGGGCTATATTGATACTGGGCTAGCTAATACGTCTACATATTATTATAAGATAACAGCAGTTGATAATGCTGGTTCTGAATCTGGACTGTCGTCGGTTGTTTCGAAGGTGCCAACTGGAAAGTATACTGAACCACCGCTGATAGTTGCTGGCCCTGAATATATTGCAACAGCATCTTCGGTTGTAGTGACTTGGTCGACTGATCGTCCGTCGTCATCGTTCGTGGCTTACTCCAAAGATGATTCTTTTGCGGAATCAAAAGGCCAACTAGAGAATGTAACCGCTCATAAAGTAGTAATAACAGGTCTTGACCCAGGTACGAATTATAACTTTAAGGTACAATCTCTGGATGAAAATCGTGACTACCCGACATCAGAAGCTTTTTCGCCAGCATATAACTTCGTCACGGATGTTGCTCCAGGTATATCTGACGTGCAAATATCTGATATTGGATTATATTCGGTAACTATATCATTCAAGACAACGACTGTTGCAACGTCTGATGTTTATTATGGATCGACCAATACCTATGGTAATAATGTATCTGATAATTCTGGTTCGGGGGTGACAATACACACGGTTAAACTAATAAACTTGAACCATTCCAGTACCTATCATTTCAAGATAATTGGTACCGATACAGATGGCAACAGCTTAGTATCGGACGACTATAGTTTCGAAACACTGGTATATCCACGGATTTTTAATGTGACCTTTGAACAACAAAAAAGTGTGGCGTCTTCAACTATTAAAGTCTCGTGGGAATCTAATGTGCCAACATCTTCGACAGTTTTGGTTTATGAAGATGGAAATAATTCTCCAAAAGAGTTTTCAACCGCAACACTATCGATTAAGCACTCTGTGATAGTAACAGGGCTAAACGACAATACGACCTATCGAATGATAGCACAAGGTAGTGATGCTCACGGTAACCTAGCGACATCAGACTATAACCGTGTAACAACAGATTATGATACGCGGCCACCTGTGATAAGTAATATTATTTCTGAGTCAACAACCAGTGGGTATGGTACAAATTCTACCGCCCAGGTAATGATTTCATGGGATACTGATGAATTATCGACTTCGCAGATTGAATATTCAGAAGGTGTTACTGGTGATAGCTTTGCCATGAGCTCAGCTAAAGACGGAGCCCTTACAACATCCCATGTTGTTATATTACGTGACCTCAAGCCTTCTAGTTCCTATTATTATCGAGTTGTTTCGGCTGATAAATCTAACAATGTGACTAAGTCGGATACAGGTTCTGTATTAACCAACCTAGCACAGTCGTCAATCCTAGATACTGTCATACAATCATTGCAGAATGCATTAGGATGGATATTTAAATAATGGCTAACCAAGATATAATACTAAGAAAAGATAAAAACTACACAGTTGTAGTTAAAAATTTGAATAAAAGCTTCCAAGTCGGTAAGGGCAGAGTTCAGGTATTGCATGACATTAATTTAAGGATAGAGTCTGGTGAATTTGTAATTATACTAGGGCCGTCAGGTTGTGGTAAAAGTACCTTGTTGAATATTATCCTAGGCTTGGAAGTACCAGATAATGGCAAGGTCGTAGTTCGCGGTAACGATATATACAAAATGGACGAGGACCAACGTACTACATGGAGACAGCGAAACTTTGGCGTTGTTTATCAACAAACAAACTGGATAAAATCGTTAAATGTAATTGAGAATGTAGCATTTCCCTTAGATATTATGGGCCGCAGTCATAGGGTAAATTTATTGCGTGCTTCGGAAGATTTACAACTGTTTGAGCTAGGCGATTATGCAAACTATGTGCCAACCGAGTTATCTGGAGGCCAGCAAACAAAAGTCTCGATATGCCGAGCACTGATATCGGATGCGCCGATAATATTAGCTGACGAGCCGACTGGTAACTTAGATAGTGAATCAGCTAACGGCGTTATGCAACAACTTAGGATGTTGAGTAATGTCTATCGTCGAACAATAGTCATGGTTACGCATAACCCAAAGTATAAGAGATATGCAACGAAGGTGATCAATATGACTGATGGCCGAATCGAATCCATAGATATACGTGAATCGGCTGCCCAATCAGTGACCGATAATATAACGGAGAGTGGAAGATGAGATTCTCGTATATTCTAAGGCTAGCTGGTAAGAATCTGTTTAATCATAAGCTTCGGACGGTATTAACAATTCTAGGTGTTGCTATAAGTGCAGGTTTTATTGCAATCTTAATGTCTTTTACTTTCGGTATAGAAAAAATTGCCACAAGTCAAATAGCTGATGGCGAAAACTTAAAAAATATAGATGTAACGAAAGGCTCTTCCAAGATTATTAATATAAACAGCGATATTATCAACAAGATCAAAGCATATTCAAAGGTTGCAGATGTATATCCTCAGGTGTCAATTGCTGGCGATGTACAGTTTTCTGATTCGAAGGCCGATACTGTTATATATGGTGTCGGTAACAAACTGTTAAATATTATCAAACCTAATATGGTAGCTGGCAAATACTATGCAAACGATAGTAGTACTGATGTTGTTATTAATACAACACTGGCTAATCGTCTATCTAGCAAGCAATACAAGAGTCTATTGGGGTCTGAGCTAAAGATAAGGATGGTTATTCGGACTGAACTAATGTCAGATAATACTAAGAAAGCTGGTATTCAGTCAAAGACTGTCAAGATCGTTGGTGTGACTGACGACGGAAATACGCCATATATGTTTATCCCAATTAGCCAAGTTCTAGGCATGGGTGTAGATCAATACAGCGAACTGAAGGTAATTGTTAAAGACGCTAATGATGTAGATGAAGTAAAATCACAGATAGAATATATTGGCCTAAAAACAAATGCCGTCAAAAATACTATCGATCAGGTTACTCAATTCTTTGGACTTCTCAGGTTAATATTTGCTGCGATGGGTATGATATCTGTAATTGTCGCTTTGTTGGGTATATTTAATACGATGACAATTTCTTTAATGGAAAAGAGCCGAGAAGTCGGGCTAATGAAGATACTCGGACTAAGGAAGCAGTATATTAATAAACTGTTTCTAACTGAATCGGCTCTAATAAGTTTTATAGGTAGTGTGTTTGGTGTAGGGCTTAGCTATGCTATCAATCTTACTGTGAACGGTATTATTAGATCGATTGCTGTTAATGGCGGTAACCAGCCTGTCCAGATAATGTATCTGCCAGTTTGGGTAGGATTGTTAATTCTTGGCCTGTCTATACTAGTTGGTGTGATTACTGGTGCTTATCCATCTAGGCGGGCAACGAAGATTAGTCCACTTGATGCGTTAAGATACGAATAAAGCCTAGCTAGACGTACTTCAGCAAAAGTAGTAAACTAAAAACAATAAACATAAGAGATATTCTGATGACACAAGACAAAAAAATCATAGTTGGCAACTGGAAAATGAACCTAAATGTGCAAGAGGCTAGCCTTTATTTGGATAAATTATCCAAGTTAGTCAAGGCGCATCGGGATGTTGAGGTGGTTCTAGCACCAACGGTTCTAGCTCTTCAATCGTTAAGCTTGCAAGTTAATCTGCGACAGTTTAAGTTAGCCGTTCAGAATTTCTATTGGCGTGATCAAGGCGCCTACACCGGTGAAGTGTCAGCCACTCAGCTCCGTGGCATCGTTCAATACGGTGTTGTTGGTCATTCGGAACGTCGTTATATATTTGACGAGAATGACAAAGATATTCGTAATAAAGTTGCAGCAGCAATTCGCAATGGTATTCGGCCTATTCTATGCATTGGTGAGACAGCATGGGAACGCTCTAATGGTGAGACAAATGATGTTATTAACGATCAGCTGATTGGTGGCTTAGCGAATATTACCAGTGATGAATTAGACCGAGTGATTATTGCCTATGAGCCAGTTTGGGCTGTTGGCACTGGTGATAATGCTAGGCCAGCCGATGTTAGACTAGTCGTCGATATTATTCGTCAACATATCAAGGAATTATATGGCACCAAGGCAGCACAATCTATAAATGTTCTATACGGTGGTAGTATTACGCCTGATAGCGCAGCTGACTACTTGTCGATTCCAGGGATTAACGGTTTGTTTATTGGCGCATCCAGTTTGAATGCAAATTACTTTAACGAGATAATAAAAAGGGCGCATAAAGGCTTAATTGAAGCGGATAAGGAATAGGGGGCAGTATGAGTGATATAGATTTTGATGAACTAGATAGGGCAGTGAATTCTTTGATATCGAGTACTCCAAAGCCTGACCCTACTGCTATATCGGCAGCCCCTGCTCCCGACATAGCCTCAACTTCAATACCTAATTCCACATCAGAACCTAGTCAAACTGTTATTAATCAGTCAGCAGTGTCTCAATCTTTAGCTGGACAGCGTAGCTCAGGCCGCTTTATGGATGTTATTCACCCATCTACTGATATGAGATCCTCTGTTGTGACGCCTAGCTCAGTGTCTAATACTATTCGAACTTCGACCCCAGTCGCTAGTAGGGCTGCGATCAGTGACTTCACTCGTACTAGCACTCCCATAGCACAGCCAGCAGCTGCGGCCCCTGTCATAGAATCTAGTGAGGCGCCAATTGCAGATATTGCTACGTCTAATTCCTCGCTTGAGTCGCCATTTATTAGCGGCGCTAAGGTTGAAAAACGACCATTAGGCGCATTCTCAAACGAATCAACTTCGACTGTAGAGCTAACACCATCAGGCGAGGTTGAGGAGAAAGCAGCTGATGCGACAATTTCATCCTCGTCAGAGCAAATGAACTCAGTAATGCCAGAAGAACTACAGAGTGACTTATTAAAGATTGAATCTGGTAACTCGGAGGCGGATATAACAACTACTGAATCTGCACCAGTCGAGGCGCCGGCCTTTGAATCAAATCCAGCTGGGCCGACATCAATTATTCAACAGTACAAAGAGCAGCCTGCTGCTACAGATCAAAAAACTAGCCCAATCTACGACACAAATGTCTACCATAAGCCCCTAACCGTAGATGGCAAGAAGAAGTCAGGTTGGATGTGGATTATATGGATAGTATTGTTATTGGTCGTAGGTATTGGTGCTGGCATAGTTACGTATTTCTATATATTGCCACTTATTGGCTAGTCATAGCTTATAATGGATAGAATGGTTGACTTACTTGATGGGCTAAATCCAGCACAAAGTGAAGCGGTGCAGATTACCTCTGGCCCCTTATTGATTTTAGCTGGCGCTGGTAGCGGAAAGACGAAAACTCTAACTCACAGGATTGCATATTTGATTGCAAATTGTTCGATATTACCAAAACAAATTTTGGCTGTAACATTTACAAACAAAGCTGCCAAAGAAATGCGTATTCGATTGGGCAAATTATTAGGCCAAAACAGCGAAAATCGTCTATTCATGCCTTGGATGGGCACGTTTCACGGTATTTGCGTCCGATTATTACGAATTGACGGCGACATGATTGGAATATCCAAAAACTTTGTCATTTACGACGAAGACGACCGTCAGGGGTTAGTTAAACAAGCGATGAAGCAACTGTCGATTAGCGATAGCGAAATTAAAGCTAAAACGGTCAGTGCTATGATATCTAGCGCCAAAAACGAAATGGTTGATCCAATCGAATATGAAGCCAAAGCGCAGTTTCCGAATCAAAAGAACGTAGCCAAAATTTATAAAAGGTATGAAGCATTACGGAAAACCGCTGGTGCGTTAGATTTTGATGATCTATTGCTGGAAACAGTCAGATTATTACGGGAAAAGCCAGAGGTTAGGGCTAAATGGCAGAACTCATTTAAACATATATTGGTTGACGAGTATCAAGATACCAACGCCGCTCAATATAACATCATTAAGTTATTAGTGAATGATGACAGCAATATTTGTGTTGTTGGTGATGATTGGCAATCAATATACTCATGGCGTGGGGCAGATTTCACTAATATTCTGAACTTTGAACGCGATTTTAAAGATGCGGCAGTTATTAAATTGGAACAAAATTATCGTAGTACTGGCAATATTTTGGATGCAGCCAGTAAAGTTATCGCAAATAACATCCAGCGAACTGACAAAAAGCTTTGGACGGCAACTGGGTCTGGCGATCCAGTCCAGGTCCATGAATTATATGATGAGACCGAAGAAGCACATCTGGTGGCAGAGCGAATATCATCGCAAGTCGCGTTAAAAGCTAGACAATTTGGCGATTTTGCAGTGCTATATCGTACGAATGCTCAGAGCTACACTTTAGAACGCGCCTTTTTGCACTTCCGTGTCCCATACCAAATCGTTGGTGGTGTGCGTTTTTATGATCGTAAAGAAATCAAAGATATAATTGCCTACCTAAGGCTGATTTACCAACCCCAAGATCGCATGAGCTTTAGTCGCATAGTCAACGTTCCAACCAGAGGGATTGGGGCAATGAGTTTGGAAAAATTCATGGAATGGCAGGCCAGCACAGACATGGATATTATCACGGCGCTGGCAAATGTACAACAAACCAGTCGGATTACTGCTAGGGCAAAAATATCACTATCATCACTGGGAGAAAAACTGCGGATATTGCAGTTAATGGCCGAAACTTCCAGCCCAAATGAAATTATTGAGAAGCTATTAAAATTAACCGGTTATCGAGACTACTTGGCGGATGGTACGCCACAGGCCGAAGAACGCGAAGCTAATATTGGTTCGTTGTTATCAGACTCACAAAACTTTACGGATTTGGCTGGATTCTTGGAAGAAGTGGCGTTAATGTCCAGCACTGATACTGACAGCGACAGCCAAAAAGTGACATTGATGACTTTGCATGCCGCCAAAGGCCTAGAATTTCCAGTGGTATTTATAGTCGGCATGGAAGAGGGAATACTACCGCACGCTAGGGTATTTGAAGCTGGCAATGCCGAATTAGAAGAAGAACGCCGGCTCTGTTATGTTGGCATGACTCGAGCTCGCGAGGAATTACATATGTCGTATGTTCAAAGCCGCATGCAATTTGGTCAGAAGGCTTATAACCCGATGTCGCGTTTTATTGCCGAGATGGGTGATCAAGTTGAGTCAGCTGCACCGTTAACGATGAAAAACTTTGCTGAACAAGAATTCTTTAGTGATATTCCGTTCGAGGTTGGTGACATTGTTCGTTCGGCCGCATTTGGCAACGGTGAAGTAATTGACGTCGATGGTTTGGCACTGACGATCAAATTTAATGATGGTCGCACTAAGAAATTAAATGCCGAATTCGCCAGACTAGAAAAAATTTAAGCGGATTTTCATGCATTGTTGTGGATAATTTTGTTGGTTGTCTAGCATAAATTTGTTATACTAATACTAATCATCTGCGGGGGTGTAATGCGAGTACATGAAGAGTAAAATCAAAAAATCAGTGATTCCTTTTGGGGCAATTATTGCCACCGCACTGTTAATTTTGGTCACAGTATTCAGCCTAACACTTTCAAAGATTACTTTTGCAGATAACGGCAAGGGCCATAATACTGGCAAAATGCTGACAATTTATGATCGCGGTACCGAAAAAGTTATCGTCACGCAACAAGAAACGATTGGCACGGCACTAGCCGAGGCTGGTATTGCGGTTGATTCCAAAGATGTAGTCGAACCAGCCATGACCGAAAAACTGATTGCATCTGATTATCAAGTGAACATCTATCGTGCCAGACCGGTATTGGTTGTTGACGGCAATGATCGCGTCAAGGTAACGACCGCATATCAAACGGCCGAACAGATTATCCAAAGTGCCGGTATTAAATTGTATGATGAGGACAAAACCACTATTGAATCGACTAGCAATGTAGTCGCCGATGGCGTTGGTTTACAAGTGATGATTGATAGGGCGATGCCAGTAAACTTGACGCTGTATGGCCGAACGACCGAAGTTCGAACTCATGCTACTACGGTTGGTGGGATGCTGCACGAGAAGGGTGTCGAGATTAGTTCGGATGATCAAGTTACTCCTTCGTTAGACACAAAGTTAACTGATAGCCTGACTATTAGGGTCTGGCGCGAGGGCAGACAAATAATATCGATTGATGAACCAGTAGCATTTAGTGTCGATACTATCGAAGACGCTGATCGTGCTGTCGACTATAATGAAATAAAAGTGGCCGGTGAAGATGGTCTGCGTAGCGTATCATACGAAATTACTATAGTAGACGGTGTCGAAGTTAGTCGTACGGAGATCGCTAGCATTATGATTAAACCGCCAAAGACTCAAACTGAGCTGGTCGGTATAAAGGGTCAGTATACGACACCGACTGAAAACGAGAGTATTACTTGGGATTATTTAATTCAACAGGGATTTACCAAGATCCAAACAGCAGGCATTATGGGTAATTTAAAACAAGAAAATAAATTCTATACCGATGGTGATGGTATCGCTCAGTGGACTGGTAGTAGGCGCGACAGTTTGTATGCAAAGTCTAATCCTAATAATATATACACTCAATTAGATTTTCTAATGGAAGAATTAAATGGCAGTAGGTCATGGATTCGCGACAAAATTAAATCGGCAAATCAGTTGACTGAAGTGGTACAAATATTTCAAGATGATTTTGAAGTGTGTAACCCTAGCTACTGCATGCAAGATCAGCGAATAAGCTATGCGCGTGATATCTTGGCGAGTCATTAATAATGCCAATCAAAAATAATAAATCATTAGGTCAACACTGGTTGCGTGACCGTGATGTACTGGCGCATATTGCTGATCAGGCGGCAATAACCTCTGATGACACAGTCCTCGAAATCGGTCCAGGGTTAGGCACACTAACTAGTGAATTACTAAGGCGAGCAGGGAAGGTAATAGCGGTCGAATTTGATAGTGAATTGGCCCGCAAATTACCAGCACAGTTTCCTGGCAAAAACCTAGAAGTCATAAATAGTGACATTTTGACGTTTGATTTTTCAACTTTGCCAGTGGGGTATAAAGTTGTAGCGAATATTCCCTACTACATTACTAGCAAAATTGTACAACAGTTGATGACGGCTGATAATAAACCATCAGTCGCTGTGTTGTTGGTCCAGCGCGAAGTTGCTCAGCGTTTGGCGTCAAAACCTGGTCAAATGAGCATTTTGGCGATTAGCGCTCAGATTTTTGCAGATGTTTCATTAGGGGATGTAGTAAAAGCGCAAATGTTTACTCCGCCGCCAAAAGTTGACAGCCAAGTAGTTGTTTTAAAAACACGTCAATCACCTTTCTTGACCGATGTTAATGAAGTCGACTTTTTCAAAGTTGCCAAAGCTGGTTTTTCGGCAAAACGTAAAAAACTCCGCAGCAGTCTATCTGGTGGCTTAAAATTGCCAAAAGGCGAAGTTGGATCATTACTAAACCAAGCTCAAATTAATCCAGATGATCGAGCTGAGGCACTAAGCCTGGACGATTGGGTTCGCTTAGTAAAAGTTATCTGTTATAATAGCAAATAATGGAAAAGAAATTATATATCGTCACAGCAATCCCCTACGTCAATGGTACGCCGCATATCGGTCATGCCATGGACTATTTGCTGGCCGATATCTGGACACGTTACCAAAAGCAAAACGGTCATGATGTTCGATTTAGCGTCGGCACAGATGAACATGGCAATAAGATAGCCGCTAAAGCCGCCGAAGCCGGGCTAACTCCTCAGGCTTACACTGACAAAACTTACGTCAACTTTGAAATTTTAATGAAAAAGTTGGACACCAGTTACACTGATTTCATTCGTACCACCGATCCTCATCATATTGGCGCAGTTCAATATATTTGGCAAAAATTACAGCCGTATATTTACAAAGGCAAATATGAAGGTTGGTATTGCACGGGTTGTGAAGGTTTTGTGACCGACAAAGAAGCAACCGCCAATAATGGCATTTGTCCCGATCATAATCTGCCCTACCAACGACTAAGCGAAGAAAATTATTATCTGAAAGCTAGCGCGTTTGGCGACCGTATCAAAGAAGCTTTGAATAATGGTGATATTAAAGTTTACCCAGATTTTCGTCGCAAAGAATTCCTTGAAATGGTCAAAGACGGTTTTCAGGATGTCAGTATATCTAGGCCTAAAAAGAACCTCAGTTGGGGTGTCCCCGTACCAGGTGACCCGACTCAAGTAATGTATGTTTGGTTAGATGCTTTGGCAAATTATATTACGGTTTTGGGCTATCCCGATCAGGCAGGTTGGCAAGAATATTGGCCAGCTGATGTGCAAGTAATGGGTAAAGACATTCTACGTTTTCATCTGGGAATTTGGCCAGCGATGTTATTAGGCTTGGGCCTGGCACTACCAAAAAAGATGCTAGTTCATGGTTGGGTTAATGTTAACAGCGCCAAACAAAGTAAAACACTAGGCAACGGTGTCGATCCGATCGCAGTAATTGATCAATATGGGCTGGACGCTTTCCGCTATTTCTTTGCGCGACACATACCAACGTTGGATGATGGCGATTTCACTTGGGAAAAGTTTGAAACGGCCTATAATACCGAGCTCGTAAATGACCTGGGTAACTTAGTCCAACGAGTATCTGGTATGGTCACTAAATACCAGGCGGGCGTGATTGGTCAGATTCCTGACGGCGAGCACGACATGAACACATATCATCACTCTATGGATAATCTAGAATTTGACAAAGCAATTGATGAAGTTTGGCTAATGATTCGTAGTCTGAACCAATACATCGACAGTGTTAAACCATGGGAAATTGCCAAACAAGTCGGCAAAGATGCCGAAGCAGCCGCACACCTGACTGAAGTTTTGGCCTATGCAGTCGGTGCCTTATTACAAATTAGTGATTTACTAGTACCATTCTTGCCAGAAACGGCGGCAAAGATTAAGGGCATATTTGGCACTGGTGTAATTGTTCCATTGACGGGTATATTTTTTCCACGAATTTATGTTCACACGACTGATCCGAACGCGCCAAAGGCCTAATTTATGTTAATTGATACCCATTGTCATATCCATGAGTCTGATTATCCGTTGGATAGTGAACAGACACTAAAACGAGCTCACGATAACGGTGTGGACCAGGTTATTTGTATTGGCACTAGCGTGCAGGGCTCGCGCGATGCGATTGATTTTGCCAACAAACATGACGGTGTTTATGCCACGATCGGGATTCATCCTGAATATGCAGCAGATGGTTTGGGCGACTTGGAAAGTCTAATTGATAAAAATAACCCAAAAATTGTTGCGATCGGTGAAATCGGCCTAGATTATCATTCTAGCGACGTTACACCCTCAGAACAGATAAAATTATTGAAACAGCAGATTAAATTAGCTTTAAAATACGATCTGCCAGTGGTTTTTCATGTTCGCGATGCTTATGACGATTTCTGGCCAATATTTGATAGCTTTTCAGGAATAAGGGGAGAGCTGCATTGTTTCTCGGACACTATGGAAAACGCCCAGAAAGGGATCGATCGTGGCCTATATATTGGTATAAACGGCATAAGCACTTTCACCAAAGACGAGACTCAAAAAGAGATGTTTAAAAACCTGCCATTAGATAAATTAGTGTTAGAAACAGATGCGCCCTACTTGACTCCAGCGCCGTTTCGTGGTAAGGTAAATGAGCCTGCATTTGTAAGGAATGTTGCTGTTTTTGGTGGGACAAGCCGTCATATTTCTGAGGACAGGATTACAAGTGTAACATCTGAAAATGCCAAGGCATTATTTAGACTCTAAAATACAAACAATTCAAAAAATTCATTAACCTAAACCAGAGGGCTTTATAGCTTTTTATGCAAAATTCAGGAAATATTAATAACGAAAAAGACGATAGCTTGTATAATTTACCGCCTAATTCTTATGATCGGGCACCAGTCGGGTCTAATCCTGAACTTGCACGACAAGAAGATAAACCAGAACGGGTTGATGATAATGGGGTTAAAGCGGCTAGGGATGCGTTAGTCAACCAATACGATCAGGTTTTGCGCCCAAATTCTGAGGAAAGTGAAGAGGCTATCGTTGATCGAATCACGAACCGTGGTGAACAGATCAAACGAATCAGATTACAGTATTTAGCCAAGAATCCATACAAATACCCACGAGGCCAGACCGTTACTCAGAAGTTTGTTAACGCTGTCAGAAATAGCTTGTATGAGCCAAATACCGAGGAGATGCTTATTGAAAATGAACGTCAAAAAATTGGTGGCAAGATATTTCAGATACCTGGTTTTACATTTTTTTTGCATGATCCAGCCAACTGGTATACACACCAAGAATTATTAACCCCAGGCGGTACAGAGGGTCTAACTACGCATTATCAGGTATATCCTATGGCTGTTTTCAAGTCTTCCAGCGAACCACTGATTCAAAGTGAGTTCGTTTCGGGCGAGGAACTAAGGAATTTTAATGAGGCCACCCGTCTGTACCTTGAATTTGTTATTCAAGAGTATAATTATCACGCAGAAGAATCCAACTATGATCATGACAATTATGCGTCCAAAATGGCTGCATAAACGTTATAATTAGAAGTGATGGAAAATTCGGAAATTATTTATCTAGATCACTCTGCTGCTACGCCAGTTGATAACAAGGTGCTGGCGGCAATGCAGCCATACTTTTGTGATTTATTTTACAATCCGTCAAGTCCCTATGCACCAGCAGTCGCGATCAGACGGGATTTTGAAGTGGCTAAACATACGCTAGCCAAACTAATTGGCGCAAAACCAGGCGAAATTGTTATTACAGCCGGTGCGACCGAATCGATCAACTTAGCGTTTAATTATGTAAATGGCCATGTAATTGTGCCTAATATTGAGCATGCTGCTGTTTTAGAATGCGCCAAAAAACATGACAATACGATTGTTGCGGCTGATAAAAAAGGTTATGTCGCGGCAGGTGTTATCAAAGCTGCCATCAGATCTGATACCCAATTGGTTAGTGTGGCCTTGGCTAATAACGAATTAGGTACAGTTCAGCCGATTAGTGATATTGCTGCGGTTGTTAAAGACGAACGGGTCAGGCGATTGAATGAAGGCGATAAAACACCGATATATTTTCATTGTGACGCATCTCAGGGCGTAGGACAATTAGATGTCAATGTTGCTCGTTTGGGAATTGATATGTTGACATTGAATGCCGGCAAAATATATGGGCCAAAACAAGTCGGCCTGTTATGGGCGGCTAGCTATGTTAGATTAGAGTCATTTATTATTGGCGGTGGACAAGAGCGAGGCCTTCGTAGCGGAACCGAAAATGTGGCTGGTACGATTGGGTTTGCAAAAGCCCTAGAACTGGCAGCCGCTCACCACGAATTTGAATCAAAACGATTAGCTGTAATGCGTGATAGCTTGCAAAATGTTTTAACGACGGCTTTTCCAGATGCTGTTATATCTGGTAATATTAAGCATCGTTTGTCTGGTCATCTGCATATATCATTCCCAGGAATTGATGGTGAAAGATTAGTATTTTTGTTGGAAAGCAAAGGTGTGTTGGTATCAACTGGCAGCGCTTGTGCAGCTAACAAAGGTACCAGGTCACATGTCTTGACGGCAATCGGTTTGGCTCCAGAAGTGGCTGATGGCAGCATTAGAATTACATTAGGTCATTTATCGACAATAGAAAATATAAAAAAGGCGAGTGAAATCATGGTAAAAGAAATCTCCAAAGAATATATAAGGCTATCAAAATGATGCGACGGCTTATCTGGTTAATTGTATTGATTATACTAGTGATAGTCGGAATTAGTGTTTACTTGCAACCCGATGATTTAAGACAATGCGGGGATAACGCCAGCAGAAGCAAAACTATCAGCAATTGTCAGCCAGTTGATGCGATTGTGGTGGTCAGTGGTGGCGACACTAGTGCGCGAGTTGCTGAGGCAATCAAATTATATAATGGCGGCTTTGCTAATAAGCTAATATTTTCTGGTGCAGCCCAAGATAAAACTGGCCCAAGTAATGCTGCGGTTATGAAAACGATAGCTATAAATGCTGGTGTTTCACCATCGTCGATTTTACTGGATGAATACTCGAATACAACATCTGAGAATGCTCAAAATTCTAAAACAATATTTAATGAGTTGGAAATAAAAAGTGCGATTTTAGTAACATCTGGCTACCATCAGCGACGTGCAAGTCTGGAATTTAGTAAACGTATTACTGGCGTTAAAATACTTAGTCACCCAGCAAAACAAGATTCTGACTGGTCGACCTGGTGGTTTGTTACTCCGTGCGGTTGGTGGTTGGCTGGTGGGGAATTAGTAAAGATCGTTATATTTTATGTGACGGGGTGGTTTTGAGAAAGTTAGCCCAAAAAGTATATGTTGGCATGAGCGGCGGCGTCGACTCTTCGTTGGCGGCGGCATTATTAGTCGAACAAGGCTATGATGTAACCGGCGTTTATATGAAAAACTGGAGTCAAGATTTACCTGGCATTAAATGTCCGTGGGCTGACGATTTAGCCGATGCCAAGCGGGTTGCAGTGCAGTTGGGAATTGATTTTAAGGTTTTTGATTTTGAAAAAGAATACAAACATTTAGTAGTTGATTACATGATTGATGCCTATAAAGAAGGGCGAACACCAAATCCTGATATCATGTGTAATCAGGAAGTAAAGTTCAAACTGTTTTTGGACGCGGCATTGGCAGATGGTGCTGATTTTATAGCGATGGGGCATTATGCTAGGGTAAAACATTTTGCCAACATAGGCGATACGGCTATAGTTTTGTCAGAACAGTTTCGCGCCGAGTCCATTAAGGGCCCCGGCGCCTTACTGAACTCGGGTTCCAAGAGTTCAGACGAAACGGCACCCGAATTGCCATCTAGTTTTGGAACATTATTACGAGCAGTCGATGATAACAAGGACCAAACCTATTTTTTGTATCGTGTGACGGGTCGGGCGATGGCAAAAACATTGTTTCCGATTGGTGAATATACTAAACCCGAGGTTCGGGTTATGGCCAGGGCGCGTGGGCTGACGACGGCGGTCAAAAAAGATTCACAAGGCATTTGTTTCGTCGGCCAGGTTGGTATTAAAGAATTTCTAGGCATGTATGTTGATCAAAAGCTAGGCAACATAATCGATAAGCGGTCTGGCAAGGTTTTGGGACGTCATGATGGTGCAATATTCTACACATTTGGTCAGCGCCACGGACTAAATCTGGGCGGCGGATTGCCATATTATGTGGTTGGCAAAGATATGGATAAAAATGAAGTCTATGTCACGACTGATTTGAACGATAATTCACTGTGGAAAGATGTTATTAATCTGACTAGCGTTCATTGGATAAATAAGGCACCAAAACCTGGTAAATATCAGATTAGAGTGCGACATCGTGCCCCGCTGATTACTGCTGATTTGAAGTTTAATGATGACGGTGTCGAGCTGCGACTTGATTCTGCCGAACGTGCCATCGCCCCAGGTCAATCCGTCGTTATTTATGACGATCAGGTTTGTTTGGGCGGTGGAATAATCATCTGAAAAATGATAAACTCGAATCAATGAACGCACAACAAATACGAAGCGAATATATCAAATTCTTTAGCGAACGTGGCCACGCAGTTATTAATCGTGCGCCGTTAGTATTGCATGATGATCCGACCACGCTTTTTACTGGTAGCGGTATGCAGCCATTAATGCCATATTTATTAGGGCAGGTGCATCCAGACGGTACTAAACTAGTCGATTGTCAAACATGCTTTAGATCACAAGATATTGATGATGTTGGTGACAACCGCCATACCTGTTTCTTTGAAATGTTGGGTAATTGGAGCTTGGGTGATTATGGCAAAGAACAACAAATTCGCTGGTTTTTTGAGTTCTTGACTGAAAAGGTTGGCCTAGACCCAAACAGGATATATGTCACGGCATTTATTGGAGACGAAAAAAATGGCATTCCTCGTGATGACGAAACAGCTGAGATTTGGAAGAAAGTTTTTGCCGAAAAAGGTATAGAAGCTCAAACGGCAGAGATTGGTAGTAGTGAGAACGGCGACAAGCGTGGCATGAAACCGGGTGAACGTATATTCTTTTATGACGATCATCAAAACTGGTGGTCACGAAATGGTGGTATTAACACAACTCCAATTGGTGATCCGTGCGGACCTGACAGTGAAGTTTTTTATGACTTTGGTGAAATTTATCACGCCCAAAAGTTTGGCCTGGCTCACCCAGCTAGCGATAGCGGACGATTTGTAGAAATTGCTAACCAAGTGTTTATGCAATATAAGCGCATGGAAGACGGCGGCTTTTTGCTATTAGAGAAAACGAACATCGATTTTGGTGGCGGTTTGGAGCGGATTTCTGCAGCAGCAATTGATAGCTTTGACTTCTTTAAGATAAGCTTGTTTTGGCCAATTATTGAGAAGCTACAAGAACTATCAAATAAAAAGTATGATTTCACACCAGGTGACTTGGGCTATGAAACGGTTCCAGAATGCTGGACTGAAGTTATGAAATCAATGCGCGTTGTTACTGATCATTTGCGTGGTGCGGTATTTTTGGCGGCTGACGGAGTTGTTCCAAGCAACAAATTGCAAGGTTATGTCATGCGTCGCCTGTTGCGACGTGCCATTCGCTTTGCCTTAGATCTAGGGATTGATCAAAACCTTTTGCAACAGATTGTTCCTGTTATCACCGGTATGTTTGCTGACGAATATCCAGAAATAGGCAACAAATCAGATGAGATTATTGCGGTATTAACTAAAGAAGAAAAGGTTTTTCGTCAGACACTGGCAAAGGGATTGCGCGAGTTGGTGAAATTTGCAGATAGTGGGCTTACGGGCGCAGAATTATTCACTTTGTATGACACCTATGGATTTCCAGTCGAGCTTTCGACCGAAGAAGCTAAAAAGCAGAATGTTAAGCTTTCAGACAACTGGCAAGCAGAATTTGATGCGTGTATGGCCGAACAACGTTTACGTAGTCAAACTGCTGCTAAGGGAGTCAACAAGGGTGGCTTGGCTGGACATTCCGAGATTGAAATCAAATATCACACGGCAGCGCACATTTTGATGCAGGCACTGCGAAATGTATTAGGTGAGAGTGCTGCTCAACGCGGATGCAATATCGATGCAGAGCGACTTCGGTTAGATTTTAGTTGTAGCGAAAAAATGACGCCAGAACAGATTCAGCAAGTCGAAGATATCGTCAACGAACAGATTAAAAACGATTTGTCCGTTATCTGTACGGAATATTCTTTGGATGAAGCCCGCAAAATTGGTGCCCATGGTGAGTTTAGTGATAAATATGGCGATAAAGTAAAGGTTTATAATATCGCTAATCCTGATGGTAGTTCATTCAGTCTAGAAATCTGTGGTGGTCCGCACGTTAGCCATACAGGTGAATTAGCCGAAGGTGACAAAAAGTTCAAGATTATCAAAGAAGAATCGTCCAGCGCTGGTGTCCGCCGTATCAAAGCAGTATTAGCTTAGAAGGTCCGTCCTTCTAGAATTTAGACCTGCCGATATTTATATCCACTTTGATTATGGTGTATAATTAAATCACTTATGGTATTTGGTAAATTGCTAAAAAATCACAATAAAATTGATCCAAACGACTACATCGTGGCGCTTGATATTGGTACCGAATATATCAAAGCATTGATTGCCAAATTGATTGATGACAAACTCGAGATTGTTGGTGTTGGCAAGGCTCATCAGCAGATTAGTGATATGTATGCTGGGGCAATATCTGATATTTCTGGCGTGGTTCGAAATTGTGAAGCGGCATTATCTGATGCAGAATCACAAGCTGGGTTGCAAGCTAAACGTGTCGTAATAGGCATTGCCGGTGAATTAGTCAAAGGAATTACAAATACGATTAAATACCGTCGGCCACAACCTGACAGGCCACTAGACACCGCCGAAGTAGAATTTATAATCGAAAAAGTTCAAGAACGTGCTCAGGTTAAAGCCCAAAAACAGATTGCACTCGAAACTGGTAATCCTGATGTTGAGATTAAATTGGTCAATAGCGCTTTGGTTAGTATCCATATTGATGGCTACAAAGTGGCAAACCCGATTGGTTTTCAGGGTCGTGATGTAGCAGTCCAAATATACACGGCTTTTGCGCCAATGGTTCATATTGGAGCCTTGGAAAAAGTAGCCGAAGAATTATCATTAGAATTACTAGCAGTTGCCGCAGAACCATTTGCAGTTAGTCGCAGTGTGCTAGGCAGTGATGCCGACAGCAACTTTACGGCTATTTTAGCCGATATTGGTGGTGGCACAACTGACATCGCGGTTGTAAATGACGGCGGTGTTGAAGGTACCAGAATGTTTGGTATTGGCGGGCGTAGCTTTACAAAAACGATTGCCAGCGAACTGGATGTATCTTATGAAGAAGCCGAAAAACTGAAGTTGAATATTGATAGCGAAGACATTAAACCAGCCGTAGCCGAGGAATTGAATGCTGCCGTTGATAAGACGCTAGATGTTTGGATATCTGGTGTCGAATTAGCGCTAAATGAATTTGATGCGGCCGATCATCTGCCGAATCGAATATTATTGTGCGGTGGCGGATCCAGCTTGACGAAGTTGGTCAACATACTAAAAGAGCAAAATTGGCATCATGATTTACCATTTACAAAAAAGCCAACCGTCCAGCTCATAAAGCCATCTGATGTTATTGGCATTACTGATTTAACAGGGCTGGCTGCTGACCATACGTTTATCACGGCTATGGGGTTATTGCGTGTCGGCTATGATACAATTATTGGCAATGGCGGTAGTAATACTATCAAGGAAAAACTTAATCGAATATTGAGAATTTAACCATGAATAAAGATGTAATCTATATTGATACAGAAGACGACATAACGGCCATTATTGGCAAGATCAAAGCTGGTAAAGAACGTGTTGTCGCGTTAGTGCCACCAAAACGGACTGGAATTTTGCAAAGTGCCGTCAACTTACGGTTGTTGTCGAGAATGGCTGAGACGAGTAATAAAAAGCTAGTTATTGTTACGACAAACAAGGCATTAATTGCACTGTCATCAGTAGCTATGATTCCTATTGCAAAGAACTTACAGAGTAAACCAGAATTAGCTGAAGTTGACGCAATCGAGGATGACGGATCTGAAGATATTATCGACGGCGCACAATTACCCATTGGTGAATTAGCAAAAACTTCTGATATACCAGTCGAAGAAACAACCGAAGACGCAATCGAAACGATTAATATTGAAGAATTTGAATCGCCAAAGAGTAAAGCGGATAAACCGAAAATCAAAAATAACGGTGTTAAAATACCAGATTTCAAAAGTTTTCGCAAAAAACTATTTTTGGGCATCGGGTTTGCCATTATTGCCACCGTATTCCTGGTTTGGGCTATCAAGTTTGCGCCCGCAGCACGAGTAATCGTAACTACTACCACTACACCAGCACCAGTCAGTGCCACGGTGAAACTGGGCGGCAGTGAAGCCACTAACGTATCAAAAAATATTATTCAAACTGTCACCAAACAGACCAAAAAAGATTTAAGTGTAGAATTTACGGCTACTGGGACGAAGGATAATGGCACTAAGGCCACTGGTAAGGTGGTTCTTTCGCTTAGCGACATGCAGGCTAAGACTATACCTATTGATGCAGGCGAACAGATATCGATAAATGGGAACAACTACACAATTGATAACGGTATCACTATATCTGGGTCAGTTGGTGGAAGCGGCTCGGGTTCGGGAATTGTAACGGCCTCTGAAAATGGAGCTGGATATAATGTTCCGACTGCCGGTACGACATGTTCATTAGTCGGCAATTCTAAGGTATCTTGCACGGTTGACACAGATGGATTAATCGGTGGAACGACCAATATTGTCTCGATAGTCACTGCCGCAGATATTCAAAAAGCCAGCCAAGTTTTGGTTGACATGCCCAGCACGACAGTTTTGGCTCAATTAACAAAACAGTTTACCAATGGTGAGAAAGTCATTGCCGAAAGCTTTACTATTGATCGTGCAGCGGCCGTATCAGTGCCAGCTGTTGGTGGTGAAGTATCTGGTACGACAAAGCCAAAGTTGACATCCGCTACCACATATTCATTAACGGCAATTGCCAAATCTGAATTGCAAACTTTCCTGAAAGATTCAATCACCAAACAGATTACTAATACAAAGTTGCAAAGAATTTACAATGACGGAGTTGATAGCGCAGTATTATCTGGGTATGTCAAATCAGATGCATTGGCGACAATCAATATTTCGACTACTGGTAAAATTGGTCCAAGTATTGACGAAGCATATATTATGGCCCGAGTAAAAGGCAAGAGGTTCGGCGATATTCAATCTACCCTTAATGCCGTTAGTGGTGTCGAAGATGTCGAAGTTAAGTTCTCATATTTCTGGGTATCGACTGTGCCTACTGATGAATCTAAAATTACGATTGAGTTTGTATCTGCCGATGCTGGATCCAAATAGAGTCATCGGCCTAGATGTGGGCGAACGAAGAATCGGCGTTGCTGTCGGTGATCGGATTGTTCGTATTGCTTCGCCATTAGTTACGATCGAAGTTAATGGCCAGGAGCTGGATGTCATTAGGCAGGTAGTAGCCAGTCAGTCGGCTGATACGATAGTTGTTGGTTATCCCCGCAACCAGTCTGGTGATATTACCAATCAGACTCGTTATGTAGAAAAGTTTGCTGAGAAATTAATAGGTATTGCTCCAAAAATTGTATTTCAAGATGAATCACTAACTAGTGTAATCGCCGAACAGCAATTAACTGGATATAATCGTCCATTTTCGAAAGGTGATATAGACGCACAAGCGGCGGCTATAATTTTAAATGATTATCTCGAAGCATAAATTTCGAAAGTTTAGAATATCGATGGTATCTAGACCTACCAAAAAGAACGCAGCAATAATAACAGCAATAGTTTTGGCTATTGGTGGTTTTTTGTGGTATAACTTGCAATTATCGCCAGTTGGTGGTGACACTGGCCAATTGATCAAGGTCAAAATAGTAGCTGGCAGCTCACCTCAGGAAATTGGAATTAGTCTAAAAAAAAGCAAGGTCATTCGTAGTGTAGCGGCGTTTAATATCTACACTCGTTTGTCGGGTCGTCGTAATAACTTACAAGCAGGCGTTTATCGGCTGTCACCTTCGGATTCTACACGTCAGATCGTGTCGCATCTGGTTAATGGCTCGGTTGATACGTTTAATATTACATTTTATCCAGGCGCCACTGTAACAGACGGGACTGATGCTGCGGAGTCAGAAAAAGACGATGTCACTACAATGTTACTAAGAGCTGGCTATACTCAGGCAGAAATTGACTATGCGCTGTCGGCCCAGTATGATTCGCCATTGTTTGCTGGTAAACCAGCCGTGATGGGTCTGGAAGGATACATTTACGGCGAAACATATAATTTTAATGCTGGTGCATCGGTTAGCGATATCTTGAGTAGAACTTTTGAGGAGTTTTACTCTGAGGTTGAAAAAGATAACTTGGTCGCAAAATTTGCTAGTCATGGCCTTAATCTGTATCAGGGAATCACGATGGCATCTATTATTCAAAGAGAGGTTAGTAATCCGGAGGACCAAAAGGTTGTGGCTCAGATATTTTACAGTCGCTTGTCCGAGGGAATGAGATTAGAGTCTGATGTAACCTACCAATACATCTGTGACAAGTTGGGCGTTCCGCGAGATGTTAAATACGACTCTCGGTATAATACTCGTTTGTACACTGGTTTACCGATCGGGCCGATATCTAGCCCAGGTCGCTCAGCACTTCAGGCTGTGGCTGAACCTGCAACCAGTAGCTATCTGTATTTCTTGAGTGGAGATGACGATGTGACCTATTTTGCATATACTAACACCGAGCATGAACAAAATCGGGCTGATCATTGTATTGTCAAATGTGCCGCACCCTAAATTGACATAGAAATAAGGTGTTGATATACTAAATGCAGCACATTTATGTTTTCGTCTACTGTTTGGTTTTATGCCAAAATTATGGGTGGAAAGCGAAACCATATATGAGCCTACCAAAAATGCCTAGCGGGAAATACATTGTCGATAATGCTATCCCGTAAATAGCGAGTGAGAAAGACAGATTATGGTAGCGTCATCGTAGTAATACTGATGGCAGGAGTATGATAATTCGTAACAAAATTGCTATGGATATTATCCGAAAACGGGCTACTGCTATTGAACTGCAGGAACCGGTTAGGCGTATCCGTCGAAAAGCTACAAAACTTAAATTAAAGCTGTCAACCATTGCGGTTTATGTCAGTGTTTTTGCTTTGATAGTAGTGATTGTTTTTACTAGTTATCAGTCTCCTAAAGATTCGTCAGTGGTGGCCGATGTGACAACCGTTGCTGCGTCATCAGTTGATGATGTGGTTGCTTCAAGCATGGCTGCTAATGTTGCAGCGGCAGCTAACTTACCTATTGCGAATAGTATTGCCAACCTAGCTGTATCTACTAGAGTAAAGAACGAGATAATGCAGTTAAATAGTTCCTCTAAAGTGTTGGCGATTGGATCATCGGTGGCTGGCCGTTCAGTGACTAGTTATTCGGTTCAGGCTGGTGATACTATTGAAACTTTATCGACCAAATTTGGTATATCAACAGATACAATACGATGGGCTAATAATTTGACGCAAGATGCATTATATGAAGGTGAGTCTTTACAGATATTGCCCGTTAATGGTGTTGTTTATGATGTTAAATTTGGCGATACGATCGATTCATTAGTAGCAAAATATGGCGTTAATCGTGAGCGGTTAATACTATATAATGACCTAGATGTTAGTGGGCTCATCCCAAATACCAAGATTATTTTACCAGACGCAGTCTTGCCAGAGGATGAGCGACCAGGCTATATCGCACCAATTTCATATTTAACCTATGGTTATGATGGTGGTGAGACATATTTTATAAGCATCGGAAATTATTATAGTATTCCAGCAGGGGTGCGAACCTATATTCCTCAGCTGTCTAGTTTTCAGGAGAGATCGTATGGTAATACTATGGATACTGGTCAATGTACTTGGTGGGCATGGGAGCGTCGATTAGCACTTGGGCGACCATTGCCAATCCCATTCTATGGCAATGGTGGGTCATGGGGCTATCAGCTTGGTGCTGACAAAAGCCCGGACGTAGGTGATGTAGCTGAAAGCTATAACCACGTAGCGGTTGTTGAATCTATCAACTACGACAGTGCTGGTAATATCAGTTCAATTACAATCAGCGAGATGAATCATGGCAGTAGTTATGCGGTTGATTTTAGAACAATTCCAGCTTCAAATATTAATGACTTTAACTACATTCCTTAACACCTCTGTTAATTTTTGATAGTTTGTGATATAATATAAGTAATATGTTTGTCGATACCGCCAAAGTATTTATTAGCGCAGGAAAAGGCGGCGACGGAGCCGTCAGTTTTAGGCATGAGATTTATATTCAAAAGGGCGGTCCTGACGGTGGTGTGGGCGGCAATGGTGGGGATGTAGTTTTTGTAGCCGATAGTGGGCTTAATACTTTAATTGACTTTCGTTATAAACCAGAACTAAAAGCCAAAGACGGCGAGAATGGCTCGAAATGCGATCGATCTGGATCATATGGCGCATCATTGCGTGTCAAAGTCCCGGTTGGTACGATTGTTCGACGTGATGGCGAGATTATCGCCGATATAACCGAACCTGGCCAAGAAGTCGTCATTGCCAAAGGCGGTGAGGGTGGATCAGGCAATGCTCACTTTAAAAGCTCGACACGTCAAGCCCCAAGAATCGCCGAAAAAGGCGAAGAAGGCGAGACTTTTGAGGCCGAGTTAGAACTAAAATTATTAGCTGATGTTGGACTGATTGGTTTTCCTAATGCTGGAAAATCGACGTTTTTATCAGTTGTTAGTAATGCCAAACCCGAAATTGCTGATTATGCATTTACAACATTGACTCCCAACTTGGGCGTAGCTGATTCAGACGGCAACAGTATGTTGATCGCTGATATTCCAGGGTTAATCGAAGGTGCCAGCGAAGGAAAAGGCTTGGGCGACGCATTTTTGCGTCATGTCGAACGTACAGCTGTTTTGTTGCACATGATTGATGCATATTCTGATGACGTAGCCGTTGCTTATAAAACCATTCGCAAGGAACTAGCAAATTACAGCGTTGATTTATCAGACAGGCCCGAAGTAGTCGCGATTACTAAAATTGACGGTTTGGATACTGACATCGTAAAGATGCAGATGGATGCCGTCAAAGCCGTGGCTGGTGATAGCCCAGTCTTTGCCATTTCTTCTAGCGCGCATATTGGTTTGATTGAAGTTATGCGAGCCTTGCACCAAAAAGTCGTGGCTGCACGCGAACAAGAGGTAACGGCCGTAGATGACGAAGAGCAAATTGAAACTATTTCATTAGGTGCAGAAGAAAAATCTGCTGCCTGGACGGTTGAGCGTGTCGAATCGGACGACAAAGTTGCATTTATCGTAGTTGGTGACAAGATCGAAAGATTTGCAAAGCGTACAGATTTTGGCAACTATGACAGTGTTAACCGATTGCGCGATATCTTGAAAAAGCTTGGAATTGCTCATGAATTGCGCCGCCAGGGCGCCGAGGGCGCAAGTATTATACATATTGGTGATAGCCAATTTACATTCTTAGAACAATAATTATTGAATAAGTAGCATGTTATAATATCATGTAGTTATGTTTTTTGATATAAAAAATAAACATAAAAAATCTGGTTTTACGATAATTGAACTAGTTGTCGTAATGGTTGTTATTGGGATCTTAGCAGCGCTTGTTGTTGTTGCGTATAATGGAGTTGTTCTAAAATCTAAGGAATCAGCCTTAGCTTCTGATATGAGTAATGCCAGGAAAAGTCTTGAAATGTATAATATTGAACATGGTTATTATCCAGATCTGAATGATTGTTCAGTTCCAGAAGATTCAAGATCTATTTGTCTCAAAACTAGCCCAAATAATATCATAGATTATCAGAGTGACGGTGAAACGTATACAATATATGGATCAATTGTTGATTATGACGTCTTTTACAAAGCTTCTAATGAACTTATGGCGAGAAAGTTTACTGGCTGGAGACAAATAAGTGAAGGTTCATATCATACCTGCGGTATTTACTATAATGGTGAAGCCTATTGTTGGGGCAGTGGAAGCTCTGGGCAGCTAGGTAATGACGGATCTTCTAATGTCGAAAAACCATCTGCTGTAAGGTCAGATTCAACAAGCGATTATTTGTATAAGAAAAGATTAAAAACCATTTCGTCTGGTGTATCTTCTACATGTGCGATTGCATATAATAATAAAATTTATTGTTGGGGTGGTAATGACTATGGCCAATTAGGTGATGGTACTAAAACATCTAGTTTTATTCCGAAATTAATTGATGAGGATAAAGATTATAAATCTATTTCAGTAGGTTTCTATCATACTTGTGCGATTGATTTGGATAGTAAGGTTTATTGTTGGGGTGGTAATGACTATGGCCAATTAGGTGATAATTCAAATACCGATAGATTTGTTCCAGTAGCTGTTAAGTCAGATTTAAACACTGATGCTCTATATAGTAAAAAAATTAAATCCATCTCGACAGGACAAAGGAATACTTGTGCGATTGATTCTGACGGAAAAGCCTATTGTTGGGGTGATAATGAACAGGGCCAATTAGGCAATGGTTCTTCAATGTATAATAGTTCTGTTCCAGTAGCTGTTAAGTCAGATTCAGATGTTGACAATCTATATAATAAGAAAGTGATAAGTATATCATCTGATATTTATTCTGGAAGATACAATTGTGCGGTTGCTTCTGATAAAAGAATTTATTGTTGGGGTTATAGTGCGTTTTTTGCTGATAGTGCAATAAGCCCATATCTGGAAAGGAAACCAGTGTCTATTGCCACAAATATAAAAAAGCCACTAACTAATAAAGATATGAATCAGGTATCTGGAGCGTCATCGTTTTGTGCTATAACATCACAAAACATAGTATATTGTTGGGGTTCGAATACTAGTGGTCAATTAGGAAATAATAATGAAACATCTAGTACTAATACTCCATCTTTAGTAAAAGCTGATGGTTCTTCGGACGTCTTATACAATAAAAAGATAGAAAAAATATATTCAGGTTTAGATAACCATTGCGCAATTGATATTGATGGGCAAGTTTATTGTTGGGGAGAAGGATCAAGCGGTCAACTTGGTAATGGTTCAGAATCTGATAGTTCAGTCCCGGTCAAGGTCAAAAATCCGTAATCATTTTAATAAGTTATAATAGATTCTATGTCAAAAACCTTCTTTTTTTATGATCTAGAGACAAGTGGCCTAAATGCTCGCGAGGCGCGAGTTATGCAGTTTGCTGGTATTCGGACGGATTTAGACCTAAAACCCCTTGGTGAGCCTGTAAATATGCTTGTACGGCTAAATGATGACACCTTACCTAGCCCAGAAGCGTCACTGGTCACCGGCATAACACCTCAGCAGACAGTTTCTGATGGATATTTCGAGGCTGAATTTGCAAAAATGTTGATAAATGACGTATTTATACCAGATACGATCGTGATTGGGTATAATAATATTCGCTTTGATGATGAGTTCATCCGTCATCTGTTTTGGCGTAATTTTTACGATCCATACGAATGGTGCTGGAAAAATGGCCGTTCGCGCTGGGATATGTTAGACGTGGTGCGAATGACTCGAGCACTCCGTCCAGACGGTATTAATTGGCCAGTTGATGATAAGGGAGCAGCGACCAACCGATTGGAACTACTATCCAAAGCTAACGGTTTGGACCATAAAAAAGCCCATGATGCCTTAAGTGATGTCGAAGCTTTGATTGCTATGACCCGTCTAATTCGTGACAAACAGCCGCAATTGTATGATTACCTGTTGAAGATACGTGATAAAAACGAGGTAAAAAAGTTAGTAAATCTGGATCATAAACAGCCTTTTGTATATGTTTCAGGACGACTTGACAGTGAATTTGACAAAGCGACGGTTGCTTTTCCGCTGACGGCAGGAAAAAACGGCAATGTCGTGATTTATGACCTGCGTTATGACCCGACGCCATATCTACAGATGAGCCAAAAAGACCTGGCAAAAAAGCTATATGCCACCTGGGAAGAACGTCAAGCCGATGATTTTTTGAAGTTACCCGTCAAAGAGCTGCAATATAATCATGCGCCGGCTGTTGCTCCAACTTCGGTGTTATCGGCAAATGACGGTTGGAAAAAGATAGCCTTGGACGAGGCGACGGTTACTAAAAATAAGGATATTTTGCTGTCTGCGCCAGGTTTTGCCGAAAACATCCGCACAATATTCGAAAATCAACCTGAGTACAAAAAGTCGAACGATCCAGAGTTGCAATTATATGATGGGTTTGTACCGGATATCGATAAGATGCGAATCGAAAAAGTGCGCAATTGTTCCGAACAAGATCTGGCCGACTTTCACCCTGACTTTACTGACGAGCGACTAGACCCGTTGCTGTTACATTATAAGGCTCGAAATTATCCAAAAAGTCTATCAGAAGACGAGGCTATAGCCTGGGAAAAATGGCGATCTGCCAAGATTACAGCTGAGCTGCCAGTATTTGTAAAGTCACTACAAAAATTAGCAACGACGACTGACGAAAACAAATTATTTATTTTGCAAGAGCTGCAGCTATGGGCTGAAAGCATCGCCCCAGCTGATTTTGACGAATAACTCCTGCAGGTACTAGAAAAAAGCAGTCAACCAGCGTATAGTATTCGGGATATGTCAGAGGTAATTAAAGTTGTTGGTGCGCGCGAGCATAATCTCAAAAATATAAATGTTGAGATTCCTCGTAATAAATTAGTGGTGATCACCGGTGTTTCTGGGTCGGGTAAATCGTCTTTGGCGTTTGATACTATTTACGCCGAAGGTCAACGACGCTATGTTGAGAGCTTGTCAAGTTATGCTAGGCAGTTCTTGGGCATTATGGAAAAACCAGATGTGGATTACATTGAAGGTTTAAGCCCAGCGATTAGTATTGATCAAAAGTCGACTAGTCGAAACCCACGCAGTACGGTTGCCACCGTCACCGAAATTTATGACTATTTACGTCTGTTATTTGCCCGTATTGGTGTGCCGCATTGTCCAATCTGTGGCAAACCTGTCACCCGTCGTACACCCGAGACAATTATTGATGAGATTATGAAGTTGCCTAATGGTGCTAAGTTAATGATTCTAGCGCCAATTATTAAGACAAAAAAGGGCGAGTTTGCTCATATCCCAGAGCAATACAGCCGTTTGGGATTTGCTAGGGCCAGAGTTGACGGGGTTGTTTATGCTCTAGACGAATTCCCAGAACTTGATAAAAATTTTAAACACAATATTGAAGTTGTGGTTGACCGAATCGTAATGGCGTCAGATGCATCGGGACGGATTTCGCAATCAGTTGAACAAGCTTTGAATTTGGCCGACGGTATAGTTGAAGTTTTGAATACTGATGATAATACAGTGTTAGCCTTCAGTCAGCGATATGCTTGTTTAGACCATCCAAATGAAGATATCCCCGAGTTGGAACCACGATTATTCAGTTTTAATGCTCCAGAAGGCGCATGTCCGGTTTGTACCGGATTAGGTAACCGTTTAGAAGTCGATCCTTCGCTAGTCTTTAATCCCAATTTGACGATATTGGAAGGTGCGATTCGCCCATATAATCGTATTGATAGCGACGCCTGGTACATGAAACGTCTAGCCGAAGTCGCTGATGCCCATGGATTTAGCTTAAAAACTCCAGTTGGAGAACTGTCAAAAGAGAACTTGGATAAGGTTTTGTACGGCACGGGTAATCAAAAATACACAGTCAAGTTGAGTAACGGTCGCGATTACGATTCGACTTATGAAGGCGTGATTCCAAATCTTGAACGTCGTCACAAAGAAACTGACAGTGATTTTATGCGTCGCGATATTGAACGATTTATGCGCGAAAGCGAATGTACGGTTTGTCATGGTGCGCGTTTGAAACCAGTTGTTTTGGCTGTTACCATTCATGGTCTAAATATTCTGGATGTTTGTAGCCTGGATATTGATAATGCCTTGGACTTGTTTCAGAATAAGCTGAAACTGGACGACAAAGAGCAATTTATTGCTCAACAAATTATCAAAGAAATTTGCGCTAGACTGAATTTTATGCAAAATGTTGGCTTAGGTTACATCGAACTAGGCCGAGCAGCTAATACATTATCTGGTGGTGAGGCACAGCGAATTCGTTTAGCCACTCAAATCGGATCAGGCTTGCAGGGTGTTTTATATGTCCTGGACGAGCCATCAATTGGGCTACATCAGCGTGATAACGACCGATTAATTGGTACATTAAAGCATCTGCGTGATTTGGGTAATACAGTTGTTGTTGTCGAGCATGATGTCGACACTATCCGTCAAGCCGACTACTTATTAGATATCGGTCCAGGCGCTGGTATTGCTGGTGGTTACGTTGTTGCATCAGGTACGCCAGCTGAAGTTGCGCAAAACCGAGACAGTATTACAGGTCGATATTTAAGTGGGACTGACAATATTGTAACTCCTAAAAAGCGTCGCCAAATAATCAAAGGCCGAGAACTGATTGTTCGTGGTGCTCGTGAGAATAACCTAAAAAATATTGATGTATCATTCCCTCTGGGCTTGATGACGGTCGTTAGTGGTGTTAGTGGTAGTGGCAAGTCGACGTTAGTAAATGATATCTTGGCTAAAGAACTATCAGCTAGATTGCATCATGCCCATACCGTTCCCGGGCTACACGACAATATTGAAGGCATTAATCATTTAGATAAAGTAATTGTAATTGATCAGTCGCCGATTGGTCGTACGCCACGATCCAACCCGGCAACTTATACTGGTATATTTACGGTGATTCGTGAGTTATTTGCATCAACTCCAGATGCTAATATTCGTGGTTACAAGGCTGGACGTTTTAGTTTTAATGTCAAGGGTGGACGATGTGAGACTTGTCAAGGCGATGGCATGATTAAGATTGAGATGCATTTCTTGCCAGATGTTTATGTGACTTGCGATGTCTGTAAAGGTAAACGATATAATCGCGAAGCGCTCGAAATCAAATATAAAGGCGCCACAATAAGCGACGTTTTGGATATGACAGTTGATCAAGCTAATAAGTTTTTTGAAAATGTGCCAGCAATCGCACGAAAATTGAATACTCTGGTTGAAGTTGGTTTGGGATATATCAAACTTGGTCAACCAGCTACGACCTTTAGCGGTGGCGAAGCGCAGCGCATAAAACTGGCAACTGAATTATCTAGGATGTCAACTGGCAGAACGCTTTATATTTTAGATGAGCCGACGACTGGGCTGCACAGTGATGATGTAAAAAAACTTATTTATATACTACAAAGGCTGATTGACGGTGGTAATAGTATGATAATCATCGAGCATAATTTAGATGTAATTAAATCGGCTGATTATGTTATTGATATGGGTCCAGAGGGCGGCATAGGCGGTGGGCAAATAATTGCTACAGGTACACCCGAGGATGTCGCAAAGGTTGCCGCTTCATATACGGGTCAGTATTTAACAACTGTTCTTAATATTTAATATTTTACTCTGATTTGCGATTGTTTGTGATATGCTTGTCAACTATTATTATCAAAGCAAAAATCATTGCGCCAAGTCCAATTGAGCCGATTATGTCAGTTAACCAGTGATATCCTAAATATAGTCGGCTTAAAGCTATTAATGCAGTGCCACTAATAGTTATTATTAACCAGATTATCAGCCAAAACCTCTTATCATCGTTGTGATATCTGGAATATAACAAGTAACCAGTAACTAATAAGAATACAATCGTGCTTAGAGTATGACCAGACGGAAAAGAGTAGCCAGTCTCAAATGGTGGAACCATATCGATGTTATCTGGTCGGGCATTATGAGTTACGGTCTTCAATAATGATGATGCAAGTGCCGAAAGGCCTACGGCCGCAACCATTAATAAAGGCTGCCATGTTTCCTTTTTTCTATAGACCCAAACAATAGCTATGATAGAAACAAAAATGATAAATGCCGTTGGACTAGCAAGGCTAGTTATGTACTGCATCATAGTGCTAATAATTGGGTCGCGATGAGTTGACATCCATACTAATATGGGTTCGTTAAATTGACTAATTCCAGTTGACGATACCATTCCGAAATATGCAGCAAAGAACAAGATGAAGCCAGCCATTAAACATAATGTAATTGGCAAAGAAATATATGTCCTGGAACGTACTTTTAGCTTTGACATTAACCTACTCTCCAGTCAATAATAAACACAAGCTTCATATCTTAAATAGTTTAGCATACATGGATAAAAAATGTTATACTAGATAGAGTATAAATAACGACAAAGATAGGATTATAGAGGTGAACGAAATTACACTTAAATTAGACAAACGTACAGCCGAGGGCAAAAAAATTGCTAAATTGCGCGACAGTGGTTTTATTCCAAGTGTTGTTTATGGTGGCAAATCAGAACCAATCATGACACAATCACCAAACGTTGAAACGACTAAGGTAGTAAAGGCTGCTGGCAAGCACACTCCCGTTAACATAGTAGTTGATGGCAAGAAAAAGTTGGCTATTATCAAAGACGTTAATGTTGATCCAATTCGACACAGTTACCGACATATCGCTTTCCATACAATCAATCAGAACGATGTTATTACCACAGAAGTACCAATTGTATTGTCTGGTAAGGGTGAAAGCATTGCTGAACGAGCTGGACTGGTAGTATTACAGGCTATTGAACATATTGAAGTTAAGGCAAAACCAGTTGATCTGCCAGAATCAATCGAACTTTCAATCATCAATCTTGCAACTGATGAAGATAAACTAACAGTTGGCGATATCAAGCTGCCATCAGGAGTTGAATTTGCTGATGTGGATCAGGATATGGAACTAGTAATTGCCAATGTCTACGAGCCAAGTGCTTTACAAGCCGAGAATGAAGCGGCTGGTGGCGAGTCTGAGCCAGAATCTGAAGCTGAAGCTGCTGAAACTGTCGCTGAGCCAGAATCTGCCCCAAATAAATCAGAAGGTTCTGAAAAATAACTAGCTAACCGCTATATCAAAAAGTCTCGCATATGAATGCGAGACTTTTTGGCTACTATCAGTCTTCGATGAATCCACCAGATTGGCGTTTCCAAAGATTAGCGTATACTCCGTTCTCGGATAGTAATTCGCTATGCGAGCCTTGCTCGATAATCGTGCCATTATCTAATACGACAATCTTGTCTAGCTTGGCGATTGTCGACAGTCGATGAGCTATAACTATACTGGTTCGTCCAGCCATTAATTTTATTAGCGCATCTTGAATCAGCCTTTCGGTCTCACTATCAAGCGCCGAAGTTGCCTCATCTAGAACTAATATAGGTGCATCTTTTAGTATTGCGCGTGCAATAGCAATTCTCTGGCGTTGACCACCAGACAGCTTAATGCCGCGCTCACCCACTAGTGTATCAAAGCCCTTTGGTAATACTTCAATAAATTCTAGGGCATTGGCTTGCTCGGCAGCATGACGTATTTCTTCCTCGGTAGCATCTGGCTTGCCGTAGGCGATATTGTCGCGTAAACTGCGGTGAAAGAGTATAGGCTCTTGTGCCACGTAAGCGATAGAACGGTGCAAATCATCCTGGGTAATCTCGGCAATATTTTGGTTGTCGATCAGTATCTCGCCGTTTTCAACATCACTAAATCGTAGAAGGATTCTGGTTAAACTGGTTTTGCCTGACCCAGATCGTCCGACTAACCCAACTTGTTCGCCTGGTTTTATTGTTAGGTAGAATTTATCAAACAATGGTGCGGCTGTGCCGCTGTGAGTAAATCTGACGTCTTTGAAAACAATTTCGCCATCTTTGATATTGCATTGTTTTGGATGCAAAGGATCCTTTATCTCGATATCTTCGTCCAAAGTTTTAATCATCGGGCTAGCATCACCCAATACTCTAATAAAGTTACGTGTCGTGTGCGATACTTCCCATAATTCCGAAACTACATTAAATGTGTAGCTAACAACTAGGTATATAACACCGATATTGGCCAGGTGATATTCGGTTGCGAATATGGCGGCGATAAAGGCGCAGATGTTCATTAATGTTGTTATGGTTCCAAAAATACCGGTGATGACAACGACATTTTTCATCTCGCGTATAGATATCTTATACCAAGCTTTGGTGCGTTTAGAATAATTATCTAATTCTGATTTGGCCATAGCAAAAGCTTTAACCGTAGTAATGTTACTGATGACGTCGGCAAAATAGGCAGTCATTCGGCTTGACTTCTTTGCGACCTCCTCGCTAATTGGAGAAATCTTTATTTGCGAATATATAACCACTACAATGAACGTGATTGACAAGATCACTAAAGCGACCGCGTATTGCCAAAACATCGTTCCTAGGGCAATGCAGACTGAAATCAAAGTGGTTAATATCGGGATTGCCGAGAACATCATAGTTTCCCAAAAGCGCTCGATAGCACCTGTTAATTTGCTGGTATTTGATACAATTCCTCCGCTCATTTTATTAGCATGATAGCCAAGGCTTTTATCGGTTAGATGCTTTAATATACGATTATGAACGCTTAAGCTCATGCGCAATTCGGCCACGTACGCTGCCGCGATGGATATTCTAGGCATAATAGTTGTCCCGACAAAAGTTATTATCGAATAAAAGATTAATAATTTTGTGCTGCCAGATAGTGTTGCAGTGCCATTAGCTATTCCAGAGAGCAGTTTTGAAATAAAAATCGGAGCAATCGTTGAGGCTAGAACGGCATATAGTACCTGAGATATAGCAAAGAAAACAACATAAACAGGGGCAACTCTCCAGAGCCCAAATAAAAAACTAACAATGCGTTTTGATGACTGTTTTTTAGCCATATATTTCCTTTATGATATTAAATAATTTTTCGTGTTAATTTTTTAGTATTATGACCCGCCGGACGTATGTTTTTATTTAATATCGCTTCATAATAGTTAGAATTATAAAGTATAATATAACTTGATGCAAGATGAAAAATATTATGTTAAATTAAAAGCTAAGATAAAGACCCTACCAAATTGTCCAGGGGTTTATTTTCATAAAGATAAATTAGGCGAGATTATATATGTTGGTAAGGCTGCGGTATTAAAAAATCGAGTTCGACAGTACTTTCAAAATTCACGCGATATGGATTTAAAGACGAAAGTTTTAGTTTCGGAAATTGCTGACACCGACTGGGTAGAAACTGATAGCGAGATTGATGCGCTATTTTTAGAGGCTGAAATGATCAAACGTTATATGCCTAAATATAATATTTTGTTGCGTGACGACAAGTCGTTGACGTACATTCGGATTGATATAAAAAGTGAGTGGCCGGTCGTCGAGTTTACTCGCAATCCGGCCGATGACGGGGCGGAATATTTTGGCCCATACTACAACAGTTTTGCTGTCAAAAAGGCGCTCAGATACCTTCGGAAAGTCTTCCCATACTTGACAAAACCGCGTGTCGTGCGTCCAGATGATAATCGGATGGATTTAGATGCTCATTTAGGACTCGCGCCAGTCAATGTTACTAGCCAGCAATATAAATCAAATCTGCGCAAGCTGATTAGCTATATTAATGGCAGTCGTAAACAAATATACTCTGAGATTGAAGAAGATATGAAAAAGGCAGCAAAGTCGCAGAACTTCGAAATGGCAGCAATTTTGCGCAATAAGTTAAATACTTTAAAAGAGCTTCAGCTAAAGATTATGTTTGGCGATAAAGAGTTCTTAGATATTAGCAAAGACGCAGCTTTGCGCGATCTAGTTGGTTTATTATCTCTACCGAAAGCCCCAGCTCGTATCGAGGGCTATGATATATCGCATATTGGCGGTACTAATGTGGTTGCCAGTATGGTCGTATTTAAAAATGGTGCTAGTGACCGAAGTGAATATCGCAAATTCAAAACTCACACTGAGCGCAATGACGATTTTTATAATATGTCCGAGATTATCACTCGGCGCTTTAGTGACAAAAATCTGAAAAGTTGGGGGACGCCAAATTTGGTTCTGATCGATGGAGGCAAGGGTCAGCTAGATGCGGCTATTACTGCTAGGGATAAATGCGGGCATCAGAGTGTACCGTTTATTGGTTTAGCAAAACGAGATGAACAAATTATCATATATGGGTCAATAAAGGACAAAGAAGCGGTGATAAAGATAGGCGGATCGATTGAGGTCTCGGATAAGTTCACGATAATTAACTTGCCGAAATCGTCAAATCTAATAAAATTATTACAGCGAATTCGTGACGAATCTCATCGTTTTGCCGTAAGCTATCATACGGTCTTACGCAAGTCAAAGCAGACGGCTGGGGCTTTAGACGACATCCCGGGAATTGGACCAAAGACCAGGTCAAAGCTAATTCGTAAATTTGGAAGTGTATCTGCATTACGTTCAATCTCGGAAGATAATATTGCTGAAGTTGTCGGTAAGAAAAAGGCAAAAAACATAATTAGTAATTTGTAGGCGATTAGGGCTTATGTTATATTTACTAATGTGATAAAAGCCTTTTTGATGCAAAAGAAAAAAAATGGTTTCACGCTGGTTGAACTAGTCATAATTATCGTCGTGATTGGAATATTATTTACAATTAGTGCGGTGGGGTACTCTGGCTGGCAGCAATCGATAAACGAGACGAAGTTGAAAAACGAATTTACTATGGCTGCCTCAGCTTTAAAGGATTATCAAAATTTTAATAACGCATACCCGACTCAAGAGGAATTCGCGAGAATATATACATCAAGCAGTGATGTGAATTTCATCTATGATGTGGGTATTGATAATAAAACATATAGTCTAACTGCTACCACCGATGATGGCACTACCTATACGGCAGATAACGAAGATACCACTCCACGAAGAAGAATAGAGGATTGATAGATACTCGCTTACGTATCTGATATTTATACATGAGGTTATAAAGCTCAGAATAATCTCGGTGGCGATGTGCTATAATTGAATCAACTACATGAATAAACGTTTTACAGTTTTCATTATTAGATGGTTTCTCAATTCGATTGGCCTTTGGGCTGCGGTCCGAATTTTGGGTGTCGGTCAAGATAATATACCACTTGGCATTGGAGCGATTGGGTTCCTAGGGGCTGGTTTGGTATTCTCCTTAGTAAATGGCATGTTAAAACCGCTGATAGTTGTCTTAGCCTTACCTGCTATAACTCTGACGGTTGGCTTGTTTATGATAGTAATTAACGGTCTAATGGTCTATATATCACTAAAAATCGCAAAAGATATCTCCATGACATTTATAAGTTCAATCTATACCGGATTACTACTTAGTCTGATAAACTATATATTAGACACCGTAATAACATTACGGTCTAACAGAATGAAAGGCATTCAGTCATGAGTATAGATGGAATTTTACAAATAGTCACATTAGTGTCGGCGGTATTGATGATACTGATGATATTATTACAGCAGAGAGGCGCATCATTAGGGGCTGGCTTTGGCAGCACTGGCGAGCTATATACGACACGCCGAGGAATCGACAAAAGTCTTTTTGAAGTGACAGTGATTCTAGCCGTTATTTTCGTGTTGTCTATAGTTGTCGGGCTAATTCTGCCCGCAGCCAAGTAGGCGCCTGACATGGCAGATGATAACCGTGGAGGTTGGAAACGACTGCCCAAGATGAATTTTAATAGCCGTGTCATCAAAAAGCGTATACGTCAAGCACATGGTGCGACTATTAAGCATGCTCACAGATTTATTACCAATCGGTGGAGTAGCTTTCGGGAATCTCAACAGCATATTACTCGTTGGGTGTTGGTTATGGGTATATTACTAGCTGCGACTGGCTTGCAATTGATGTGGTATCAAAATAATTATAGAACAACCGCTCGGTCTAACGATGGAACTTATGCGGAGGCAGTCCTAGGTCCGGTCGATACACTAAATCCTATATTTGCCGACTCCAGCGCCGAACAATCGGCTAGTTATTTATTGTTTTCTAGGCTGATGAGCTATGATACTACTGGCCATCTGGGCTATGATATAGCTAATGGAGTCACGGTTAATGATACAAAAACCGTCTATACGGTTAGTATTAGGCCAGACGTATTGTGGCATGATGGTGCTAAGCTAACTACTGCTGACATTGCTTTTACGCTCGATCTGATAAAAGATGCTAATGTTCGTTCGACTATTGAGGGTTGGGAAAATATCTCCGTAAGAGTTATCAGTGATACAGTCATAGAGTTCTCAATCCCGTCAGCTTATTCTGCATTTAGACATTTATTGACATTTCCAATATTGCCAAAGCATATTTTGGGATTAGTTGAGCCAATAAACATTAGAGAAGCTTCTTTTAGTCAGGATCCAATTGGCAGTGGGCCATTTAGATTAAATTATGTCCAAGACATTAATACCGATACGGGTCAGAAAGTAATTTATATGGTTAGGAATCAAAGCTATTATGGCGGTATGACTAAACTTAGCCGATTTCAGCTACATGTCTACAGTACGGCCGATGGCATAACTAAGGCTTTATCAACAAATGAGGTCAATGCCGCAACTGACCTGTCGCCAATAGAATTTGAGAAAATTGATAAAGAAAAATATGAAACATCATCGACACCAATTCAAAGCGGGGTATATGCGATATTGAATACAACTAGTACGACCTTGCAAGAGGCGTATCTGCGAAAAGCTTTACAGCTTGCGACCAATACGTTGGCAATTAGGAATTCTTTAGGGGTAAATTCGCCGTCATTGGACTTGCCGCTCACAAACGCTCAATTATCTGGCGATGTGCCAAAGGCTGATGGATTCGACTTAGCTGCTGCTAATAATTTATTAAATGATAATGGTTGGGTAGTCGGTGGTGATGGCCTCAGATCTAAGAATGGTCAAACACTAAAATTGTCAGTTGTAGTTATGAAAGATAGCGAGCTAGAAAAGGTACTAGGAATAATTGCCGCACAATGGCAAAAGCTAAATATTGATATTGAGACTCGAGTTGTAGATCCAGATGATATATCTCAAAATGTCGTACAAGGCATATTGCAGCCACGTAATTATGACGTTTTATTATACCGATTGAATATTGGCGCTGATCCAGATGTCTATGCTTACTGGCATTCTTCGCAAGCGAATACAGGTGGTCTTAATTTCTCGAACTATTCAGATCAGATAAGTGATGATGCTCTGACGTCGGCTCGTGCACGTACCGAACAGGATCTACGTAATGCAAAGTATCTAACCTTTGTACGGCAATGGTTGTCTGACGTTCCGGCGATAGGGCTATATCAATCTACAATACAATATGTATCCGTTAAAGATATCAAGTCGTTTAACAGTTCGAATACTCTAATATCATCGACTGATCGATATAGTGACGTCTTGAACTGGTCAGTCGGCGCAAAAGACGTCTATAAGACACCTTAGCTAAATAAAATAAGACAGTAAAAAACTGTCATATTTTATTGGTGCGCGCGAGAGGACTTGGTCACGATAAAATTCGTTCCGAATTTTTCTCGACCCCGCCTCAGTCGGTGACGTTCGTCATCCGGCTTCCGGCCTTGCGAACTG
>CAZHGY010000003.1:0-49069 GCA_964532235.1 uncultured Saccharimonas sp. (SeqCode) | reverse complement strand
TCTAATAATAACGATATTAATTATTTTCGTAGTTATCGCAGTTTCTGCACTTTGTATCTTAATGATAACGCAACCAGACAAGGAAAAAGCTAGCCCAACTACGCCCGTATCCGAAACAAACCTTAGCCTTGATCAGGTGTACAAACAAGCGTCTGATTTAATTAAAAATAACGATAAAGATGGAGCCATTAAACTGCTAAAAGATGCTAAAAAAGACTTCAATGCGGAAAGTGACGTAGCTAATTTAAGCGAGTTAGAGCACTTGATAGCCGACCTAGAAGCACAAGATAATACAACTCCAATCGTAAATGTCTCTGGAGCGGAGATGTATAGTAGCAACTAACCTCTAGCCATCATAGCGATCAACCGTAGATATTTGTTTTTTTTCAGAATTAGCCCTATAATTACAGCATAAGCTATATAATAATATGCGACCTAGCCAGCTAAAATTGATACGGAGATAATATGACAAAAAAGAACAAAATCATCCTAATAATAGCAGCTATATTTATCATATTAGTATCCACAATTACCATATTGCTAATAACTAAACCGTGGGGTGGCACGGCTACGAAAGCTAATGACGTCGTGACACAAGAAAGTGCCAATAAGCTAAAAACAAACGCCATTGAATCTATAAAAAATAACGAACTCGACGCAGCTAAGACTAAATTAGAAGAGGCTAATGCTCAGTACAAGGAGCTGAAGGATAACGATAATGCAGTCGACACCGAAATGCAACTAAAGATAATTGAATATCTAAAAAATAAGGCATCAAACACCACGGAGGCTACCACACCGGCCACGACAGAGAATGTAGCTCAGTAAATTACATAACGGAGAAATGACCTTGGCTAAATTAGCATCTAGAAACAATCGATCACACAAAGCCCATAAAGGCTTTACTATGATCGAGGTTTTAACAGTCGTTACTGTTATAGGAATATTAGCAACTATTGGCGTCGTGTCGTATATTGGCGTTCAAAAGAATACTCGTGATAATCAGAGGCTCAACCAGGTTACATTGATTGCTGAAGCGTTAGAGAAGTACTACGACAAGAATGGTGAGTATCCGGATTGTACTAAGTTAGATACCGAAGCTAATATATTGTCCACTATTAGTATCGACCCAGACGTGCTTAATACGCCGACCGGAACATTGCTGACTTGTAAAGATGACGGTAGTCAATTAGATCCAGGGAATGATCAGTTCATATACTCCATAGACGAAAAAGGATGGAAGTTATATTACATAGAAGAAAAAGTTAATGGTGTTGGCTCTATCGCTAACCGACGGGTCGTAGCTGATACTACGGAGACGACGCACACATTAACCGTCTCGGCTAACCCAGCAGGTGCAGCAACAATGTCAGGTGGCGGAAGTTACACGGCTGGAACGCCAGTCACTCCAGAATATAGTATAAATAATGGATATACATTTAGCAGTTGGAGTCCAGCTAGCTGTAACTCAAGCTTTGTAATAAGCGCTGATACAACTTGTACGGCTAACTTCACAATAAATACACCAGGTGCGCCAGATGTCCGGGTATCAGATGATACTTCGCCGACAACAACAACATGGTCATGGAATAATACTGTTTGCCCAACTGGGACAACAGTCAGGTATCAGCACAGAATGCAAACTAACACAGCCATTCCATACGATTCTGGCTGGTATAACCCAACCTATCCTACAGCAATAACAGTTAGCTTCACAACTTCAACTGAAGGATTAACTTATAAACTGTCAGTTAGAGCACAATGCTATTCTGACTCAATTAGTAGCAGTTGGAGTGATCCTGATGATGCTAGCTATTACCGACCAGTTACTGCAGTAACAACGTATACATTAACTGTTTCAGCTAGCCCAGCAGGTGCAGCAACAATGTCAGGTGGCGGCAACTTTGCGTCAGGAACGACTGTTGCTCCAGGCTTTAGCAATGTACAAAGTGGTTATACATTTAGCTATTGGAGTGCAGGTTGCTCGTCAAGCTTCTCTATGCCTGCGAATAACTTAGATTGTACGGCTTATTTCACAATAAGCACGATAAGCGCACCAAGCACACCAACCGTCTGGGTATCAAACACAACATCGACAACAACAACATGGTCATGGAATAGTACTGTTTGTCAAGCTGGGACAACAGTCAGGTATCAATATTACTATCAGACTTCGGCATCTGGCGGATCATGGACAACTCCAACTTATCCTACAGCAACGACGGTTAGCTTCACAACCGAAACCGAGGGGTTGACTTATACGCTGTCGGTTAGAGCACAATGCTACTATGGTTCAACTAATAGTAGCTGGAGCAGTCCTGGTGATAGCAGTTATTACCGACCAGTTACCGCAGTAACAACGTACACCATAGCACTCGGCACCAACTTAGGTGGATCTGGACTATTAACAGGGGGAGGCACTTATGCAAAGAATAGTTCTGCATATATTACTGCTGAAGCCTTTTCGGGTTACAGATTTTCAAGCTGGACAGGTAGCACTGGATGCTCAGGTCTAGCGAGCCACAGCTTGACAGTGGACAGCGACAAGTCTTGTACAGCTAACTTTGAGCAAGTATATACTCTTGGCGTGCTTTCCAATACAGGTGGTAGCGCATCGGGTAGTGGCACCTATGCAGCCAATTCGGTCGTCACGATTACGGCAACCGCTTTCTCTGGGTATTCATTCTCGAATTGGACTGGTAATGGGTGCAGTGGTGCGGCTAGCCACTCCATCACGGTAAATAGAGACAATATGTACTGCAACGCCAACTTCACAGAAAACGTCACCACAACGCTAACCGCACCAGCTGCGCCATCTGTAGATTATTCATACAGCAGCACCGAGACTACATTCATGCGTACTTCTTCGGTAACATGCTCGATTGGTTCTGTAGAATACCAATATTACTTCAGTAGGAATGCCCCTGTCACATATTCGTCAACAGTACGCCCGGCTACTTATAGCGAATATACTCATAGTACTATTGATCAAGGCTACACCTATACTGGATATTTTAGCGCTAGATGCAAATCCGGGTCCAATTATTCAAGTTGGAGCACAGGTAGTAAGAGCTATAAACGGCCCGTATCTGCCCCTGGCAGTGTAAGTTATTCAATATCGCATCCATCGCCTGATGTTGCTAGATTAATGGCAACTTCATCATGTGGGTCTGGTACTACATTATATTCGAGTCACGACGTTTATAGCGGAACTCACACCTGGGCAGATAATAAACAGCTAGGCTGGTGGGCAAACTCACATAGTGGAATATGGCTAGTCTCAAGTTGGGGAGCACGTGGCAATACAATAACTCAAGATATAGTGCAAAACGGTAGTGAAGTATTATCGACAAATGATGAGTATGGAATCAAAGTTAATCTAAAATGCGTTAACACTGCAACTGGTGAATATTCTTCGGAAAGTGGTTCTAAAAGCAGCGGGACCCTATATCTACCATGAGTAAGCTTAATAAACAGACACCTTCACATAGAGTCCTCGTAGTGCTATTAGCTATAGCCGCTTTGTTAGCCCTAACCCTTGGCACTGTACTCGTATTCAGGGTACTAAAAGTTGATAATAGCGTCTCTAACCCCTTTCTATCATCTGTCATAAAATCACAAGCCAAAGAGTTAGTTGATCAAGCTAGGACAGCTCGGGATAATAACGACAAAACCACCGCCAAGGAGTTATTAAATCAAGCTAAGAAGAAATACGAATCAATTAACGACACTGCGGGACTTATCGACATTGAATTATTATCAGCCTCCATCAATAGTTACGTAGAGACACCTATTATTGAGGCTCCAGTAGTTAATACAAACTAAAAATCGCACTACATATTTAAACTGGTTCGAATGCGTCGATACGAGAATTTAACCGCAATTCGCCAACCAGTATTAGAATCGCTATCATACTGATATACATGCCCATCCTTAACTTCACTAATGGTTATAAGTGCAGGATTATAAGGAGTAAGCGTACGATAAAATATAATGTCTTCTGGATTAATATTCTTACGGCCAGGAAATACTTCATGAAACTTTGCACGACCAACCTCATCAAAATACTGCGGTCGACCTTTTGGCGGTATATAGATATCGGCCTTTAGCCCCATTTTTGAAACAATCTTCTTGACGTCACTCAGGACTAATCGGGATTTGCCAGTAATATACAAGAATAGCTGTTTCTTGGAATTCAAAAATAATGTTGCCTCGGCGGTTGGACTAACAGGAGATTTAAATACAATAGCTTGCCGTATATCTGCATCAACCCCGAAATACTCTTTAATTGCTCGCTCAATAGCCAATTCGTCATACATTCTGTCGCTCATATTATTTTCATTATAACACTTTAGCGTTGTCTCGTCTCGACTAGCGCATGCTAATCGACTACAATTAGATTTATGGATTTTGTAAAAAGATACGCCAATCTTAATACTGCTCAGAGAGAAGCAGTTGATACTATCGATGGCCCAGTAATGGTGATTGCTGGCCCAGGTACCGGTAAGACCGAGTTATTAGGTGTACGTGTTGCAAATATCTTACAAAAGACTGACACATTGCCAGAGAATATTCTATGTTTAACATTCACCGACAGCGGCGCCAACGCTATGCGCCAGCGTCTAATCGATATTATTGGTCCTGATGCCTATAAAGTTGCAATTCATACTTTTCATAGTTTTGGCACCGAAGTGATTAACCAGAATGGGCAATATTTTTATAATGGCGCGCATTTTAAGCCGTCCGATGAAGTTAGCAGCTATGAAGTAATACGCAATATATTTGAAAAGTTAGATTATAACAACCCACTAACCAGTCAGATGAACGGTGAATATACCCATATTAGTGACGCACAAAAAGTTATATCAGAGCTTAAAAAAAGCGGTTTAAGTAGCATTGAATTACTGCAGGTGCTAGACGACAACGACGAAATAATATTTGAAGTCGAGAAAATGCTAGCACCAATTTTTGCAAAAAGTATTAGTAAATTAACCGCCATCGAAGCTGCGAAATGCATTCCAAAGATAGCTAAATTATCTGCGGGATCAAAGATATTAGGCGTCACATCACTCGCCGAAGTTATCGCCAATACCTTAACAGATGCAACCGATATTGCGATATCAACCAGCAAGACTCCTGCTATTACCAAATGGCGCAATGACTGGTTTGAAAGAGATAAGGCTAATAACTTTATTCTTAAATCAAGAAACCGCCAAATTAAGCTTCGCGCCATAGTTCACATATACGATAAATATTTATCTCAGATGGAAGAGGCTGAGATATTCGATTACGATGATATGATCTTGCAAGTGGTTCGTGGCATGGAACAAAATGATGACCTTAGGTTTAATCTACAAGAACAATTTCAGTACATCATGGTTGACGAGTTTCAAGACACCAATATGGCCCAAATGCGAATATTACACAATCTGACTAATAACGATGCACAAGGTGATACCCCAAATATCATGGTAGTCGGCGACGACGATCAGGCTATTTATAGTTTCCAGGGCGCAAATGTCAGTAATATTCTAGATTTTCCAAAAAAGTATCCACGCACTAAATTAATTACCTTAACTGAAAATTATCGATCTAATGCCGAGATTCTTGAAAGCTCTCGCAATGTTATTACGCAGGGTAGCGACAGGTTAGAGAATAGCATATTTGGCATCAGCAAATTATTACATTCCAACAATCTATCAGTCAGCAAGGTTAGTCTTCATCAATCCGAAACCTTAGTCGATGAGTTTTCTTGGATAGCCAAGAATGTAAGAACGCAGATCGATAGCGGCACCAGACCCGCCGATATCGCTATCCTAACTAGACACCATAACGATATTAAAGAGTTGCTACCATATTTATATCAACAAAGCATAGTCGTTAATTACGAGCGCCAGGATGATGCTTTACAACAAGTAATAATAATACTTATCGAAAAAATTGCCAGATTATTAATCAATATCGCTGAAGGTCGGCACGACAGCGCGAACTCGCAAATGCCAGAGATACTAGCTCATAAAGTCTGGGCTTTTGATCCGATCGACATTTGGGAATTGAGCGTTAAGGCCTATGATGACCATGCCAGGTGGCTAGATACAATGTCCGAAACAACAGTCTTCAAGCCTATTCGTAAGTGGCTAATATCGACTTCATTATTAGTAAATGACACGCCATTAGAAAAAATACTGGATATTATTATTGGCAGTCCAAATATTGCAAATAATGGCGAGGAAACAGAATTCACTAGCCCGATATATGAATATTACTTTTCAAACGACAATATGCAAAGTAAGCCAAACAAGTATCTAATATACCTTGAATCGCTTCGAGCAATCCGCAATAAATTACGTGATTATCATAACGACGAAATGCCTACACTAAAGACTTTTGTTAATTTTATCGCTCTTAGTCGAAAGATAAAAAGCATAATTAGTATAAAAAGATACGACAGTGTCATGGACGACGCCATAAACGTTATGACAGCCCATAAAGCTAAAGGCTTGGAATTTGATACAGTTTATATAACGAACACCGTCGACACCGTCTGGGGCGATCATTCCAAAGGACGTAATCGACTGATCAATTACCCAGAAAATTTGCGCTTAGCACCAGCTGGCGAGACCAGCGACGAACGATTACGTCTGTTTTATGTCGCTATGACAAGGGCAAAGAACCATTTGCATATTTGCTTCAGTAATCTCAACAATAACAATAAGCTGTCACTTATAGCTTCTTTTTTATCTGATAGTAAATTGATAATAAGCCCGATTTCAAATCAAAATAATTTGATTGAATCGGCCGAGCTAGATTGGTATCAACCACTTATTGAGCCAACCGATAAAAAAATGCGCGATTTATTGATGCCACGCTTGGCTGATTATCGGTTAAGTGTTACTCATTTGCAAAACTTTTTGAACGTCAAACATGGCGGACCGCAAACTTTCTTATTAAAAAACTTGTTACAATTTCCGCAGGAGAAGGGTGCTAGTGCCGCTTTTGGTACAGCTATACACGACACACTACAGTTTGCCCATAATCATTTTGCCTCAGGCAATGGCCAACTGCCAATTGATGAAATAGTTGCCAAGTTCACATCTGTGCTAAAAACTCAACACCTAACCGAGATTGATTACAGGTTAATGTCAGATCGTGGCCAAGCAGCCTTGGAAGTCTATTTTGAAAAAGAATATGATTCATTTTCGACCGATCAACAATCAGAATTGAACTTTAATAACCAGCACTGCATTATCTATGACGCACACTTAAGCGGCAAACTTGACTTGGTCGAAATTAATAAATCCGTTAAATCAATATCCGTAACTGATTTTAAGACTGGTAAACAATATTATAGTTGGAACGGCAAGGACGACACAGCAAAAATTAAATTGCATCATTATAAACAACAATTAATGTTTTACAAATTGCTAATTGAATCGTCGCGTGACTATAATAAGTACGATGTAAAGCAGGGAACAATGCAATTCGTCGAACCGACATCAGAGGGCCAGATACTATCAATCAACACCGATTTTTGCGAAGATGACATAGAGAGCTTTAAACTATTAATCAATGCTGTCTGGAAACATATCATCAACCTAGACCTGCCAGATATATCAAAGTACGATAAATCATACAAAGGCATTATCGCATTTGAATCAGATTTGATCGAAAATGCAAAATAACTATTTACAAAACAATATGATACTGATAGAATCATTAAATCGTTGAAGACCAAAAATCTTCGACTAACCTTGACAGGTCAAATTTACGTTATAGCATCCTTACATCACATTACATTTCTACGCAAATCCAAATCTGAATTTCTCCACACGAAGGAGGCCAGAGAATGAAAAAAACTCCCAAGCTAACGTCTTCGATATGCACGACGGCGCCAAGATCACGGGGACGACCGAACATGGTGAACCCGAGAACGCAGGAACCGCTACTGACGTTAATACCGTCGCTTACTATGCCGGTCGAGCACCACCTCGCCGTATAACCCCGGTGGAACCGGGGTAGTTAGTCACCAGTACCCAACCTGTCAAGGTGATCCCGATTGCATTACGCGATCGGGACCTATTTATTCCTATGCCAATTTAAAGGAGGTGATATGAATTGGCAAGCACGGAAGTTGTTGATGAAGCCCTAAGGCAAATTGAAAGGGATAAAAAGACTTTTTCCCAATTGTCTGCAACCCATCAACAAGCCTTGTTGGACCACGACAAGTATAGATGTTATGGAGCTTACTCACTAAGAGTAAAGCGTGCCATAGAAACCAACTAGCGCCCCCCCAAAAGGGGGCTTTTCTTTTTTTAAGATAATTATGAGATAATACGATAGCTATGAAAACATTCTGGGATAAGTTACCAAAACCGTTTTTCGTCCTAGCACCCATGGAGGCGGTGACGGATGTTGTATTCCGCCATGTCGTTGCACGAGCCGCTAGACCAGACTTGTTTTTTACGGAATTTGTTAACACTGCCAGTTTTTGCAGTAAGAAAGGCGAGCAGAGTACGCGCGGACGTTTAGCGTTCACCAAAGACGAACAACCAATTGTGGCCCAAATATGGGGCCACAATCCTGAGCAGTTTAAACAAATGGCAACCAGCCTAGCGGGCAGGGGATATGCTGGTATCGATATTAATATGGGATGTCCCGATAAATCGGTTGTACATAGCGGATCGGGTAGTGGTTTAATGCGCACCCCAGATCTAGCGTGTCAGATAATTTCAGCCACTAGATCTAGTGGGCTGCCAGTTAGCGTTAAAACTCGTCTAAACGATACCAGACTAGAGGGCTGGCAAGATTGGATTAGTTTATTACTGCATCAAGATTTATCTAATCTGACAGTTCATCTACGCACTCGCAAAGAAATGAGTAAAGTACCAGCGCACTACGAGTTGATTCCAGAGATTCTCCAACTGCGTAACGAGATAGCGCCAAAGACGCTGATAACAATAAATGGTGACATTAAAAACCGCCAACAAGGCGCAGACTTAGTAAAAAAATATGGGTTTGATGGCGTTATGATTGGCCGTGGGGTATTTAATGACCCATTTGCTTTCGAAAAGAAGCCAAAACCTCACAGCCAAAAAGAGATGATTAAATTATTAAATTATCAACTGGATTTACATGATAAATACAACAGAAGTCTAGAGCCTCGTAAGTTCGACCCCTTAAAACATTTTTTCAAAATCTATATTCGCGATTTCCCAGGCGCTAGTGAATTACGCGCACAGTTAATGCAAACACATAGCACGGACGAGGTACGAGAGATTTTACGTCATATTATAAGTAGTAGATAGATCATTTACTATTAATAGCTCTATAATTAATTCAGTACACATCGCACCGCAAGACCATGATTCTTAGTAGTTATATATAGACTACCAACAGAAGTGCTGAAGCTAAAATAGTAGGCTTCAGTGTTGGAGTAACTATCATTCGACCAGTAGAAACCACTGCCAGTCATACCATACTCACCCTTATAGCTATGATACGAGCTATTATCATCCCCCCAATAGCCACCATGTTGCCCAAGCCATGTAGTTAATAAACTGTTAGAATCGAGTGCACTAAACTCATTTGAAGTCGGCAAACGCCAGCTAGATGGGCAGATTGATATAAGTATATCACAACCGCCGCCACCAGTAGCAGCACACCAATTATATAAATAGCCAAACTGACCAGCGCCGTTAGTCGCTGAACTAGGGTTAGTTGATTCCTCAGTGAAGTTAACAGTGGATATTCCAGATAGTATTGTAGAATCATAAGGGTAATAACTAGCAGTAGTATAAGTTTTAACACCTTGAGTTAAGGTTTTTGTATCACTGTAAGTACCAGTGCCATCGCCAGCGTAACCAAGATTAGTCAACATCCAGCATTTACCATCGGCCAACCTCTGCATCCAATAAGAATGACCATCACGAGCATCCTGAACCTGAGTACGATCTATCGTACAACTAGTTGCGGTGATATCCTGCATATACGGCGACCCAGGTACGACAACAACATTATTAGTAGCCGCCATAGAGACATTAGTATCACTGCTATATCGACGCCATACTGCACCGTCCGAGTTTTTTAATAATTCAATCTTACCACTAACATTGGCGCTTGCTAGATCCGATAAATCATTACCATCCGCATCAGTTCCACCCACCTCGAAAGACAGGCGGAAAGAACTAGATTCATAAATATATTTCGAGACACCAATATCAGTACCACTACAATTCGTATTAGGGGTTAATACTTTGCCACTCCACGACCCGCCACTAGCTATACAGGCTGCCGCATACGCCGCACCCGCATCGGCTGCATCGGCTGCTAGTTTATTATAGTATTGAATGTTTAACGCCGTTCGGATAGCAACAGTCGACGATACCGCCGCTAGTAATACCGTCAACATAACCACCGAAGCAATTAGTACGGCAGGCAAGGCGAAACCGCCCTTAGAATAGCTATTTGCTCGAGCGCTATCATATGACATATAGCTTTATTATAGCATAAGGGTTTTGGTTGACTACTTAGCCAATGGCGATAAACCCGCCATGCATTGCCTCGCGAAAGTAACCGTCATGACTAACAAATAACACTGCGCCTGTGTATCTTGCGAGAGCTAATTCTAATTCTTCAATGCTAGGCAAATCTAAGTGATTAGTCGGTTCATCCAAGATTAAGAGTTGGGGATTGTTTGCAAGCATCGTAATTAACTGGAAACGAGCTTTTTGACCACCCGACAGGACAGATATTGGTATCTTGCCATCGCCCTCAACGAATAAGTAATCACTCATCAGGCTGCGAACCTTAGTTGTCGAGATCGACAACCCTCGATCTAGATACATACGTTCAATAGCGTCTTCTAACGGTAAATCAAAATAATCCGATGACACTTCTTGTTCGTATATACCCACGCGAACATGGGGATCAAGCGATAGTTCGCCTGCAAACAACGTAGGGGTTTTGTCGCCCAATAATGCTTTAATCAATGTAGTCTTACCGCAGCCATTCCGACCGCGCAATTCTAGAGCTTCACCCTCGCGTAAATCAATATTAACGCCAGTAAACAATGGTGTATCACCGTATCCTAACGAGACATCACGAGCCGTAACTAGTACATGTTTACTACGTGATTCTTCACTCTTAATATTCATTCTGATATTTTTTGCTTTGAACTTATCATACTGCGCCGCAACTTTATAATTTAGATTAGCAGCTGAATCCTTATCAATCCAAAAAGTCGGCCTTTCTTTGGCCTGTAGTTCCGCCAGCTCTTGTCGAGAGATGTTTTCCAAACGTTTAAACTTTTGAATGGTAGCTGGATTGCGCGCTTTTTCCTTTAGTCGCTGATAATCAACAATCTTTATCTTTAAATTGTTAATTCTTTTCTCGGCCATCTCGAAGTCATTCATCTGAGTACCTGTGGTTATGGCATTTTGTTTCAAATATGCGTCATAGTTGCCTTTATAACTGACACTGCCACCATCCTTTAACTCCACAATTCGATCCACTTGAGCCAAAACATCACGATCATGAGTAATTACCAGCATCGCTTCACGAGCCGTTTTCATCCAGTCTATATACTGAGCCTTGGCGATGTAGTCCATGTGATTAGTCGGCTCATCAACTAGCGCCAAATTAGCATCGCTATGCATAACTTTTACAACCTCTACGAGTCGCTTTTGGCCACCAGAAAGGGTAGAGAATCTACGATGCGCAATATCTGGTAATTGGAAATTGTCTAATTCTCGCTCGATTTTCTCTTCAATTTGATAAAAACCTTTATCGTCAAAACGCAATAATGCCTGCGTGTATTCATCAATTTTTTTCATGTTGTCGCCCATGGTGTCAGGATATGTTTCAATAATATGGCTTAAACGAGCGTACTCTGGCAGACCACTCAACACATATTGCAGTACCGTAGCATCACCCACATCATGATGTTCCTGTGCGGTCGACACGACGACTGTTCCACGTTTGAATATTATTTCGCCAGTGAAATCTTTGTCGGCACCAGTCAGTATACCGAATAGAGTCGATTTTCCAACACCGTTTCGACCAACTACACCGACTTTTTCGCTCGCATCAATGCTAAACTTGACTCCAGTAATTAGAATCTTAGGGCCAAAACTTTTCTCGGTAATATTAATATCTGCAATCATCCGTTAAAGGATAACACAACAGAGCAGAGAATTATATACAATTACATCTTGATGAGCTGTTTGTAGAAGCCTAATAGGCGATTTTTCAGCACCCGTATCTCATGATCCTTAGCAACAGCTAGAGCTTTCTGGCCAAGTCGCTCTAATACTTTTGAACTTTCCATAATTTTCAACATATTTTTCGCCATACCATCAATGTCCGATGGACGTGATAAATAGCCATTCTGTCCATCCTTGACAATGTCAGGAACTGCCAATTTTCGGACGCCAAGCACTGGAAGCCCAGACGCCATAGCCTCGAGAATAACGATTCCTTCAGTCTCAATTGGACTGGCTGTCGCAAAACAATCGAACTGATATAATTGTTGCGATACTTTATTAATGTCATAAGATCCCCAAAATTTAACACTTCTATTAACGCCTAGCTTCTTTGCCAACATCTGTAAAGATTTGCGAGCTGGTCCATCACCAAAGATATCTAACTTCAATTTGGAGTTAGTTTTTACTGCGACAGCAAAAGCCTGAATTACGATATCAACCCTCTTCTCGAAACCAAGTCTACCAATATTAACAATTCTATTCTTGATAGAATAATCTGTCTTCTTCTTGAAAAAATCATAGTCAATGCCATTACTCATCACTTCCACTTTTGGCACAACACCTTGCTTTTTTAGGACTTTTTTCATCGCCAACGACGGCGTCAAAACTAAATCAGCTCGATTATAGACCAATCTAGTATACTGTCGGCCAAAGCGCTCATCTAATCGGCTAGTTTTATTCTTCTTTTCTTCCGCTTCACGCTCGGCCGCAATCTCTTCCAATAACGGTTTTATACCAATAGTCTCATAGCTTTCGTTTGATATATCAGCCTTATCTATGGATTTGGCTAACTTTGCACTATTAATTAGACCAGTTATCTTATTAATGCCCAATAATGATTTGGGTTTGACATAGACTAAGAAATCTGGAATATATGTATGATAAGTTTGAATATTCTTCATCTTTAATATCTTTGTAGCCCAAATACCCATCCAACCAATGCCGAGCGGAGTCTGGACGTGAACTACATCAGGCGAGAACTCCTTTAAATCTCTTACGGCAGTCCATATAAAAGGCAAGGCTAATTTAAAATCTTTATACGAAGGTGCTGTAACTGATCTATATCGTCTTACCGTAATATTTTTATATGGTTTGTCATAGTAATGTCCACATCTTGGGCAGAATATGATTATCTCATGTCCATCGTCGGCTAGAAGCCTTGTATAATGGTCAATACTCGATGAAGCTCCGTTTCGATCTGGAACGTATGTATCCGTAAATATTGCTATTTTCATATAATTAAATGTTTATCCTAACTTTATTATATAATACAGGTAATGAAACAAAATTTACACACCCAGAATAAAAAGATTAGTGTAGTAATAGCAGCCTATAACGAGGAGCCGCGCATCGCTGAGGTGCTAAGGGTCGTCGAGCATCATCCATTAATCGATGAGGTGATTGTTGTAAACGATGGTTCTAAAGATGACACATCAAATGTGGTCAAACAGTTCGACGTAAAGCTAATCGAAAACGAGAAAAATATGGGTAAGACCTTATCCGTAAAACGAGGTATTGAGGCTGCAAAAAATGAGTTGATAATGCTACTTGATGCTGACCTGAAAGGCCTAACCGCAATGGCTGTTGAATCGCTAGCCAGGCCTGTATTGGATGGTGATGTCGATTGGACATTGAGTCTACGCGGTAACTCAGGTGGAGTTATGAAGTTATTGCACATGGATTGGGTGAGTGGAGAACGAGTTGTGCCAAAAAGACTATTATTAGATCCTTTAATATGGTCACGACCAGATGTCGGCTATGGACTTGAAACCTTGATGAATAAGTCACTACTGACCGCTAAAAAAACATTTAAATCTGTTTATATACCTAGCCTATTAATAACAAAGAAGGCTGAGAAGATTGGCAAAGTCCAGGGTTGGAAAGATGAGATCAAGATGATTCGACAAATATCACGCGTTTTACCACTACCAAAAGTTATCTGGCAGTTCTTAACCATGGCTTATCGCAATAACCAACGGCCCTAATAGCTAATCCGTCCTACAATCTGTTACAATAACTATTGTTATGGCGCAAAAGAAAAAAGCTAAACCACCAGTAAATGCTGTCGTAAATCGACGAGCCTCTTTTGATTATGCACTCGAAGAAGACCTGGTCGTAGGCGTTGTCCTGACTGGACCTGAAACCCGCGCCGCTCGAGATGGCCATATTCAGCTAAAAGGATCATACGTGAACATACGTAATGACGAATTATGGCTAAATAATGCAAGCTTTAGTCTAAAAATAAACGAAAGAGGCAAAGCTGGATCGCGTACAATCGACACTACGCCACGCAAGTTATTAGCTAGCCGTAAACAAATCGACAATCTGATGTCACGAAAACAATCTGGGATGAGTATCGTACCAACTAAACTCTTAACACGTGGACGATATATCAAAATCGTTATCGCGTTAGGCAAAGGCAAGAAAATGTATGATAAACGCGAAACATTAAAACGTCGTGATCAAGAGCGTGATGCGCAGAGGCAAATATGAAGATATATTCATGGAATGTAAATGGCATTCGAGCCTCGATCAACAAAGGGGCGTTTCAAAAATTTGTGGGCAATAACAATCCAGATGTGTTATGTTTACAAGAAACCAAAGCAAAACAGGGTCAGGCCGAGATTGACTTACCAGATTATTTTGAATACTGGAATGATGCCAAGAAGCCAGGATACAGCGGCACCGCTATCTTCTCTAAAATAAAACCACTTTCAGTTATTAATGGTTTTATTAGCGACATCGCCAATAGATATCATCTGTCCGATGACAAACATGGCGACCCAATGGATGAAGGCCGAATTATCTCAATTGAATTAGAGAACTTATGGATTGTAAATGTGTATGTCCCAAATAGCAAAGAAGATTTGTCGCGTATTCCGCTACGTCATAAACAATGGGATCCTGCCGTTTTGGAACATATAAAATTATTAGAAAAATCTAAACCTGTGTTATTAATTGGCGACTTTAATGTTGCACACACAGACCTTGATGTTGCCAGCCCAAAGTCAAAAAGAGGTCATCATGGATTCACTGAAGAGGAAAAGTCCGGTTTTAGCGCATTTATTGCCGCGGGATTTATTGATACTTTCCGAGTTAAATACCCAGACCGTAGCGACGCCTATACCTGGTGGGCTCAGTGGGGCGGGGCACGGCAGCGCAATGTAGGTTGGCGGATTGACTATGCTTTAGCTAGTAGGGAATTAAAAAAGGATATTATAGCCTCAGAAATTCATCCAGAAATAATGGGCTCAGACCACTGCCCAATAAGCATTGAGTTAGACTTATGAAAGCCACTTCAGTAACATTAGTATACTTGATCAATGACAACAAAATTCTGTTAGCTATGAAAAAACGTGGCTTCGGCGAGGGGTTGTTTAACGGCGTTGGCGGAAAAGTTGAGTTTGGCGAGACACCAGAACAAGCTGCCATTCGCGAGACTAAAGAAGAAATTAATGTTGATATAGTCGATTTCGATAAAAGGGCAGATATTATTTTCGATGAGTATATCAAGAACAAACCCGAGATTGTTCATATGCATGTCTTTACGGCTTCAAAATGGCAAGGCACACCAACCGAGTCAGAAGAAATGGCGCCAAAATGGTTTAATTCTAATAAATTACCATTTAGCAAGATGTTGCCAGATGACCCATTTTGGCTGCCACAAGTTCTACTCGGGCAAAAGGTAGCTGCCAAATTCAAAATCGATCAGAACAATAATATCGTTTCGCAAATTGTAAAAATAGTGAATAATTTTTAGCTATGGATAATTTCCAATATTGGCACCAGCAAACCGCTATCAAACCACTTTATCCCGACATTGAATGGTCAAAACCTGAACAAAAGTCTCGATCTGGCCGATTAGGAATAGTAGGCGGCAACAAGCTGGGCTTTGCGGGTGTAGCCGAAAACTATGGAATCGCTGTTTCGACCGGTGTTGGAGAAATTAGGGTTCTATTACCGGATGCGTTAAAAAAATCTATTCCACCAACTATGACTGACGTTATTTACAGCTCGACTAATCAATCTGGGGGCTTATCCAATGAGGCACTAACCGAGATGAAGGCAATTGGTGCTTGGTCAACTGGTATATTGCTAATTGGTGATGCCGGCCGAAACAGTGAAACCGCTATTCTATACGAGAACTTTATTCGTGAATATAGTGGCCTATTAGTAATAACACGCGATGCAATCGATTTGTTGAAGGCTACTTGTCAAATACTTGTCGATAGACCCAATACGCTATTGGTAGTGTCTTTTGCACAGTTACAAAAGATATTTCAATCGGTATACTATCCAAAAGTTCTTACTTTCAGTATGCAATTATCCAATTTAGTTGAGGCTATACATAAGTTTACAATCACATACCCAACTGCCATCATGGTTTTTCATCAAGACACGTTGTTAGTTGCAAACGGCGGAGAAGTAACTAGCACGCCATGGTCTAGACCACTAGATATATGGCGCGGACAAGTCGCTACCAAAGCAGCCGCTTACTGGTTATGGAATCCTGATAAAATTATCGAAAGCGTTACAGCTAGCCTACTATAGATTTAAATTATTACATTTTTGGTACCGCGAACCGGACTTGAACCGGTACACCATTACTGGCACCAGATTTTGAGTCTAGCGTGTCTACCATTCCACCATCGCGGCACTAAAAAGGCAATAAATCGTTTTTTAAACTACTTCAAGCACAAGCCTGATGTGGTAATCACTACCGATGTATTATACAATAGATTTAAGTGGGAATCTATAGATATGAAACCAGATAATGATGCTAATGACCAAAATAACCCTGATAATTCAGCGTCTTCCAGACAGGCCGCTGAGAGAATATTGTTATCCAAAATAGATGATATCTATCAGTCCGAAGCTAATCAAGGGCCATATAATAAAACCCACGCTAGCCATGTTGATCCCCAAGTTGAACAATGGAAAAACTACCACACTGCCTGGCAAAGTTATTATCAAAAATATTACGAAAGTTACTATATTCAACATTTATCAAAGACTAGCAAAACAGATGATTATTTTTCAAACCAAGCGCCTAACACAACCGAGCCAGAGGGCATAGCCGAAGAAGATATAATCATCGACCTACGACATAAATTATTAGACAAGGTCTCTAAATCAGCCAAAGAAGTCCGCAAAAGCCGTCATTTTAAACCAATACTTGCTGGATTAATCGTAGTATTCATCTTTCTATTTTTGCAATATAACAGCTTTTTAATTTCAAATATAATTGCCTATATCAGCCCAGGTAGTATTGACGTCCAAAACATCGTAGTCGACCCTAATACTGACATAACAGTTGACCCAGCCCCAAGACTAATAATCCCCAAGATAAATGTCGATGTACCAGTATCTTATGATATCGGCAACGATTATGACTCCCTTAAGGCCGCCATGCGCGTCGGCGTAGCTCATTTTGCGGTTCCTGGGGCGAATAGTCACCCCGGCGAGACAGGTAATACCGTCTTATCTGGTCACAGTAGTAACGATTTATTCAGCCCTGGTGACTATAAGTTCATTTTCGCTCAATTAGAAAAGCTAGCCGTCGGCGATACTATATATGCCAACTACAAGTCAAAACGTTATACCTATGTCGTAACGGATACGAAAGTAGTTGGGCCAACCGATGTCAGCGCTTTGGTTTATCCAACGACAAAGCCAATATTAACACTACTAACATGCACCCCTGTTGGCACTGCTACGAATCGACTATTGGTAATTTCCGAACAAATCAGTCCAGATCCAACTACTTCGGTCGCAACTACAGCCACTTCCACGTCCGTGGTTGACTCCATGCCCGGAAAGCAGCCAACACTAATAGAAACTATATTGGAATGGTTGTCCGGCCAACAAGATTAGGGCAATATTATCCCGACACGTTGTAGTTGATAGGTAGCATCTTTGGTTTTATTAATGCTGTAGATATACTTGCCATTATGCGTCAGTGCTGCCGACTGCCCGCTAAGTATTGAGTTGATCGTATGCGAATTAGAACCATCGAAGTCACTAATTTTCAAATTACCACTGCAGCCTGACCAAATATGGCTGTCATCTAGCCAAGACTTCGGCAAGTCCGTACCAGCACAACTAGAAGCCACCGTCGATAGCTTTTGATACTCTAAATCATAGCTCGAGAACGACGTACCAGATTGGGCTAAAATATACTCACCACTTGGACTAAAACTTAGACTCGATACATCACCCGTAGTCTCAAAAGACGTAATTAGCTTTAGATTATCTGCAGACGATTCAGCGCTGCTCACATAACTCCCACCCAAGACAGTAACGTTGTCGCCCTCGGAATAAGCAAAATAATCTTTCTTAAAGTAATGCGATGTCGAGACTTCTACAGCCAGTTCTTTAGTTGTTTTTATAATATATGGCAGATCATCACCATTACGATATATACCGATAGACCTGTCGCCAGACTCGTCAACTTGACCTATATAAGCTATTATGTTCGTCCCATAAACAAATATACTACTAACATTACTGACTAACACCTTTGACATCGTTCCGCCAGCTAAATCTAGCTTCCGAATATCTCCCGATTCGATAACAAAATAGCTATTACCGCTCGTACCAGAAAAATCTATGGCCGTAATGGCAATATCAAACATTTTGGTAATATTTTTTGACAAACTCACATTCTGAGTATCAAGGACTATCCATTCATTGTTTTCGCCAAAAGTGTGTCGCAACAGCACATATCGTCCGTCGTCATCCCATTTCATGGTCTGAAAGTCATGAGATAGTCCGTCCGTTGCCGATCCAGTATATACATTAGAAGGTAAAGTTATCTTCGATACTTTTGCCATAGCTGAATCTAAGTCAACCAAGTCATAAGATGGTATGTCAGCACTATATTGTATTAGCATGCTATGACTTTCCGGTGACGTGGAAGATGAGTAAACTTGGCCATAGGTCAGAATTGGCTCAACGATTAAATCTTGAGGTATAAACAATGTGTAATTCAACCAAGTTAGAGTACCAGCTCCAACGCTTAGTGTTTTTGTCCAAGTTTTATAGCCATTCTTTTTCATAGTAATAGTATGAGTACCTGGCTTTACCGAGATTTTGTTTGGCGTTTTTGAGCCAACAGTAACATCGTCTATCTGAACAACTGCTCCCGATGGAGTTGAATCAAATTGTAAAAAAGCATACTGTTCAACTTGGCCATCACCAATATTAACTCTAAACCCTAATACGAATAGTGTAATAAAGGTTACTGACGCAATGATAGCTAACACCATAACAGCATAGATAAGAATTCGTTTAATTAGTTCTTTTGTCTTTGGACGTAAATAACTCATATACTAAGCGTAATTATATCAAATAATATTATTTTTTGTTCAAGACCTTGTATATTCGCGACTAAATACATAATATTAAGTTATCGCTTATGCTATTAGGCAAAGCGCAAAAATACTGCGAGGACTAATGAAGAACGACAATAATATAGTTATAATTAAGGGACGTCGGTATGACAGTACGACTGGGCTACCACTGCCTGATGACCCAAGGCCAGTACCAGCGCCGCCTACCGTTATTCAGAACTTGGCTCATAAATCTGAAATTATAATGAAAACAGCTCAGAAACCGATAAATCGTGGCGTATTGTTAGCTCGTAAGGTTGGGCACACTATGGATATTGCTCGTAACAAGAGTGTATCTCATTTTACACCGAAATCAGCTACGAGACCCGAGCAATCTACCGCCAGTAAAACCAAGCCAGACATCGGCCCGATTAGACACCCCATGATTGATAAGGTCGAAAAGACCCGAGATGCAATCCGATTATCAGCACAAAAGACTAATATCACCAAATCACTACAAGATAGAAAAGAAGAAGCAATCGCCGCCGCTTTTAAACGTGCTGACGATGCACCCAAAGAGCACCATACAAAGAAGAGGTCGTTCAAGTACGTAAACATCTTTTCGGTCAGTTTTATCGCTGTGATCGTTATCGGTTATCTAGTTTATATGTATATGCCAAGTTTTTCGGTACATATCGCTAGCGCCAGAGTAGGAATTAATGCAACTTACCCAGAATATTGCCCCGACGGATATAGCTTAAGTGGCCCAGTAACATATAACAACAAAGAGGTAATTATCAATTTTCACGCCAATACTGGCGACAGAAAGTTCACTATAAAACAGTCAAAAAGTAGCTGGGATTCTAGCGCAGTTAGAGCCCAAGCCGAAAAAGATTCTGACAATCAGGTCACGACTACTAGCGAAAAGGGTTTAACTATTTTCTCATACGGTAATACTGCCGTTTGGGTAAATGGCGGTATTTTATACACAATTACTGGCGACGCACCACTGTCTGGCGACCAGATACGTCGTATCGCAACCAGTTTATAGATGCTATAATTATCTGCATGACAGAAGTTCGAACTAGATTTGCGCCCAGCCCAACTGGTTACATTCATATTGGTAACCTACGTTCCGCAATTTTTCCATGGTTTATCGCCAGGCAAAATGGCGGCAAGTTTATTTTACGATTAGAAGATACTGATCAGATTCGATATGTTGAGGGCGCAACCGAATTAATATTAGATGTTCTAACTTGGTTAGGAATTGATTGGAACGAAGGAATTGGTGGTAAGGGTGGTGAATACGGTCCGTATGTGCAAACTGAGCGACGTGATCATTATTTGAAGTGGGCACAAAAACTAATCGATAAAGGCCTGGCTTATGCCGACCCATATACACCCGAACAAGTTGAAGAATTTCGTCGTGACGCCACTGCAAATAAAAAGGCATTTTTATACCGCGATTACCGACCAGAAAACCCACCAATTTGGGATGGCAGCCAACCACTACGATTTAAGGTAACCAACATAAAACGATACTCATGGCACGATGAGGTCATGGGCGATTTAACTGCCGGACCAGAGGCCTTAGATGATTTTATCTTGATAAAAAGTGATGGTCTGCCGACCTACAACTTTGCCCATATCATAGATGATTATGAGATGAAAATAACTCACATATTGCGAGGTGTAGAATACATTCCATCAATTCCAAAATACCTGTCACTATACGATGCACTTGATATAAAACCGCCAATTATGGCATGTCTACCACACATTATGGCACCTGACGGTAAAAAGAAGCTCGGCAAGCGCGACGGAGCCAAAAGCGCTGTTGATTACCGCAACGACGGTATATTACCTGAGGCAATGCTAAACTTTTTAGCTAGTATGGGCTGGAATGACGGTACTGAACAAGAGATTTTTAGCGCTGATGAACTAATAGCTAAGTTTAGCCTAGACCGAGTCCAGCGCAGTGGCGCTTGCTTTGATGAAAAACGCCTAATCTGGATGAATGGACAATGGATTCGCAAATTGTCACTTGACGATCTATACACCCGTACAACTGGTTTTTGGCCGAAATCTGCCGAGCAGGCCAGTGATAACGACAAAAAACAAGTTTTAGAATTGGTTAAAGATCGCTTAAAAACCTTGACCGACTTGCCATTAATAACAGACTATTTCTTTACCGAGCCAACTCCGAATTGGAGTATGATATCCGACAATAATCAGTTAGGAAAGTTATCAGCCAACGAGATAGAATCGATACTAATTAGTGCCAAGGACACACTAGCAAATAGTGATTTTGATGCCGATTCATTGCAAGATACATTGAATGCACTACTTACAACCACCGGTCAAAAACCTGGCATATTGTTTAGCCTAATCCGCTTGGCTGTATCTTGGGCACCTTTCAGCCCAGCTTTGAACGAGACTTTAGCCGTTATTGGGCATGACAAAGTTCAATCACGACTACAAACTGCCATCGACGCCACTAAATAAAGCTAGTTTGAGTTTTCAGTTCAATAATAAGACGTCCTCTTGAGTTGCCAAATGGTTCCAGATAATTGCTTGTCGTTATTGTTTGTACCTCGGGGTTTGGGGCCCCTGCAGAATCCCGGATAGTTATAAATTAGGTATCCTGGAGCGGCGAGGACTGTTTGAGCCCTCGATGCATAATTGAGGCGCGAGTTTCCGCAGCTACCCAAGATACTTAGTGAAATAACTAATCCGCGGATTCGAAGCCGCCCCAAGAGTTTTTGGCTACTTTTTGCGTTAAAAAAGTAGCTGGTCTTTGGTTCTTTACCAAAAGAAAGAACGAAGATGTTCTACCATCATACAAATTAGTTTGATATAATATCGCTTAAGCTATGAAAAAACTTAAAAACCTATTACATCGAATTGCAAATATCAAATTTATTGCCGCTATCAGGCGGTGGACAGCCAAACATCGCAAATTATCAATTGCTATTTATGTAATTTTGGCGATTTTAATTGGCGCGCTAGTGACTTTTTTAGTCTTTTCTAACCGAACAAGTCTAACTACCAGCAAAACCAGCACATCTAAAAAAGTTGCCGTCAAAAAACCAGATCCAATTAAATATTATTCTCAATTAACTGGGCTGGAAGTCATTAATGAGGCTGCTATTACAGCTCCAGTCAATGGCGTTATGATACCAAACGACACCTATGGAGCTAGGCCACAAGCTGGCCTAAAAGATGCTGGAATAGTCTTTGAGGCAATTTGTGAAGGTGGAATCACGCGCTTTTTGGCGCTATACCAGAACAACAAACCGGCTTTAATAGGACCGATTCGTAGTGTTCGTATGTATTACATCAGTTGGGTAGCACCATTCAACGCGGGGATAGTCCATTATGGCGGTAATATGGACGCCATAGCCGAGATTCGCAGTGGAAATTACCGCGACATGGATCAAATGCTAGACAATGGTGCATCATGGCGTAGGGATGATCGCGATAATCCAGATGACGCCTTCACTAGCGGCGCACTACTCGAGGCCCAAAATACAGCCAAGGGCTATATCACTTCAGAATTCATCGGTTTCAAACGCAAGGATATCCCAAAGCCTACAACTACTGCTTCAACTACCACTGAAACGACGACGACAACAACTTCAACATTTCCCGCCGCCACAAATATTAGTATCCACATCAGCGAGAGTGATTTTGACAGTTCGTATATATACAATGCCGCAACCAATACTTATGCGCGATCGCAAGCTGGCACACCACATCTTGAAGAAGACGGCACCCAAATCGCCCCCAGCGTTGTCATAGCTATGCATGTCGAAGAATATTCATCATCTGATCCAGAGAATCATGAGGTGATTACAACTGTCGGTTCTGGTGCAGCTACCATATTCCAAGACGGAGTCGCCATAGAAGGGACATGGACCAAACCTAGCCAATTTGAGAACATTAAGTTTACAGATGCAACTGGCGTAGAAATACCATTAGTCCGAGGCCAAACTTGGATTGCAGCCGTTCCAAACGCTTACGGCACAGTTACATATAACTAGACATCACTACTGTTATCTGTTAATATTATGCGGGTAACCGTATGGTCTCATCGTCTAACGGTTAGGACACCAGGTTCTCATCCTGGCAATTCGGGTTCGATTCCCGATGAGATCACCAAGATAAAAAGTCCATCCTCATGGTGGACTTTTTATCTTGGTAGTTTTTCGTGAAATCGAGACTGAATTGTCAGCTGGCAAGACGGGTGCGACCAGTCAGTGACTGGTCGCAAGGAAACATTCCGATAGCAACTGGTTGCTAATCGTGAATTTTCGGGGTCGCCAGAGGTGACCGATTCCCAATGAGATCACCAAAAAATATCTATCTTCAATGATGGATATTTTTCTATAATGAACTTGACAGTTATAATATTGTGTGCCAGAGTATATTAAATAGCTTCATGCTACGTATTTTTACATATTTACTAGCAGATTACTCATCTGACTGTCACCAGGACCGCCCAATACTTGGTTTGCCTGGTGACGGTCAGATCACCGTTAAATAATGTACTGAGGTGTCATACTAATGAAATTGTTCAAAAAAGCCTGCGCATTTTTTCAGTTGTTATCCGAAATTTTCAAATGGATCAGATTTGTGCTTTTTATTCAGCGTCTTAAAACAGCAATTCAACAAGCAGTTGTAAAAATACCTGATTTTAAAGAGGGAGCTATACAATTTCTATTCGTACCCAAGTGCAAGGCGTCCGACCGGATGATGTTCGGCATTGGACTTGGTTGTGAACGCAAATTTATTTTTGCGGCCCGACAAGGTTTTAGCCATACACGTCCAGCAGGCTACCGAGGCACCAATAAAGATGAATGCGACTGCAGCGGCGACGCAGCTGCAAAAATTCAAGGTGCAGCCTATGCGTACAAAAATGACTATGGCTACAGATCTTCAGACATGCCAGCAAGTTGCATAATTCCGGGTAGAGACAACAGCCCAGGGGCAGTATGCTATGCAATTTTTGATGGCGATAATCGAGAATATATGCGCCTATACATAGGTGTCAGCGGCGCCTACGGAGAGGAAAATGAAACCTGCGCAACCGCTGCAGCACCCATCATTCGCGCATGGTGTAATAGAAACGGTAAAATAGTCTATCGATAAGTATGAAGCGCCGCCGGTCTACGAACTGGCGGTTTTTTCTATCGTAAAACTATCTCCAAAACTCCCTAATACAAACCAAAATCAGATCAATTACATACAATATAAACAGCATCCAGAATACCAACGAAACACTTTTATTAGTTAATTTGTCGTAGGCTTTTCTCCAGTTGGGATAAATAAAATACAGAAAGGCCAGTGACACCATGCCAAACGCCAAGCAACCAGACAAGTGGATGTAACCAAACAGATTGAATGGCATCTTGGAGTAGTTCCAATAATAATTTCTGCCGTACAACAACACCAGCAGAGCAGCACACAGAAATTCAACCGCACCAGTTACAATCGAGCTTATAACCAGGACCACAAAAGGATGCTTTTTGTATTTATCAAAAATTGGCCAAACCAGCAAGATTAAAGCCACAGCACCCAGACCATAAGGTGCCGCCAGTGGCACAATATCAGCTATTTTAGGGTACCAAGTTGATCCAATAGCAATGTGTTTTATGATTGCCCAAACAACTTCTATGTAATGACCAAACAATGAAAACACAAAGAACACCAAGAACAGTTCTTGAAACTTACGATAGACGGAACATTTACGAGACCTTAACACTGGTTCGTCACTAGCATTATCTTTGCCTTTTTCTTCAGATTTTATCATCCCGAGAGTCCCCTTAATAACAATTATTATAATATAAAAGGCGCACAGTCTGTAGACTATTGTAAAAATTAACCATAATCGTCATAATATTTTATGGATACGTGTAGGAAATAGGGGGCAGAATATTAAACTAACAGATTTAACTTTAAGCCGACATCGCCGAGTATGCGAAGTGTCTTTCTTGTTGTCCGCATCCATCGTTGGAATTTATTTATGGGAGTTTATTACTGGCAAGCCCAATATTAGCTATCCATTCGTGGTTGATTCTGTCTCGGCAATTATTGCCGCTGTCGCTATCGTAAGTTGCTTGACGATGTATTTTTGGGTCCCCAAAAAAGCTATTTTTCCGATTTCACTGTTCATATACTTTCTGACCGTATCAATTATTGCTTCGCTAATTATTCAAACCGGTAATCTAGCTTCACCATTTATCGCGGCTTGGATGCTCATCAGTCTATTTGCTGGCATCTTTGGCCTATGGGCTAGTTTGCCAATGTTTTTGACAATTGGCGCATTTGCGGCTTTTCAATACTCGACTGACGGTAACCTATCGATCGAGTCAATTATTATTCTGTGCGCTGGCGGATTATTACCACTTATAGCAGGCGCCATCATTTGGCGTCGAAGTTCGGACGACAATGATGCCACGAAAAGTAATACACCATATCATAATATTAAAGATAAACTTAGCGAAGTTACAGCCAAATCCGAAGTCGTAATTAATGCTATCGGTGACGGCGTAATTGCAATCGATAGTTTAGGTAATATTAAATTAATTAATCCAGCGGCTCAGGATATCGTTGGATGGAACAGTGCCGATGCCTTATCGCTAAATTATAAATCAGTATTAAAATTAATTGGCCAAGACGAGAAAGAGCTCAGTAGTGCAAATGACCCAATTGGCCAAGTCCTAAATTTAAACCAACAAGTACGCACCAACAATCTTGGTCTAGAAACAAAAGGTGGTAAAAAGATACTAATTTCACTAGTAGTTTCTCCAATCGGCGAGGTCGGATCAGGTGTCATCGCAGTTTTTCATGATATCACCAAGGAAAAAGCCGAGGAGCGACAGCAGGCCGAGTTCATCAGCACAGCCAGCCACGAGATGCGCACCCCTGTAGCGTCGATCGAAGGTTATGTCAGTTTAGCAATGAACCCACGAACTGCTCAAATTGATATCAGGGCTCGCGAATACTTAAATAAGGCTCACCAATCTGCTCAACATCTAGGTCACTTATTCCAAGATCTGCTCGATATATCCAAAGCTGATGACGGGCGGATATCTAATAATCCAAAAGTCGCCAACATCGTGGCGCTAGTCCAGGACACAGTTCAATCATTCAAGCCAAAAGCTGCCGAAAAAGGTTTACGACTAACGTTCAAACCTATGCCTGCGGATGATAATATCAAGCACATCGCCCCAGAATACTTAGTAAATTTAGATAATGATCATATTCGAGAAGTTATCGATAATTTAGTCGAAAACGCAATAAAGTATACGCCAAAGGGTGAAGTAACAGTAGACGTTACTGGCACAGACGATCACGTGGTCGTGAGCGTCAAAGATAGTGGCATTGGTATATCAGCCGAGGATATGCCGCATCTATTTCAGAAGTTCTACCGTATAGATAGCAAGGATACTCGTGAGATCGGCGGAAATGGTCTGGGATTATATCTTAGCCGCAGATTAACCGAGATAATGGGCGGTCGAATATGGGCTGAGAGTACTTTGGGTGTCGGCACAACTTTCTTCATAGATCTACCGCGAGTTAGTAGCCAACAAGCTCAGATGATATCCGAACAAAGCACTTTAGTAGCCCAAGAAAGAGCTACCCAGACCGATCAACCAGTTCAAGTTCAACCCCAGACAATCGCACAACAAGTGATTGATATAGTTCGTCCAGTTAATGCCGTGCCACGTGGCCAGGCATTAACTCCACAGCAAATCGCCGCCTATGTAGCCCAACAGCACGCCCTAGCCCAACAACGCCCAAATCCAGCACAAGTACCAGCTTTGCCACGAGATAGCCGCACGCAACCACTAAACATTCCTGGCCGAGGACGCCAAGTATAGCCCTAAACACAAGTACTATGGCATTTTTATCTAGGTTTAGCTACAATAGGAGGTAATATGACAAAAATAATGTTAGTCGAAGATGATAAAAGCTTACGCGAGATATACGGCATCAGATTAGTAGCGGAAGGGTACGAAATCGTATCTGCCGGTGATGGTGAAGAAGCCCTAGCAATGGCCGTCAAAGAACACCCCGATTTAATCCTTAGTGATGTTATGATGCCAAAGATCAGCGGCTTTGACATGCTGGATATATTGCGCGCCACCCCTGAAACCAAAGACGTCAAGGTAATCATGATGACCGCCCTCAGCAGCGAGGACCAACGTTCCCGTGGTGAACTGCTGGGTGCTAACCGTTATCTGGTCAAATCCCAGGTCGGCATCGAAGACGTTGTCCGAACCATCCGCGAAGTGTTATCTGGCACCACAATTGCACCAGAACCAGAGACAGCCCCTACACCCGTGGCCGCACCAGTTGCGCCAGCAATGCCAATAGTCCAACAACCAGTCACACAACCAGCGCCAGTCCAACAGCCCGTAATGGCTCCACAACCTGTTACACCCGAACCTGTAATGCAACCCGCACCTACACCTCAGCCAATACCTGCAACACCTGTTACATCTACACCTTTGCCAGTGATGCCAATTAATCAACCACCAACACCGCAGGCCACATTATAACCTGTTATAATTATATCCGTTATGGTATCTGAGACTTCAGAATTATTAAGAGTAAATAAACACCTAGCCCTTAGTCTGGGTATCTCTAGGCGTGAAGCCGACAATTTAATTGATCAAAAAAAGGTCAAAGTTAATGGCCAAATTGCCACTTTGGGGGCACGTTATGTTACAGGGGATAAGATTACAGTCGATGGGAAACCTGTATCAGCCCAGACAAACTATGAATATGTTGCCATGAATAAACCGATTGGATACGTCTGTTCGCGTCGCCAACAGGGCGATAACCCAACTATTTATGCGCTGTTACCAGAAAAATATCACCATTTAAAACCAGTTGGGCGATTAGACCGTGACAGTAGTGGATTGATATTGCTAACTAATGATGGCGATTTTACTTATCACATGACACATCCAAGCTTTTTTAAGGTAAAAATATACAACGCACGACTAAATAAGAATCTGGAACCGATACACCAACAGATGATCAGCGATTACGGAATCAAACTTGAGGACGGACCAAGTAAATTACAGTTAGAACGAATAAATGATACTGATCGTAAAAGTTGGATCATAACTATGCACGAAGGCCGCAATCGACAGATACGCCGCACGTTTGAATCATTGGGTTACAAGGTCGTAAAGTTGCATCGCACTAATTTTGGTAATTATTCGCTGGGTGATATACAGCCCGGCAAGTTTGAGATTGTTGATATATCATAGATGATATCTCGACAGCTAGCATCAATCATACATGGATACCAGCTGATACTACTTATGGTAGCGTCTAGATAGCGCCCTTGCTACAATAAATACGTCTTGTCGGCAGAGTTCGATAAGATGAGCACTTGAAAATACGCCGTAGTTAATACTACAAAAATCAGAAGGAGTTGATTAGATTGCCCCGAGATGTAATTTTCGTCGCATACGGCCCTATTGACGACGATATGTCGGAGACCATCCAGAAAGTTAAGAATCGCATAGCCAAATGCCGCGGCAAAATCAGTTATTTCACTGGTGTCAGCAGCCTCGGAACCATGATTCTGCGCAATATTTTTCCGCCCGATCTCCCATTCATATCTAGTAAATATGAGATACACTACGCATCTGGCCGCTGGGAAAGAGAGGATGTAATGAAAGATGCCCTCAAGAATAAGAGGAAGCTAACGATTGTTGTACTTAGCCCAGATCATATCAACACATATTTTCAGGTTCAATATGGGCAAAATGTGTCAATACGCGGTGGAGAAATGATATTCTGCGAAGATTACTTCGCAGAAGCCTGGGCAGGCGAATTCGAAAGGATTTGACGTTTCAAGTGATGCCGACAGGACAATCTGTCGGCATAATTTTTATCTAATCCCGCTTATGCTCGCTAACAGATAAAATCTCTGTTATAATAAACACCAATCATGGCATCAAAACTACCTACAGTTGCAATTATCGGTCAAGCGAACGTCGGCAAAAGCTCGCTTTTTAATCGTATGGTTCATGCCCAACAGGCGATTGTTGCCCGCGAAGCCGGCACGACACGTGACAACGTACTAGGTAGGGTAGAATATGGCAAACACAGCTTTTGGTTAGTCGATACAGCTGGATTAAAAGACCCAAATGATGACTTTGAAGCATCCATCCAAGAACAAATTGTCGAGGCCACCGAGGCGGCCGACGTTATATTAGTCGTAGTCGATAGTAGTCAATACCCTAGCGACCAGGACCGATTTATCGCCAAAAAAGCTTTGCGCAGCAAAAAGCCCGTATTACTGTTAATGAACAAGGCTGATTTAAAAGAAAGCCTGCCAATCAACGAATTCAAATGTTTAGGTGTTAAACAAATTATTCGCACCAGCGCCGAGCATAACTCTGGTATCGACGACGTCATGGAAGAAATTACATACCTAATTCCCGCCGCCAGTGAATATATACCTGACGACATCTTGCGCGTGGCCTTGATTGGCCGCCCAAATGTTGGTAAAAGTTATTTATTTAACACTCTTGCTGGCAAACAGCAGGCCATCGTCGCCAATATCGCTGGCACTACCCGTGATGTTAACCGAGTGTCCGTTAAATATGGCGGCCGTGACATTGAACTACTGGACACTGCTGGTATGCGCAAGCCTGGTCACCAAGAGGTCGGCATCGAAAAGTTTAGCGTTTTACGTACTTTGCAAGCAATCGAACAGGCTGATATCTGTTTCTTGTTGATGGACGCTAACGAATATAATACTCAGTTAGACCAACGTATCGCTGGCATTATTGACGAGGCGGGTAAAGGTATGGGGCTGGTTATTACCAAATGGGACAGTGTCGAGGGCAAAGATGCTTATACCCGCGATGAGATGGCCCCAAAGATTAGCCAAACTTTCGACTTTATACCTTGGGCGCCACTAATCTTCACCAGCAGCGTTACTGGACAGAACGTCACAAAATTATTTGACTTAGCGCTAGATATCGACGCTAGACGCCGCCAAACTACCAAAACCCACGCCTTAAATGACCTCTTGCAAAAATGCATCCGCCAACATCCACCTGCAGGCTTAAAAAACACCCATCCAAAATTACGTTATATGGTCCAAACCGATACGACGCCACCTTGGTTTGTAATTTATGGATCAAATTTGCGTTTTTTGCACTGGAGCTACAAACGATTCTTAGAACGTCAACTACGTGAACTTTACGATTACACTGGCACCCCTATAAAGTTCAGCTTTATTGATGAAAAACAGATTAAAGCTAACCGCGAAAAAGAAGAGTCCGACAAAGAGAAGTTAGCCAGACAAAGACTAACTAAATTGGAGAAATAGATGAAGCTTGTATTTGCCCAAGGTAATCCAGGGCCAGATTACAATAATTCACGTCACAACGTCGGCTTTGTCGTCCTGGACACGCTAGCAGCCTCACTGGGGGCAGTATGGGTCGATAGGCCTAAGTTTCACGCTCGTATAGCCGAAGTGGCCATAAACGGCGAAAAAACTATATTCGTCAAACCAACAACCTATTACAACGAGACTGGCATTTCAGCTCGCCAGATTATCGATTTTTACAAAATCAACAGATCCGACGATTTATTAGTGATCCATGACGACATCGACCTGCCATTTGGCACAATTCGCGTGCGCAAGCAGGGCAGTGATGCTGGTAATAACGGCATCAAATCATTAAATGCTCATCTGGGTCCAGATTATGTCAGGATTCGAATTGGCACTAATAATGAGCTTCGCCCCCAGATAGGCGAAGTGGCTTTTGTCTTAGCAAAATTCAGCGTCGACGAAATCCAGAAGTTACATGACAATATAATTCCACAGGTAATCGAGTTGATTCATCTATTTTGCGCTGGTAATTTGAAATCTGTCAGCCATAAAAATTTAGACAAATAAAATCACCCTTGCTGCTATACAAGGGTGATGTGGACGATATGTTTCGTCCTAGTTACGAGCAATAATAAACACAAGCTCATTATTGTCCCAGTCAGAGGGCAATTCTATGCCTTGTTCCTCCAAAAACTGGAGGAGTCGGGCATTCTCTTGAGACAGTCTATCAAGATCACTCTGATAGTCGTTCTCTGCCTCCTTATAGCCGGCCTTATGGCCTGAGCCGTATATTATCTGATAGACCTTAATTACGCACCCCTCGATAATTATTATTATCAATATACCGAGTACAAGCGCTAGGCCTACTTTACGCTCGTCGCCGAACTTTCTATAAATCGGATCGAGCGCTATGCACAAGATAGCCGCGAAGGATGCTAACCCTACTACAAACTTCCAGGGTTTGGCTTCACTATACCGTTGGCACAGCCATGGGGCAGCGATTACCGATGCTATCAGGAAGATAATCCCAATTATGTACATTATTTACACCTCTTTTTAAAATTCGATTTGTTCCGATAGCAGCCAGAACAATTCTGCTTATATACTACCACAGATACGCTGTTTTGTCAAGCTAAACGTAATAGTCCAATACCTTTGCATACTAAAACAATTCAGCAGATATTGAGAGAGCTAGACAAATATCTAGACTTCTACAACACCAGAAGGGTACACTTGAGCTTACAATATAAAACACCAGCTGAAATGTTGCAAAGGTAGTGACTTCTTTATATTTTATGAATGTTATACAAATTTCATTTATTAATTAAATTTAGGAATAAAAAAAGGGGGGCACTTGCCCCCGGGGATCTAGGCAATACCTTCATCGCCGCCGTAAAGTTCTTCGCCGTTAAGCTCATAATTGTCATCGTTGTCGTTGTCCTCGAATTCACCTCCGACTTCTTCGATACCTAACAAGGCCGCCAAAGAACCGACGAAACCTACGACAAGGCCAATAACCAAACCGATGCCCGCCCACAAAAATTTTTTCTTTTTCATGAAAATACCACCTTACACAAAGATTTCCACATACTAGGTGGGTACGTAGATATTTCTATCATAGCATATTTGGAATTAGCATGCAAGCAATTTACACCTACCCAAAACCTATGCAATATTAAAGTGGGCATTCTAAACTGTCTTTAAATAAAATGCGCCGTTATAAAAACGGCGCTGGGACAATCCATATTTACTTCTTCTTCGGCCACTCTTCCCAACCGGCAGCAGTTGCACCTTCTAGATACCTCATTTGTTCCTCTGATATAGGCGCTAACTCACCCTGGGGCTCTTGGTCTTTCTCGGTATCGATTCTTTCAGCCATATTCTCACCTCCAACAAAAATCAAAAAGAATCATATTTTTTGTCCAACTATCTATAGACATATTTCTATAGACATATTCATGATATATCTATTTGCAAAATTTAACAAATTAAAACGCCCTGCATATAGCAGGGCGCGTACTGAAAGAATGTTACCGTGGTTTTTGGCGCCGCTCGACCAAGCCGAGCAATGCTCCGATTAGTATTATTACGACCAACACAATTACTATAACAGCAGTAATAGCCACTCGACCGGCATCCATATTCGAGACAGAACTACCCACAATGCGTATAGCCGAAAGTCCTAATAGTCCTCCTAGGCCGCCGAACAGACATAGCTTGCTACTCTGCTCAGCACGTAAACCTGTAAAGAACAAAACCAATCCCACCAAGAGCACAGCTAAAGCCAGAACGACATCAACCACTAAAGAAATCCATAACAATATTAACACCTCTTTTTTCAAGTACACGCTTTCGCGTTGTCATAATACTATCATAAAGCATAACTTTTGTCAATCAGCTTATACTTATTTTACTAATAAAAAAGCGCCCTCAGCAAGGGTGGGCATCGCTGGGGGCGCCGTTTTACCCTTTAACCCACCCGTGGGTATGCGCAACATCTCGAGGGTATCGCAGATGTCCGCTGGTTAAAGGGATTAGTATACATACAATGCCTGCAATCATAGCCCCCACAATACAAAAACGGGTTTTTTGAGTTCGATCCAAGTGAGATAAAAACCTGTTTATCTGAACGAAACATATCCGTAGATAAGTTGAGTGAAGAAAACAGTTTTTTAACCGCTTGGACGAGGTCAAAAAGGTCGGTTCTGTATTGTGGTGGCTATTGATACGGCTTTAGGGATGGAGGGTAGTCTACCCAGAAGCACATTGTATGTAACCTAACAAAGTAAGCTTGATATTACTCAAGTTCACTGGTTAAATAGGGGGTATAAGGTGCTTTTGGTTAATCTCGCAATGTAACCAACTAGCCAAGATTGTAGCACTAACTTGACATAAAGTCAATACCTTTTAACACAAAATATATGAAAATCAATCAAATACGTCCCAGTGAAAGTCCATATTTACAAATCTTAGATTCTGTATTTCATGCTCCCAAAAATATATATTATTTTGGACGATTGCCCGAGAAGCGAAAGATAACCGTAGCAATAGTCGGCACGCGCAAACCAACTTCCTATGGAAAAGAGGTGACTCATCAGCTTGCGTACGATTTAGCAAAACATGGCGTAATTATCGTCAGTGGGTTGGCATTTGGTGTTGACGCCATTGCACATCGATCCGCCCTTGAGGCGAACGGTCTAACTATTGCTGTACAAGGAAACGGGCTTAATACAATCTATCCTGCCGCTCATCATGAATTAGCAGATAATATTGTTAAAAAGGGCGGTGCGATTATCAGTGAGTATCAGCCAGACATTGAGGCGCGGGGATTCAGATTTCTGGAACGTAATCGAATTGTTAGTGGATTATCCGATGCAGTTATCGTAACTGAGGCAGCCGCTCGCAGCGGCACATTATCGACCATTATGCACGCTTTGGAACAGGGTCGGGAAGTCTTTGCTGTACCTGGCAATATCACCAGCCCATTATCGATTGGTTGCAACAATTTAATAAAACAGGGCGCACACCCAATAACTTGTGCCGAAGATATCCTGGAAATAATTGCGCCAGATTTATTGCATCCACAATCAATATTGCCACTGGGAGAAAACCGGCTACAAACCAGAATTATCGAATTATTACAATCAGGTGTCCGCGATGGCGAAGACTTGCAAAAACAGTCCGAAACCGAAGCAAGTGAATTTTCGGTAGCCTTAACAACAATGGAGATAGCCGGCACCATCCGCGCCCTGGGCGGAAATCAATGGACATTGAGATAATCGGGTTTACAAATAAACACAAGTTGCGTAGTATAGGGCACTGACTATGAGTAAGAACTTAGTAATCGTCGAGTCACCAGCCAAAGCAAAAACTATCGAGAAGTATCTGGGTAGTGATTTTACGGTGTTATCGAGCGTTGGTCATATCCGTAATATTGCCAAAAAAAGCAAAGACGGCAAAAATGCAATTGATGTCAAGAATGGCTACGCTACGACTTATGAAGTTGATGTTGAGAAAAAGAAAATTATCGCAGGGCTAAAGAAAGCCGTCGCTGCAGCTGACACCGTTTGGCTAGCAACCGATGAAGACCGCGAAGGAGAGGCCATTGCTTGGCACTTGTGCGAGGTATTAAAGCTAGACATCAAAAAGACTAAACGAATTGTTTTTCACGAAATTACTAAAACCGCTATCGAAGAAGCCATAAAAAATCCACGAACAATTGATATGGACCTGGTCGCAGCGCAACAAGCCCGCCAGATTCTAGACCGATTAGTAGGATTTGAGCTTTCCCCTGTAGTCTGGCGCAAAGTGCCGGGTGGCAAGTCTGCCGGACGAGTTCAGTCACCCGCGGTGCGATTATTAGTCGAACGCGAACGCGAAATCGATCAATTTAACGGATCGTTTAACTTTAAAATTACAGCCGAATTTACACATAATAACGACACCTTAAAAGCGGAATTGCCAAACAGATTTGACACTGAGGCCGAGGCCGAAGCTTTCTTGCAAAGTTTAATTGATGCCAGCTTTACAGTGTCAGATGTTACGACCAGTCCAGCCGTCCGTAATCCGGCCGCGCCTTTCACAACCAGTACCTTACAACAAGAGGCTAACAGCCGATTAGGCTTTAGCGCCAAGGCGACGATGTCGGCCGCCCAGAAATTGTATCAAGACGGCAAGATTACATACATGAGAACTGATTCGATGACTCTGTCAGGGCAGGCAATTGCTGCTGCCACACAATATATTAAAGAGGCATTTGGCGAGCAATATAGCCAAGTCCGTAATTTCAAGACCAAAAGCGCCGGCGCCCAAGAGGCCCACGAGGCAATCCGTCCTACAGATATGCGTCTCGAAAAAGCCAGCAATAATGAATATGACCAAAAATTATATGACTTAATCCGCCGTCGTACCTTGGCCAGCCAGATGGCTCCGGCTAAATTAGAAAAAACTGTCGTTACTATATCCTTTAATCCAAGTAACCGAGCCGCTGGCGATAACTTTGAAGCCAAAGGCGAGGTTATTATCTTTGACGGATTCTTGAAAGTTTACAGTGGTAGTAAAAAAGACGCCGAGATATTGCCAGCCGTTACTAGTGGCGACACTCTAGATCTGGGGTCTGCCAGTGCTAAACAAGTATTCGCCCGACCACCAGCCCGATATTCAGAAGGCAGCTTAGTTAAGAAATTAGAAGAATTGGGTATCGGCCGCCCTTCGACATACGCCACTATCATTAATACTATTCAGGTTCGAGGCTACGCCGAAAAAGGCGAAGCCGAAGGCAACCCACGCGACATTATCTGTCTGAACCTGTCGGACAATACCGTTAAACGCGAGATAGTCAGTGAAAAAACTGGTTCTGATAAGGGTAAATTAGTACCAACGCCAGCCGGGGAAGTAGTGAGCGACTTTTTGACAAATCACTTTGAAAAAATCGTCGACTATGGATTTACCGCCAAGGCCGAAGCAGGATTAGACAAGATTGCTGCCGGCGCCGCTGAACGTAATCAGATGTTAGATACGTTTTATATTCCATTCCATAAACTGATCGAGAACTCAGGCGACATCGACCGTAGCACTGTAGCCCAAGCCAGAGAAATTGGCATCGACCCAGTTTCGGGCAAACCAGTTTTGGCTAGGTTTGGCCGTTTTGGACCGATGTTGCAGTTAGGCGATGGCGCTGATAAAGAGGAAAAACCACAATTTGCACCTATGCCAGCCGGCCGCAAGATCGAGAATGTCACATTAGACGAAGCTTTACGAGCCTTTAAACTACCACGCATCGTGGGTGAAACACCCGAGGGCACCATTATTAAGGCTAATATTGGTCGTTTTGGGCCATATATCCAGGTTGATAAATTATTTATTAGTATCAAACCGCTAGACCCGCACGATATCACATTGCCACAGGCTTTGGAATTGTATGCAGCCAAGCTGCAAAGTGACTCCGAAAAGAACATTCTGGACTTTGGCGATGGAATAAAAGTGCTAAAAGGCCGTTTTGGACCCTATATCACTGATGGCTCAAAGAACGCTAAAGTTCCAAAAGATACTGAGCCCGCTAGCATTACTCACGATCAAGCCAAAGAGCTGCTAAAATCTGCACCAACACCTAAGAGAGGGCGCTATCTAGCCCATAAAAAGGTGACAAAAACAGTAAAACGAAAATCGTAAAGGCTTAACGACATTATCTACGTCGTATGTCCATTTAGTGCTATAATGATATCAGCACGCATAATACTTGACATTATAGAAATTCTATTCTAGAATACTAGTAAGATTAATATTAAAAATTATACAAAAGTGGGCGGAAAGAACCGTAAGACATGAGCGAAATGTCAGAAAAAAGCCAAGCAGAAACTATTAAACTTGTAGCTAAGGATATATTAAGCAACATCGAACACGAACGTGAACGTGAGATTATTACACGTCGCTTTGGCTTGTACGACCGACGCGAAACGCTGGAACAGATTGGCGAACTACTGGGAATAACCCGCGAACGCGTCCGTCAGTTAGAGAAAGCTATTCTGGGTAAATTACGAATCGCAACTACGAGCGGCAAAATCAATTCGTTAAATAATTTTGAAAAGACAATCGTACGCACATTATCCGAGATGGGACGTATTGCTAGAGTTCAAGATCTAACAGACAAATTAATAAGCAAGACTAGTGATCAACGTGAACGTGCTCATGTCGCTTTTATCGCCACATTAGCACCCTTACTAACTGTTGTTGATGAAAATGACGACTATTATCACAGTATAGGAATTAGTGAATATGGCGACGCCAAGAAGATTCGTGGCGAAGTCGATACGATTGTGTCAGTTATCAAAAAGAATGGCGAACCGCTGACTATCGATCAGTTGCATGAGAAGCTATCCCTTGAACATCCTATATATGTCAAAGCTTTTGCTTCCGTCTCAAAGTCGCTAGCAAACTTGGGCGAAAACTGGGGTCTACAAAAATGGCCAACAGTCAACCCAAAGAATATCCGCGACAAGATATTCGTTATTTTAGCCGAAAGTGGTAAGCCTATGCACTTTGGCGACATCTCAAAGTATATCAAAGACAGTGATTTTAAACGCAAGAATGTTACAACTCAAGCCATTCATAATGAGTTAATTAAAGATTCGCGCTTCGTATTAATCGGTCGAGGCATCTATGCACTCAGCAGCTGGGGATTTGACAAGGGCACCGTATCTGATATTATCGCCAAAGTTCTGCAAGACTCCACTATTCCGCTTCACCGCGACGAGATCGTCCGACGCGTATTAAAAAGCCGTCAAGTAAAAGAAACGACTGTTCTATTAAACTTGCAAAGCAAACCACAGTTCAAGCGCGTCGCCAAAGCAACTTACACATTCGACCCAAGCGCAAAGTAACATTGCCAAGTAGGGGCTACGGTGAGACAATATAAGGGTAACCATGGGCATATTTCTATCTATAATTAATCTATTACTGAAATGGTACATTTGGGCACCAGCCGTATTAATACTTGCATATCTAACGTGGCAAAATAACCATAAAGTTAAAATCGCTGCAAAAAATATCGATGGCGAATTATTAATGTTGGAGATTCCGAAAGCTAACGACAAAAGCGAATTAGCCGCTGAACAGTTATTCGCTAGCTTACACGGCATATTGCGCGACAAGTCCGAGCTAGCATTGAATAACGGCTTTCAGGAACATATGAGTTTTGAGATTGCATCTGTCAATGGGCAAATTCATTTTTATGTTTGGGTGCCAACAGCACTACGCAGTTTCGTCGAAGGACAAATATATTCTCAATATCCGACTGTTCAAATACGTAAAGCCGAGGAAGATTATGTTACCCACGAGCGTGAGCATAGCGTAGCATATTCCGCTGACGTCGCGCTAACAGATAACGAGATGCTGCCAATTAAGACATTCCAAAGCTTTGAGGTCGATCCTTTAGCTGGTATTACTGGTGCATTAGCAAAGTTAGAGTCAACTGGCGAAGAAGTCTGGATCCAAATATTAACGCGGCCAATTGCCGATGATTGGCATAAATCATCCGAACAGTGGGTTAAAGACGTTAAAAAAGGCAAGAAGCCTTTAACTTTTAGCGACAGTCTTACTTGGTTTCTCGGATTATTAGGCGCATTGTGGACGCCACCCGAAGCTGGGAAGGGGACATCCGCCGTACCAGAAGTTTCCGACCGAGACAAAACCAGGATTGCCGAAGCAGAGAAGAAAGCTACTAAATTAGGTTATCAGGTTAAGATTAGGCTGGCCTATTTAGGCGATAGCACAGTTAATGCCAAACTACGTATGCAGGCGATTGTCGGTACTTTCAAACAATACAACAGTACTAATCTGAATGGTTTCAAGATGTCTGAGGCTAGTTTTAAAAAAGAAGACCTAGGAGACTATAGAGCCCGCAGCTTTAATGACCCTGGATATATACTAAACATCGAAGAGTTGGCAAGCGTTTTTCATCTACCTCATACTAACGTCGAGACTCCTAACGTGGTATGGGCTAGTAGCAAATCCGCTGAGCCGCCTTCCAAGTTGCCAATTATAACCGGCAACAGCGCTCATGACGAAAATATTAGTGCTTTTGGCATGACTAATTTTCGCGGCGTCAAACATCAGTTCGGAATGTTAAGATCAGATCGATCTAGACACGTATATATTATTGGACAGACAGGATCTGGTAAGTCAGGTTTACTATCACTGTTCGCGCTTAGCGACATATTCCATGGACATGGTTATGCAATTATTGACCCACACGGTGACTTTGCTGTCGATAATATGCGTTTTATACCTGGCGGTAGGCTTGATGATGTTGTCTATTTCAACCCAGCTGATACAGCTTACCCAGTAGGATTTAACCCTCTAGAGGTCTACGACCCAAATCAAAAGCCAAATATTAGTTCCGAGGTCATCGGTGTGCTAAAACGTATGTTCGGCGAATCATGGGGGCCAAGGCTTGAGTATATCCTGCGTTACACTATCCTAGCACTATTAGATCGTCCATCGACGACCATGCTAGACATCAACCGAATGTTAACTGATAAAAAATTTCGTAACGAAACTTTGACGTATTGTAAAGATACCGTCGTATTAACATTCTGGAAGATGGAGTTTGCTGCCTGGAGCGAGAAGTTTGCTACCGAAGCTATTGCGCCAGTTTTGAATAAAATCGGCGCATTCACAGCTAACCCAATTATTCGTAACATTATCGGCCAGCCCAAATCAACTTTTAATGTCCGCAAAATAATGGATCAAGGCAAGATATTGATTGTCAACCTATCTAAAGGTTTAATCGGCGAGGATAATGCCGCCATACTTGGATCGTTCATAGTCACCAAGATTCAGCTAGCAGCTATGAGCCGTAGCGATATATCCAGAGTAGAGGATAGGCGCCCATTTTACCTTTACGTAGACGAATTTCAGAACTTTGCCACTGACTCGTTCGCTACAATTTTGTCTGAAGCCCGTAAATATGGCCTAAACTTAACTGTCGCCAACCAATATATCAGTCAGATGAGCGAGACTGTACGTGACGCTGTCTTTGGTAACGTAGGAACAGTAATTTCGTTTCGCGTCTCGGCTGACGATTCGCCGATATTAGCCAAGCAATTCGAACCAACCTTTGAACCAAATGATTTACTACAAATGCATAATCGTAACTTTATTATCAATATGGTCATTAGTGGTGAGAAGGCCGCTGCCTTTAACGCAACAACTCTGACACTGCCTCAGCCCCAGATGGATAACACTGGTAGAATTATCGAGAATACTCGCCGTTATTATAGTCGACCACGTGCTGAGGTTGAAAAGGAAATTAGCGATATTATATTACCACCTGAGAATCTATTGCCAAAAAAGCCAGCCCAGCCTCAACAGATGAATTGGCCTGATGGCATCAAGCCAATAGGCGAGCGGTCCTCAACACCAATAGGGCAGAATAAGCCACAATCATCTTACGCTGCCATGACGGAGGTAAAATCTAATAACCCAGATAGCAGTAGTTTTGCCCAGAAGCAGCGTCGTCCAAGGTCAAATAATAGAAATAGACCGCCATACAAACCTTATCAGACTGGTGAATCTAACGACGACAGGCCACCTCTTACTGGCAATTCATATAAAGTGCCAAATCCAGCCAACGCCCAGTCACCAGCGCAAGCCCGACCGCAACAAGCTAATGATAATACATTTCGCATAAAGCATTAGAATTTGCTTCCGACTATTTAAGCTTATGTACTGACATACATAGAACAAATATAGAACTTAGTTTAATTAGCTAAAAATTCACAATAGTAACAGCTGCGGTTGGGTCGTTTGGGCTGAAGCAAATAATGGCGAATACGGATTTAAAATGGTCATAAGTCAAAATGTATATGAATAGGCATAATACGACACACATTAATTGGTAGCAGCAGAGCTTATAAATTTTAACATAAACATACGCGCATCGAAGTAGTAGAATAGCACAAAACAAAACGAATATACACATTCATGTTTTACATACATACTTAACGTCGCACAATATATCTTTTACGACATTCTGTATATGAATATAAGATGAGGAATCATTCATCTAAATACCGCTATTATTTGCGGGGCAGTCCCAGAAAAGCAGTAGTATACCCTTATAGAATGCGTTCGGCACATTGTTTTGTTTTATTAGATGCACGCTACGTTTGTATATATACGTATATATTAATTTACATGCCCAAGGCCCGTATTGATGTTATTTTTGACAATTGCTGGCCACCTAGATTTGTGCTGCTATACTCGCCTAGTTTATCCACAATTTGCTTTTTCTTTATTTTGATATTGTTGTATGTTTTTTAACGTTATATCGTAAATACATAAATATAGAACATTTTTAGAACACTAAAGTAGGGCGGAGAGTACTACCTACTATTATTGTTGGACGAAGAATATTATTTATAGAAAGCTTTATTGCTAACACGAACATCAATATATGACGGGTCTTGGCCATTTGCCATAAAGTATTGTAGTGCCCTACCCATATCCTCTACTTGTTCCCCCACCGAACGATCAATCGTGAATTTAATGAGTGACGTAACATTCTGGATGTTAATATCCAGCTCACGCATTGTACCAGCCGGCAAGATGGCTTTAGTGACTATGTAGCCGCTTTGACTGGCCTTAGATACTATAAGGCCCACAAAGCCCAATAGGCGCTTACTAACACTAGTAGTTCCAGCTTGAATCGGTACTCCAGTGTTATCAATTATCTGAACAGATGGATTTGTGTAGTAATTTAGCTCAAAAGACACACCTTTAGAATCAACATAGTATTGTTTTCCATTAATTTCCCAACCCGCCACCGGTTGACGCATAGTAATAGCAAAACTTGTCTGACCAATACGCTCCATGCCATTTAGCTCAACCAATGACACCTCTGGCAGCTTGCTTGAAACGTAAGACGTCAAAGCAGACTGATCTAAGAGAAAACTTAGTCGTCCCATAGGATTAGCGTCTAGATAATCTTGGATAATTGTATTATAACGCGACTCATTAAAAGTTTTTGAAATAGGCTTACCAGAGATTATGGTCGTTGGCGATGCCGTAAAATTATATATCAACAGTCCAATAACAGCCATTGATAATAACATCACTAACAGAACACTGCATACCCGACGGCGCCTAATCGCTAAACCATGAATATGAGCACGAGGCGACTCTAGTCCAGACTTTACGACATTAATGCCATTTATATTGTCAGAGGTTGATCCTACCAAGGTACGATTGCGTCTAAAAGCATCGTTATTAGCAGCCTGATTAGTAGCATGTTCTAATCGACGTCTGGGTATTGGCTTGGATTGTTTTTTTGAAAATATCCGCATCAATCACCTACTTTATACTATTAATAATCATTTCGGCTACATCTTTCGCAGCATTAGGTCGTGCAAAACCAGAAAGAGCTTTTGCCATCTTTTTTGCGCAATCGCTATCAATTAAAACATCCCTGATAGCCGACACTAACAACTGTGGATTATCCAATACTCTCATCTCATTTAGTACGATAACGGCATTTTTCTTAGCATAAACCGCTGCATTTTTTAATTGATGCCCACCCGTCAATTCGCCGTTAGGTATTAATATTGTCGGCTTTGCTAATGCTGCTAGTTCCAAAATTGTGGTTGCTCCAGCACGAGCGACAACAACATCAGCCGCTCCGAGTAGCGAAGCCATATCATGAGATACAAAAGAGTATAGCTGAAATCTGGAGCTATCTGGAGGCATTATTGAACGGAGTTCGTCATATTGATTAGAGCCTGACATTACAACGACTGACCCAAGCGCCATTAGTTCACCTAAAACAACCGCTACGGAATCGTTGATACGACGTGCACCCAATCCACCGCCAGTTACGACTATGAGTGGCCTATTTTCGTCAATTCCCCACTGCCTCTTAGCAGCCAGCTTCTCCGACTCCGAAAATTCACGAAATTCACCAGATATTGGAATACCTACATATTTTGATTTACTAGCTGGATAGTCATAATGCTCAAGAGGTGCACCAGTGGCGATTGCCGTCGCCCATCTGCTAAGAATTCGATTTGTTAGACCAGGATGAGCATCCGAATCGTGGATTACTAAAGGTATATGTAATATATGAGCCGCCAAACCAACCGGCATACACACGTACCCACCCTTTGTAAAAATTACATCAGGCCGCCAAAGAAGTAGTTTTACTACACTCTGTAAGAAACCAATTCCAATCAAGAAGCCATCTCGAATGTTTGGAAACACGATTGATGGCGACATCAGATGACGCACTACTGACATATGGTGATAGCGACGAAACTTGCCAGCACATATCGTCTGAACTGATATACTGCTATCAAAGTGGGACATGATTTCACGAGCTTGAGTAGTGAACTTCTTGTCGCACCAAAAACGGATATCAGCCTTTGGCTTAAGGCTTCTAACTTCTCGTAATACTGCCACGACGGGCGTAACGTGACCGCCCGATCCCCCGCCGACTGCTAGAATCTTCATAGCTTGCCTCCTTTAGATTTGATGAATGAACTGTATAATGTGATAGTTGAAAGACAACTCCTAAGGCGGCCGCAATGAATAACATGCTAGTACCACCGAAACTGAGTAATGGTAATGTAATGCCAGTTAGCGGGAACACCCCTAGCATTGACGCTATATTAAGAATAACATGCGCACCCAGCCAACCAAATACCCCTGCAACTAGTAGTTTCAGGCTGACATCTGTTAGATGATCCATGATCTTTAATAATTGTATCAATAATGCAGCAAACAGCAATAATATCGTAACCGCACCTACGAAACCAAAAATCTCACCCATAATTGCAAACACCGAGTCATTGATTGCTTCTGGCAAATAGCCAGTAGCCTGTACACTATTGCCAATACCAACACCAAATAGCCCGCCGGTGCCAATAGCCAGTTTTGCCTGTTCGATATGATAGCTACCATCATCACTCGTTGATGACGTATTATCACCCTTCAAATACGTTACGATACGCGCCATACGATGTGGGGAGCTAACAATAAAGACTGAGCCAACTATCAATAATGCAACGATAATTATGCTAATATTCTTACGGTTTAAGCCACTGACAAATAGCATCGCCATAATTATACCGACCAAGGAAACACCAGTGCCTAGATCTTTTTGGATCACGACAATAAACAACAAAGATATAGCTGCTAGTATAGCTATCGGTATTAAGGTCTCGCGTAAATCATTAGCTTTGCCGTTCTTAACTTTACTACCTAAAAACCCAGCCGTAAAAATTAGTAATGCATATTTTAGCATCTCTGATGGCTGCAAACTACCGAAAACCCCTAGATTAAACCAACGCGTCGCACCTAAAGTCTTTTGAGCAATGCTTAAATTTGCCCAGCCAGCTACAGCTAGTACGGCACATGCTATTAAGGATATAGCAACGATTTTACCAGCATGTTTCGACAATAATGAATACGGAATTAGTGTTGTAGCAGCAAACGCTGCTGCCGCCAAGGCTAGACTAATAATCTGTTTAATAAAGAAGTACGAGCTATTATAGTCGCTGCCATAAGCATTATTTAAGACATTCGCTCGCTGTGGACCGATAGCATAAATCACTACCAGGCCTAATAACATTAACAGGCCCATATATAAAACAATCAGATAGTCTGGCCTATGGCGACGAATCAAATCTATCTTACTATTAGAGGCATGAAATCGCACTTTATATATTACCCCCAGTTAAAGCTAAGAGAATACCGATAAATGCAACCACATCGGCAATTACCCAAAAACGCATAACGACTTTCGTCTCTGGCCAACCAGTAGCCATTAGATGTTGGTGAAAAGGTGCTGAAATAAATATTTTGCGATGAAAAACTTTTTTACTAAAGATTTGAATTAAACTTGAACCAGCTTCGGCTACAAATAGGATTCCGATAATTGGCAGTAAAAATAAGGTATTCGTTAACATAGCCACTACACCTAGTGAAGCTCCTAGCGAAAAGCTACCTACATCACCCATAAAGAACCGAGCGGGAAAAATATTAAACCACAAATAGCTAAGAAGCGCACCGACAATGGTGAAACAAAATCCAGCTAGCAGAAATTGTGATTGAAAGATCGATATAATGCCAAATGCGCCATAGCTAACTGCTACCAACCCACCAGCTAGGCCATCTAGCCCGTCGCTGATATTAACCGCATTACCAGTTGCAACAACCGCGAATGCAAATAATGGAATAATTAGCCAGCCTAATGTTAGGTTACCAATAAATGGTATGTGGATATCTGTCACACCTAATTTATAATAGAAAAACCAGCCTAGAGCTAAGCCAAGGACAACAATCATCATAAATTTTATGCTAGAGCGCAGACCCGCAACACCACTACCATCGCCACGAACATTAATAATATCATCTAGCAAGCCTACTGCGCCGCCGCCAATCAAAGCGGCCAGTGGCAGCCAAGTTTGACCTCGATCCAGATTAAATACAATTGTTACAATAGTTACCGCCAAAACAAACACGACACCAGCCATTGTAGGAATATTACGCTTAAACTTTTCGGCATGAAGTTTATTAAATACAGTTAGATCCTCACCTGTCGTGCTAGTCGTACGTTGTTTTTTCCAGAATTTGAACTTATAAGCTAAAAAAGTATATATCGGCGTTAGTAGCATTGCTAGCATAAATGCCCCGACGCTTAACAAAAAGTTTAATATTAGCTTGTCTGTTAGTAAGTCCATATTCTCTACGCTTTCGGTTGTATATTTAAATAATCTAGCATCCAATTTGACATATCCGTGAATATCGGCTCGGCATCGAGGGCGCCGTTTAGCGCCTTTCCATCTGCTGATAACTGTAACATTATGACATACTTAGACTCTTCTACGCTACCTCCATATCCCAAGTATGTAGCAATTGACTCATCCGATGAATAGGACCCATTAATCAAAACATCAGAGGTACCAGTCTTACCGCCAGTGTAATACCCGGTCTTGTCATGATAGCCAAACAAGTATGATCGAGTAGTATGCGTCATTTCACGCAAAGTATTCGCAGTTGCAGCTGACACTGGATATGTTGGAGCACTGATCTTATTTTCAACATATTCTCCAGTTTTATCAATTACTCCCGCAACAATAGTCGGAGTGTACCGCTTACCACCGTTAGTCAGAGAGCTAAAGGCCGCTGCGACTTGAACCATTGTAATATCCATCCCCTGACCGAAAGCCATGTTCGAGTATCGAACTGCTCCACCCTCCGATTCAGTTGGCGAAATGATAGTTCCCGCTACTTCATTAGCAACCTCAACACCAGTTATCTGACCAAGCTTAAACTTGTCATGAAAAAACTCATACATCGTATCGCGGGCTTGACGATTGATATTATCGCCGTCCCCTAACCTCTTTGCGACAGTGACAAAGCCAACATTATGAGAAAGGTTTAGTGCTTCCTGAAAAGTCGTAACAACGCCATCTAATCCTAAGTCAAAATTCTTGATTGTAGCATCTTCAACCCTTATATAATCAGTATTTACATACGTTGAGGTCGGGCTAACTACACCCTTCTCTACCCCAGTTGCCATAGTAAGCGTTTTTATAACTGAGCCTGGTTCATACGGTTCTGACACAACGGCATTATTGAATAAACTAACATCAGTCACCTTGTCATACTCGGTAACGTTATACGTAGGTAGATTAGCCATCGCCATAATTCTGCCATTCTGGGGGTTCATGACAATAACACTGCCCTTGGTAGCCCCAGTATTCACTAGGCCTCTGGCCAATGCTTCACTCACGTAAGATTGCACGTTCCGATCGATACTTAGGACAATATTCTCGCCATCAACAACTGCTTTGTTAATATAATCACTGCCAATAGTAAGCGGTACATTACTAACATCAGTCACAGATTGTAGTAATCCATCGGTACCTGTCAAACGATCATTCAGTTTCTCTTCAACGCCATATTTACCAGATCCGCTATAATCAACAAAGCCCAATAATTGAGATGCTAACGAACCTTCAGGATAAACCCTTTGAGATCCTTCTTGAAATCCGATGCCATCTAAATCTTCTTTTTTTATCATCTCAGCTTGAGCTCGAGAGATTTTCGTCGCCAGTATTTGATAACGGCTATCTTTTTGGTCTAGCAAAGTCTGTAAGTTAGATCTAGCATTTCCACCAGCAACTTTTTTTATAACACTAATAATTTTTGCATCATCCTTAACTGTTTGAGGATCCGCAAACACTGTATAAACTGTTTGATTCATAACCAATGGGACTGGGCTTGAACCGTCAAGCGCATAAATAACTCCACGCTTTGCAGGGATAGTTAAACGCTTCACTTGTTCTTCGTTCGCTAATTCGACGTAATACCCATGTTGGATTATCTGCAAATAAAAAAGTCGAACGACAAACACAGCCATAATACCAAATATCATAGCTGCTAAAAATCTAGATCGGCTGCCTTTTTGCAATTCCAACTTCATAATAATTATTGAGCGTAAACCGTAGATGCTGGAGCGCTCATTGTTGCAGCGACAGTGCTGTTTTTAACATTTTCTAATGATGTCAATCTAGCATTCTCAATTTCTAAATCACTCTTTTGGCTATTTAGCTCCGAAATCTGGCTATCAATTTTCTGGGTCGCATAATCATAGCTAGTAGCCCTTGTAGCCTGTGTTAAATAGATTAGACCTAGCACGGTAACCATCAGCGCTACAAGAACAGTGTGGGTCACAGGGCCAAGCTTGACATTTGATATAAAAGCAACAGTATTTTGGTTACGAGACCAGTTTTGCTGACGACGACTACTATAAAAATTTTGGGTACGTTGATAAGACATATTTATTACTCTTTAAATATTTTTATTTTTGGTTCCCCCACCCTGTTTTAAACAGAGTGAGGTACTAGTTGTTAGTTGTTATAGTACGCGTACTGTCACCGCTTGCGCGATGTCGGCACACTGTACCTGAATTCGGACTGGCATGGTGTTTTGCCCCTTCCAATTATGTTTGTTTTATTTTTTCACTGCGACACGCAACTTGGCGCTGCGAGCTCGCGGGTTGTGAACGTCGTAAATACTTCCAGCTATCGGCTTTTTAGTCACTGGCTGCAATAAAGCTTCGTAACCGGCGTCAAACTGATCTTTAAAATATCGTTTAACTAATCGGTCTTCTAGGCTATGAAAGCTGATAATGCCGACTCGCCCGCCCGGTTTTAACAGACGGGGCAAGAGGGGCAAAATATCTTCAACTTGCCTTAGCTCGTCGTTGATAGCTATACGTATGGCTTGAAAGGTACGCGTGGCTGGATGTATTTTCTTCCATCTTCCACGATAGTTGGACTTGATCAAATCGGCTAGTTCTCTGGTTCTTGACAAGGGTCTGCCTGCGACAATCGCACTCGCAATTGTCTTAGATAAACCAATTGGTTCTTCGCCATATTGGTTAATGATACGCGCTAATTCTTGTTCGGTGGCGGTATTAATGAGCATCTCTGCTGTCATTTCTTGCCTTCTGTCCATGCGCATATCTAACGAGCCATTGCCTGTAAAAGAAAACCCTCGCTCTTCTTGATCGAGTTGTGGTGACGACACCCCCAAATCAATCA
>CAZHGY010000002.1:0-49850 GCA_964532235.1 uncultured Saccharimonas sp. (SeqCode) | reverse complement strand
TAGACCCTGCCGAGCGAGCTACGGTTCGCTCGGCAAGTTTTCAAGTAAAAGATATGCACTAAATTCTATGTAATAATTTGATTTATTGATTCACGTTTTTTATGCTAACTAACAGATTATTGTTGACAATCTGTTATTAAATTGGTATATATAGTGGTGATATTATGACAAAAATAGACAAGGAATTGCGAGTTACTATGTCTGAACTACCAGAAAAACAAGTAAAAAGATTGCATGGCCTAATCCAAGAGGCCGAGATTAATCTAGCTGCTGCTAAAGAGCTATTGATTAGTATCATAGGTGATGATGGTGCCGTCATCACACCACGATCTAACACGATGGACGATGCCAAGGGCAAAGTTGTTGAGGGCGTTTTTGATGGCCAAAAAATGGCTGGGCCAGATGGCAAAGAATATCCAGTACCGACCAATTATGCTAGTAAATCAAAACTTGTTGAAGGCGATATATTGAAGCTTACCATTACAGATGATGGTGGCTTTATATATAAACAAATCAGCCCAGTTGAGCGCAAACAGATTATTGGTACACTAGTCCAACACGATGGTCAGTATTATGTCGAAGCTAACGGCCATGAATACCGCATATTATTAGCTAGTGTTACATATTTCCGAGTCAATATCGGTGACCAAGTAACAGTAATCATTCCAGCTGACAACCCAGACGCCGTTTGGGCAGCAGTCGAAGCTGCATTATAAGAATTTTTGCATTAATTCATGATTAGCCAATATAAATTACCATTAAGCATAAGCCGTGCCTATATAGCCCGCTAGAAGTTATTTAATTATCTCTTGTCGATTTTAATGGACCTGGACGACAAATCAGGTCCATTTTTGTTGGTAATCTAATGTATTGCTTTCTAAGCCAAAACAATTACAATAGATATATCACTAAGAGGTGAAAACAAAAATAGTTCAACGAAAAATGGGAGCGCGAAGTGGCTCGTAGATTAAAGCAAAATAGATACGTTTCATCATTAAATCGCTTAAATCACAACAACCAAAAGCGTCTAGCAAGTGTATACTTAAAGATGAAAGTCGAGGGGTAAATTAAGGTGTCCAAAGCATTATACCGAAAATACAGGTCTAAATCGCTTGATGAAATCATTGGGCAAAAACACATCACGGACATCCTATCACGTGCCATATCGCAAGGGCATGTGTCGCACGCTTATTTGTTGACTGGACCGCGCGGTGTTGGCAAAACGTCAGTCGCGCGTATTTTAGCTCACGAAATTAATGGGCTGCCATACGACGAAGAGAACACTAATCTAGATATTATCGAAATTGATGCCGCCAGTAATAATGGCGTTGAAGATGTACGAGATTTACGCGAAAAAGTCCAAATCGCCCCTGTTTCGGCTAAAAAGAAGATCTATATCATCGATGAAGTCCACATGTTATCCAAAGCCGCTTTTAACGCACTATTAAAGACTTTGGAGGAACCACCTGAGCACATCGTGTTTATCCTAGCCACAACCAATGTCGAAAAACTGCCAGCCACAATCATCAGCCGTACTCAGCGTTTCAGTTTTCGTCCAATTAGCATTGATGACGCTATAGATCACCTTAAATTCATTGCTAGCGAAGAGAAGATCAAGGTTGACGACGACGCTTTGCGCTTAATCGCTCAGCGTAGCGATGGCAGCTTTCGCGACAGTATCAGTTTATTAGATCAATTGTCTGATTTAGTTGATGCCAAGGGCAAAGATCTGATTACTGTCAAACTGATCGAGGACACGCTAGGGCTAGCGCCTACTCAGATGATAGATTCATTATTAGAATCAGTTGAGAATCGCGATATTAATACTTTGGTAGCAAATCTAAATCGTGCCAGTACCGATGGCATTAGTGCTACGGTCTTGGTTGCTCAACTGACTAGACGCATCCGTGACCAAATCACCGAAAAACCACAATTACTATCGCTACTGGATGCCCTGATTGATGTCGACAAAAGCCCACAGCCAGAATTAAAGTTATTAAGTGTTCTAGGTAAAGCTGCCGCTCCAAAGCAGCCAATAAAGACTATCGCATTATCTACGCCACCATTAGAAGTTAGTGCTTCTATCGCACAACTTAAGAAACAAGCTTTACAAGATAAACCAGCCACAATTAGTCCAATGGAAGTTGCTACCGAAGAAGCTATCAAGAATAAACCTGCTGCTTCATCTATACCTCCCGAAAGCAATATCTTTAATTGGGAAAGCTTCGTTGAATATGCCAGACAGAACTTTATTGCTGTGTATAGCGTACTATCAAAGTGTCACCACTTACTAAATGATGACGGTCTGACTATATATACTGGCAATAAATTTTATAAGAAAAAGTTAGATGATAGTAAATACCGTCCGCTCCTCAGTAAATGCCTAGAGGGGACTGGAGTTTATGGACTCGATATCCACACCATAGCCACAGCCCCACCACCAAAGGATAGCCAAGCAGCGGCAATTGTTGCTATGATGGGTGGAGGAGAAGAGGTCTCATTAGAGTCCGTATAGATCAATGGCAACGAAAGAAGTTCCAGTAGGGAAGATACCACCGCAAAACCTAGATGCAGAAAAAAGCCTGCTAGGTGCTGTTTTAATTGATGAGGAAACGCTGGCCGACATTTCTGAACACGTTACCGCCAAAGATTTCTATGAAAAACGTCACGCTATGATTTATGACGCCATGATGCGTCTGTATGAAAAACATAAACCAGTTGACTTGCTGACATTAACCGAAGAGTTACAACGCAAAAAAGACCTGGACACTATTGGCGGATCAGCCTATTTAACAGAGTTGACAAATTACGTACCAACATCAGCCCACGCCGAAGCCTATGCCGAATTAGTTGCCCAAAAAGCAGTGCGCAGGCGCTTAATCAAAGCTAGCGGTGAGATATCAGAGATGGGTTTTGATGAAGAGACGTCAACCCAAGAACTACTCGAGAAAGCGGAAGCTGAATTATTTTCGGTTAGCGATCAGTCACTAAAACAAGATCTAGTTAGTATTGAAAGTATTTTGACAGATAGCTTCGATCGTATGGAAGAATTGCATCGTAATAAAGGTGCATTACGTGGCGTCCGGACTGGTTATCACGACTTAGACAACATGACGGCTGGATTCCAAAAAAGCGATCTGATTATTATCGCAGCCCGACCAGCCATGGGCAAGACCACATTAGTGACCAACTTGGCGTATAACGTGGCAACTATCGCTAAATTACCAGTTTTATTCTTTAGTCTCGAGATGAGCAAAGAACAATTGGTCGATCGTATGTTAGCTGATGCATCTGGGGTAGATGCTTGGAATATTCGCACTGGACAATTATCCGATGAGGATTTTAGCAAAATATCCGAAGCAATGGGCGAACTTGCTGAAGCACCAATATATATTGATGATACGCCAGGTATGACAGTACTCGAAATGCGCACCAAAGCCCGCCGAGCCATGCACGAACACCCACTTGGGCTTATAATCATCGACTATTTACAGTTAATGCAGGGTTCGGGACGAGATTATGGCAACCGCGTCCAAGAGGTCAGTGAAATTTCGCGCGGCCTTAAGCTGATTGCTCGAGAGTTAAATGTACCTGTTATCGCACTAAGTCAGCTATCTCGTTCGGTTGAATCACGTAGCCCACAGATTCCACAGTTAGCCGATTTACGTGAATCTGGATCAATCGAGCAAGATGCCGATATCGTCATGTTCATCTACCGTGAGGCATATTATAATCCTGAAACTGAGCGCGAAAATATAACTGATTTAATTATCGCTAAACATCGTAACGGCCCAACTGGCAAAATCGAGCTATACTTCCATCCAGAACGGCTACGCTTTATGTCTATTGATCGTAAGCACGATGAATAGATAAAGAGATAAGGTGCTATAATTATATAAAAGCATGAGTAAGTTTAATATTACTGATACGTTTATTTATCGCCGCCGTTATTATATTGGCTATGGTCTATTTGCGGCCGGATTGATGACGATTCTAGTTATGGCTGGATTATATTTTCCAGGTGGAATATCAGCCCAAGAGACGCAATCGGTTATCACCAGTGAGTCGTTGCGCATAAATAATTTCAATACATTTGCCATCGCTAACTTGCCTTATCACATCTTGCAAAAAATAATTCTATCAATATTTGGCGTCAGCATCTTAACTATAAAATTACCGTCAATAATTTTGGCTTTTTTCTCGGCTATTGGAATTGTGTTATTACTACGGCGCTGGTTTAGGCCGGCCGTCGGTGTATTGGCATCATTAGTCGCAATATTCACCAGTCAATTCGTATTCTTTGCCCAAGATGGTACACCAAGCATTTTGTATATATTCTGGGCAGTTTGGTTAATGTTGTTATCGAGTTTGGTTATCAGAAAGCAAAAATGCAAAATATTTTATATTATTACTTTTTATATTGCTGCTGCCCTTAGCTTATACACACCATTAAGCATATATGCTCTAATTGCACTAATATTTTCGATAATGCTTCATCCACATTTACGATATCTAATCCGAAACGTACCGATATATAAACTAGCTATTGGCATAGTCTTTGCTATATTTATGATTTCTCCATTAATCCTATGCATTATTAACACGCCCAAACTTGGGCTAGAGCTATTAGGGATACCTCTACATTGGCCAAATCTAATAGAGAATATCAAAACGCTAGGGGTGCAATATTTAGGATTCGCCAAGCCGGCTGGATCAACATTAATGACACCCTTTTTTGAACTCGGTTCAATGATAATTATCGCTATCGGCGCAGTGCAAGTCGTTAAGGACCGATTCACGTCAAAGAATTATGTAATTATTTTCTGGGTATTATGTATTATCCCAGTCATTATCTTAAATCCAAACTTTACTAGCGTTACATTCTTACCTCTAGTGCTACTATTGGCATCAGGTATGAGCATATTGTTGTCAAGTTGGTATGACTTATTTCCGCGCAATCCGTATGCCAGAGTTGCCGGCATAATCCCAATGATAATGCTCGTTTCGGTATTGATATTCTCTGGTGCCGAGAGACATATCTATGGTTATAGCTATGACCCAAATGTCGTATCTAGCTTCTCAAAAGACCTAAATTTACTAACCAAAGGTAGTAAAAACTTGGTCGTTGCTAACGATGAGTTATCCTTTTATAACGTCGTAGCTAAGTATAACGATAATATTCAAGTATCTTCAACACCAATAACAGATATATTCTGGACAACTAGAGAAGCTAAAGCCCAATTTAGCGGATATGTCATTTCACAAATCATTACATCTTCCAGTAGTAACGATGGCGACAGGTTTTATATCTATAAAAAGACTGAATAGTGAAGTATAATAATAACAATAAATATCAGATAAAGGAGTAGCATAATGGCATTCGACCAAATTAAATTGATGAATGATCTACGCAAGGCGCAGAACGAGCTAAAGAAAGAGATAGTTGAAGTTGAGGCAGGCGATGGTGCTGTTGTAGTGCAAATTACTGGTGAGCTTAAAGTAAAGAAAGTAAAAATTGATCCAAAGCAAGTTGATCTAAACGATATCGAAGAACTGGAACACTGGATTGAAATCGCAGTACGTGATGGATTAGCCAAAGCTCAAGAGATTGCCGCTGAAAAAATGAAGCCACTTATGGGCGGGCTTGGTAAGCTAGGATTATAGGAGCAAAATATTGTCGCAATTACTTCCATTGGCGCTAGTGAACGCTATTGATGAGCTTGGCCGATTGCCAGGTGTAGGTGAGCGCACAGCTGAACGCTACGCATATTTTTTGCTACGCGCTGATAATCACATCTGCATGAAACTATCCGAATCGATCGCAAAACTACATGATAATGTTAAAAGCTGCCCAATTACATTCGCATTGATTAATACAGACGAAGATGTTTCAACATTGTATAGCGATCCAGCACGCGACAAGACAACAATTGCTGTAGTTGAAGAGCCTCTGGATATTGTGTCTATTGAACGGACTGGTCAATATAATGGCACCTACCATGTCTTAGGTGGAGCTATTAGCCCTATCGATGGCGTAGGGCCTGAACAGCTACATATTCCCGAGTTAATCCATAGGATAAAAAAAGATAAAGTTAAAGAGATAATACTTGCTACCAACGCCAGCGTAGAAGGTGAGTCAACTGCAATATTTTTGCAGCATAATATCATCGAGGCTGGAATTGATACAAAAATCACACGACTTGCTCGTGGTATTCCAGTTGGAGTTGACTTAGAATATGCCAGTCAAATAACATTAACGCACGCTCTTGAGGGTAGGAGGGACTTTTAATGTACGATTTAGCAACCGAAATGATTAAATCTGCGTCTAAGGTTATTATCATTCAGGCCGAGAACCCTGACGGCGACTCACTTGGGAGCGCTTTAGCGTTAGAAGAGATATTAGGCGATTTAGGTAAACAAGTAATATTATACTGTCCAGTCGAGATACCAAAATATATGCGCTATATTAACGGTTGGGATCGTATTGTTAGTGATTTTGACTCATCGGCCGATTTAGCTATTATTGTCGACACTACTGCGGATATTTTATTAACAAAAGTATTAGAAACTCCTGGTATACGCAGCTATCTAGAAATTAATAAGGTTTTAGCGATCGATCATCACGTTAGTAAATCCAATCTGTCATTTACGCACACACTGTTAAATGATGATACTGCAGTCGCAACTGGCGAGGTTATATATAATCTATCAATGAATAGTGGTTGGACTATTAATAAGTCAGCTGCCGAAAACCTATTAATTGCATTAATGAGCGACAGTTTAGGATTAACAGTTAAAAGCGTGACACCAGAGACATTTTTTATTGCTGGCAAACTAACTGAGCTTGGCGCGAACAACTATGATGCTGAGATGCGCCGACGTGAATACATGAAAAAATCGGCCGAAATCTTAAAATATAAAGGCCAGCTTATCGAAAGAATCGAATACTTTCTAGACGGTAAATTAGCGTTAATTAGAATACCATTTGAAGAGATTCGAGCTTACAGCGACAAGTACAATCCTAGCATGCTAGTCTTAGACGAGATGAGACTAGTTGAAGGTGTCGAGGTTGGTGTAGCAATCAAAACATACCCCGATGGCCGACTAACTGGGAAATTGCGCAGTAATATACCAGTATCAGCAATGATCGCTGGCTATTTTGGTGGCGGTGGTCATGAATATGCCGCAGGCTTTCGTGTTTATGAATCAATTGATACAATTATTCCAGAGTTAATAACAGCAACCGATAAAGCAATAAAAGAGAGCAAATAATGACACTAAAATTATATAACACGCTCACTGGACAAGTGGATGAATTCGTTTCACAAACTAAAGGTAAAGTTACCATCTATACCTGCGGCCCAACTGTCTATTATTATCCACACATCGGTAATTGGGCAGCTTATATATACTGGGATACCTTGGTTAGAATCTTGATGGCTAATAATTATGAAGTTATTCGAGCAATGAATATTACCGATGTTGGACATTTAACAAGCGATGCTGATGAGGGTGAAGATAAACTAGAGAAAGGTGCAAAACGTGAAGGTAAGAGTGCCTGGGAGATAGCTAAATTCTATACCGACGTTTTTCTACGAGGTATGAAGCGACTTGGCCTGATTACGCCAAAGTATATAGCAAGAGCAACCGATTTTATACCACGACAACTTGATATGATCAGAGTGCTAAAGGAAAAAGGTTATACTTATCAGACAAACGACGGTATTTATTTTGACACTTCCAAATTTCCAACTTACGCCAACCTAGCACACTTGGATTTAAAGGGGCTAAAGGCAGGGGCTAGAGTTGAGTTCAATAAGGAAAAGAGGAATGCTACCGATTTTGCATTATGGAAGTTTACACCAGCCGGCGAGAATCGTGATATGGAATGGCCGACACCGACTGATCTTATCGATAAAGCTGATAATGCAGAACCAGTTATGGGTTTCCCTGGTTGGCATATTGAATGTTCGGCTATAGCCAAAAACTTCCTTGGTGATACGCTTGATATCCATTGCGGTGGTATCGATCACCTACCAGTACATCATACCAACGAGATTGCACAATCAGAATCTGCTAATGGTGTTAAATTTAGTAATTTTTGGCTACATAATAATTTTATTAAGTCTAACGGAAAAAAGATAAGCAAGTCACTAGATAACATCTACACTCTTGATGATATTGAGGCTAAGGGTTTCTCGATGATGGACTTTCGGATGTTCATCTTGCAGGGTCATTATCGCAGCGAGGGCAATTTTACATTCGAGAACATACAATCCGCCAAGAACCGACTACACAACTGGCGTAATATCGCAGCTATTCGTCATCAGATTCACAGCAAGTCTGATGATCAGCCAAATAATGACAGGTCTGTCGCTTTATTTGCAGCATCACAAGCCGTTATTGAAGCCGTTAATAATGACCTAGGTACACCTGATGCCCTAAAAATAGTCGACGAGATATTTTCAGATGTAATTAACGCAAAGCTATCCAATATTAACCGACCAGCATTGGTACAACTCTTAGAGACTATCGACTCAGTCCTCGGACTACAGCTAATCAGTAATAATACGCCAGATATATCAGACGATGCCAAGCAGATTATGATTCAAAGAAGCCTAGCGAGAAGCCAGAAGAATTGGGCAAAGTCAGATAAGCTAAGAGATCAGTTATTGAGCCAGGGGATTGTTGTTCGTGACACTGCCGAAGATAGTATTTGGGAATATCTCAACTAAATTAGCTATTTCGTCGAGATCGCATTAATCAAATCACTATTCTTTTTATTGCTAACTCGACTTTTTTTAACACGCATAAAATAATCGTCAGCTAGTACTTTAATGCAGCCAGCGATTGGAATAGATATAATGCCACCTGCAATGCCAAACAGATATACGCCAATGACAACTGCAATTAATATTGCCAGAGCTGATAGATCAATCTTCTTTGACTGAATCTTTGGCGAAATGAAATTACCTTCAATCTGCTGATAAATAACGAACAAACCTAGAAAAATTAGCGCCGCCTTAAAATCATTCAACGCCAATACGGTTGTAATAATAACTGCTCCAATCGTAGAACCGAACATTGGAATTAACGAGAATACAAAAACAATGGCTACTGACGGAATCGCTAAATTAATCGGGACACTAAACAAGAAACTCAATATTAGAACCATGATCCCCGCAACTAATCCAGCAATAGATGAGACTACTAGCTGACCAGATACGTAGCTAGTAACCACGTTATACATCCTTGTGAGTATATTGCGAGCTGATTCCATTTGGTTCTGGTCACTAAATGCCGACCATAAGCGCCCCAACCAAGTTGGACCTTCGACCAAGATTAGAAATGTCAAAACAAAGACCATAATACCAGACACAATCAATGATAATAACGAACCAATACCACCAATAACGTTCGATCCTAGGTCTTGAGCAAAATTAACAGCGCTATCCTTTATCGAAGTCACAACCTCATCAAACTGATCTTGCAGATTATTCTTCTCTATAAATTTATTAATACCAGAATATTGTGTTGTAGCAGTATCGACTAATGACGGCACCGTCTGGGCCAATTTTGCAGTCTGCTGAATAATAGGCGGCACAGCCAAGAGTACGAAAGCTCCTATAGCCAGCACTACTGCCACATACGCCAATGCTGTGCTTAAAACACGGCTCCTACTAGGTAGTACTTTTACTAATTTGTTAACTGGCATACTTAGAGTAATGGCCAAGAAGATTGCTGAGCCTATAATAATTAATGCTGTTCGAGCACTATAGATTACAAAAGCTGCTACAACGAAACCAATTACAACCAGCCAAAATCTAACAAACGTTTTCGTATCAATTTCTATTTTTACGTTCATAATATATATTATACACTAATCACAAGAAAGAAAACTTTATATACTATTCAGCAAACTTTAAGTTTAGTAGCTGTATAATGACATTATGAGAATATTAGTTATCGAAGACGAACATAAAATAGCACAAGCGCTCAAAAAAGCGCTACAGCAAGAGAACTTTGCGGTTGATATATCTTTCGATGGCAATGATGGATATGCTATGGCCACTACCGAGCCTTATGATTTGGCAATTATCGACTGGATGTTGCCAGGTCAATATAATGGCATCGAAATTGTAAAGGCTATGCGAAAACAAAAGATTCATATACCCGTCCTAGTCTTGACAGCAAAGTCATCGCTATCCAATAAAACTAGTGGTCTTGACGCTGGAGCCGACGACTATTTAACAAAACCATTCGCTTTAGACGAGCTGCTTGCGAGAGTTAGAGCTTTATTACGTCGCCCAGTTGAAATGCAACAAACCGTATTAACAGCTAGCGATCTATCATTAAATACAACAACCTGCATCGTAAAGCGCGGTAATAAAGAAATTAATTTAACAGGCAAGGAGTTTGCCTTGCTTGAATATCTGCTACGTAATCAGGGTAAGCCGTGCAGCAAAGATATGATTATTAGTCATATTTGGAACTACGATGCAGATGTATTGCCAAATACCGTCGAAGTCTACGTTAAGTACCTCCGACAAAAAGTCGATGAGCCATTTGTCAAACAACTCATCCAAACCATGCGTGGCTTTGGCTATAAAATCGAGGCCGATTAGGAATGATCTGACATGTTTAAATCAACAACCATAAGATTAACTGGATGGTATTTAGCAGTAATCATGACGCTAAGTATTGTTTTTAGCGCGGCTATTTATAATATCACGACAAATGAAGTCCAAGCTCGAATCGAACATTTCCAAACCAACATCGAGCAATCCGGTGTAACACCACCCAAACCATTTGGCATAGGCAATTACACAAAGATCGAAACAGCCAAGGCTAAATCTAATTTATCTCTTAATTTGCTATACGTTAATATTATAATATTCATCGCTGGTGGTTTTATAAGTTATTATCTTGCAAGGCACAGTTTAAAGCCAATTGAAAAAGCTCACGAAGAAGAGTCACGATTTACGAGCGATGCGAGCCACGAACTTCGCACACCATTAGCCGTAATGAAAACCGAAATTGAAGTTGCCCTGCGTGATAAGTCGGCAAGTACTCAAGATTTGCGTGATATCTTATCAAGTAATTTAGAAGAAGTCGATAAATTATCAAAGCTTGCCGAGATGTTATTAAATCTATCACGGCTTGATACCGTAAAATTAAAGATGAAATCGACTAATATTGCCGATACGACTCGCGATATTATCAAAGAATTAAAAGTGCCAGCAGACCGTATTCAATTGACGGCTTCAAAAAAAATTATTGCAAACTGCAACGAACCTGCGATATCCGACCTAATAAAAGTTTTGATAGAGAATGCTTTGCAATATAGTCCAAAGGATTCGCTAGTTTCTATAAATATATCAACCGACGAAAAGAACGCCACATTCGAGATCATAAATACTGGGCATGGAATTGAAGCTGATAAGCTGCCGCATATTTTCGAACGTTTTTATCGCGCTGATTCTTCACGAACTGGTGGTGAGCAAAAGGGATATGGGCTTGGATTGTCATTAGCTAAAAGAATTATTGATATGCATAATGGTAAATTGACTGTTAGTAGTGAGCTAGAGCATGCAACGATATTCACTTTTGAAGTCCCTATAGCATATAGTGTCTAAGCAAAAACTCAGATAAATTTTATAGTCTGGGATAGTACAAAATATAAATTAAAGCCATTTAATATATAGATATGGCAGGAGGAAGAAATGAATGTAGCAACACGTGGCATCAAAAACGCCCTACGTAGTCCGCTAAGATCGGGTGCCATTGTCTTAATGCTAGCAATCAGTATTGGTCTAGTATTAAGCATGCTTGTAGCCAGAAGTAGCGTGAATGCCAAGATAGCCGAGGTTAAATCGACTAACGGAACAAGTATTACAATTAGCCCAGCGGGGGTCCATGGTTTCGAAGGCGGTGGCGACCCATTGACTAGTACACAGATTACAACTATAGAAAGCGTAGCACATATCGCAAGCGTTTCAGCAACGCTAAGTGATCAGATGAGTTCTGATGATACCAGTTTAACTGCATCACTCGAACTCGGAAGTTTTGGTGAACGTCAGCAACGTTTTGAGGGTGGCTCATCTAGCAGTTTGCCATCAATATCAACGACCGAGACCAGAACTCCGCCAGCTGCTCGAACTACAGTGACAGGCACTACTGATCCAAATACTTATTCAACCGATGGTAGTGACCTAGATATTACCAGCGGAACAACTTTCGACGGTAGTAGTAGCGATCTAGTCGCCATTGTCGGTGCAACATTGGCTACAAAAAACAGTCTAAAGGTCGGCAGCACATTTACCGCCTACGATTTAACGATTACTGTTGTAGGTATATTCGAGACGGGTAACACTTTCCAGGATAGCGGGCTGTTAATGCCACTTGCAACTGTCCAGAACTTAACGGATCAAGTCGGCGACGTAAACAGTGTTATAGCCACAGTTGATAGTAGCGATAATGTTAGCAAAACCGTCACGGCGCTCAAAAAGGCACTTGGCGACGCAGCTGATATCACTAGCGAAGCCGAACAAGCTGAAACAACTGTAACATCATTAAAGAGTATTGCATCACTTGCAATGGCCGGCGTAATTGGCGCATCTGTAGCAGGGGCCGCAATCGTATTACTTGCAATGATCATGATCGTCCGTGAACGACGACATGAGATCGGTGTTATAAAAGCTATCGGTGGCTCAAATCGAAAAGTCGTATTGCAATTCATGACCGAGGCACTAACACTAACCGTAATTGGCGCAATCATTGGGCTGACCTTTGGCGTGCTAGTTAGTGGCCCAATGACAACGTCATTAGTCAGTAGTGGCTCTTCATCTTCATCACCAATGACAAAGACTGCTGGTGGCCCTGGCGGCGCATTCCAAGGAGGAATGCAACAGATTAGAAAAAACTTTACATCAGTTACCAGCAGCGTAACACCAACCGTGTTCATTACCGCAGTCGGAATGACCTTCCTAATAGCAATAATCGGCAGCGCAATTCCAGCTTGGTTCATCGCAAAGATTCGACCAGCTGAAGTGCTGAGGACGGAGTAGGAGAAAGTATGTTAGTAGTAAAAAACCTTTCAAAGATATTTAACAGTCCGAGCGGTGAAGTTGCAGCCTTAAATGGCGTAAGCTTGTCCGTTGACACTGGTGAATTTGCCAGCATTATCGGCAAGTCAGGAAGCGGTAAAAGTACTTTGCTAAGCATGCTTGGTGCACTAGATAAGCCAACTAGCGGCACGATCGAAGTTGATGGCGAGGATATAGCTAAATTATCAGACAAGAAGCAGACTGAGTATCGAGCGAAGAAAATTGGTTTTGTGTTTCAATATTACAATTTAATACCAAACCTAACTGCATTAGAGAACGTTATGCTAGCCTTAGAATTTGGCGGTATGCCACCGAAAAAGCGCAAAGCTCGCGCTGAAGAGTTGTTAAACGAAGTTGGAATCGACGCAAATCAACAACTACGCAAGCCAACTAGATTAAGCGGTGGCCAGCAACAACGAGTATCAATTGCTCGGGCATTAGCTAATAAACCTTCATTCATTTTGGCTGATGAGCCAACTGGCAATCTAGATAGTGAAACAGGCAAAAAGATTTTTAACCTCTTACATAGCCTAACACGTAGTGAGAAGGTAACGATCATCGCCGTAACTCATGATATGGACATCGCCGGCAAAACCGATCGAACTTTCACATTACGAGACGGCAAAATCATAGCGAATAAGTAAGTAGCTTATCTCTCACGCTTTGCTAAGCGTAAACCAGCATTACCAGCGATCTTCCATTGGAAGATCGCTGCGCTAATTATAAGGACAAGTAAAGGCAGGGCTTTATGCCAAGCTGGTGTCGTGAAGTCAAAGAAATCACGCACAAAACCAATGCCAAAGCTCACTGAGGCCAAGGAGGCTACGGATAATACATATAATAATCGTGCTAATTTAGATTCACGGTTATTTTTTATATTAAACATTTTTGGCACTAACCATACTAGATAGACACCAAGGAACGTAGCAATAATAACCGTCGTCGTAGCAACCCCCTGAATATCACTAGTATGAATAGCGCTCAAAAAAGCATAAGAGATTGATACGACAGCTCCAGAAATTGCCGCAATAGGAATAACTGCCATTAGCGTATCTTTCCAGAAATATTTCGGCGAAACTCTATGAGACGGGATAGGGGAGAATACTGTCCACATCAACGTTGGCATACTTACTAGGAATATATTCATAAAGGTTATATGTCGTGGCGCAAATGGATAAGCTATCTGTAATATGAACGTTGATACCAATAATACGACACTGTAGATTATCTTATGAAAAAAAAGTGTAGCGATAATTTCAATTGCTTGCATTATTCGATTACCCAATTTCATGCCTGTTGGAAAGGAGTTGAACGAGTTATTTAACAAGACAATATCCGCTACACGTCGCGTAGCCGTCGCTCCTTCATACATTGCCACGCCTAAATCGGACTTTTTTATAGCTAAGGCATCATTAATGCCATCACCGACCATACCAGTGAACTTACCAGCTGTCCGAAAAGTGTCGATTAGACGTTCTTTTTGATCTGGCAAGACACGTGCAAAAACTGTCGTACCCATAACGACACTGTCCCATTCATCATTACTAAGATTCATAAGTTCAGCGCCAGACAAAACCATATCAGACCCCTTAATTCCAGCTTGACGAGCCACATAACTTACTGTATTTGGGCTATCGCCACTGATTACCCTAATGTCGACTTTATTATCTTGCAGATACTTAACTGTATCACGAACACCATCACGCAGCTCGTTTGACAAAACCACAATACCAACAGCCATCCCAGATTCTTCTGGTATTTTTCTTAAAGACATTGTCGTATCTGAGAATGTCGCAACTAGTAGAACACGCTTGCCATCGTTTGTCATTTTAGATATCTGACGTTGTTGGCTATCTGAAAGTTTTGCCAACCTCGACACATACTCTGGTGCACCCATCACCACACTGAATAACTCATTATCTACCTTTACTCTTAAGCCGCTTAGCTTCCGTGCTGAAGAAAAAGCTAAAGTCTGTATTATTTCGTAATCGACCGCAATAGGCAATCCAGCCGCGATTGCCGATCCCGTGTTGCTACCGCCGCTCGTTTCACGGGCTACAATGCCAACTAATTTGTCTATCGGCTGTTTGGTAACATGAAATAGCTCTAGCTTCTCAAAAGCTATTTTATCGCTCGTTAATGTACCAGTTTTATCGACACACAGGATATCTAGTAATGCCATAGCTTCAATAGCCGCAAGTTTTTGTGGCAGCACTTTGGCTTGTGCTAGCCTTATAGAGCCATAAGCTAATAATAATGAGCTAGCCAATAGCAGGCCTTCTGGTACAACTGTTACGGCAGCCGATGTAATGACTTTAAAGATTTTCACAGCATCTTGACCAGACAAATAGTAAATTACAAAAATCAACACTGCCAGACCAAGCGCACCATAAGTTAATACTGTAATTGCCTGAAAAATTTTGTGTTGGATGGGTGTTAGCTCAGGCTCATAGCGCTTTAATGTCGACGTCATCTGTCCTATTCTTGTATTTGCATTCACCGCCGTAACTTTCATCTCAGCACTACCAGCCACGACTGAACATGAGGCAAGTACCAACGCCCCAATCGACTTATCGATTGGCGCCGACTCACCAGTTAGAATACTCTCATCGACTTCCAGGCCATCACAGACAGTGATTAATCCATCAGCTGGAACTTCATCGCCAAGTTGCAATCTAATATTATCGCCGATGCGCAATTGATCATATAAGATATCAACAACCTTGCCGTTAGATTTAATCTTACGAGCATGCGGCGCACTCATAAGCTCAAGTTTTTTTAAAGCCATCCTAGCCCTTATTTCTTGGGCGACTGCAAAGGTCGTATTTAAAAGGATTACTGACGAAATAAACCATGCGTCACGACCTTCACCTAAAGCGAGTAATGCTACGGCTAGGATAAAAATAGCAATAACAATTGGTGACCCGAAATTGCGACGAACAATGGTTAGTAGCTCTTTCATATAACTATTATATTAATTCTTTAACTTAATAGCTAATTAAATTTCAATCTAAGTCCATATTCAGCTATCTCGCCCATAATAACTAGGTAATATTAAGTTATAGAGGAGTATCCACTATGAACACTATCAACCAGAATAAGATTATTCTACTTAGTAGAAAGGGTCTAAAAGAAATAAGAAGAGCTATCCACCAACTTGAACATAACCGTGAAAAGATTCGCCAATCATTACGCGAACAAGACAAAACTAATAGTAAAGAAGAAAACTTGCGACGTATTGAGTATCTGTCAGCTCTAGACAGTATCGAGTCCGAGATCGACGACAAGAAACAGATCATTACAAATTCCAAGCTTCTTCCTGCCCGCAAAAATCATATACAAGTTGTCATCGGATCAGTCGTTGATTTAATCGATAAATATGGGCATTTTTATCATTATACTATCGTCGACAGCGTCGAAGCCAACCCAAGTGATGGGCGAATCTCTACAAAAAGCCCTCTCGGACGTAGTTTGCTTGGCCACGCCGAAAAGGATATAATCGTCTTGAATAATGGCCAAAACTATAATCAATATCAATTAGTTAGAGTCTGCTAATTTACAACATCAGCGGTGATACTTAGCAATGTCCAGATGTTATTAGCTGGGTCTAATTTGATGTGGTAATCCGCCTTACCGTCCGATAGCGTAAAAAATTCGGCAATATGTTCACCACAGCGCAATAGGCAACGTAGGCCCGCATCAATGAAGTAGTAAGTTACGCCGCGAAACTCCATGCGTCGTGGATAAGCGACTAGGTTCTTACGAAAGCCTAATGAAGTTACATTTACTTGTTCATTGATATTTACCTTATTCATAGCACCACCCCCAAGAAGATTAAATACATTTTAATAGACACCGGATAAAATTTTCGCAAACTTTCCAGCAAACGGGTTTATGTAACAGTAATCCAGATAGGGGTGATAAAACCGTTCAGTTTATCATCCTTTTTACAGGTATTACTTGGTGTATTTAACGTTAGTCGGTGGACTACAATCGTAGTGCGATAACGATTTATGGTGGCTTTTAAAGCCTGTGGGTAAAAAGGTTTTTACCAGTACTCACATGACTGCTCTTAGTATACATCTTGCCATATTGAGCACGTCAACAGTATTATTTACAATATTTTTATGCTTATTCTTTGATATAATATATCTATGATTGGAATAGTAATTAGATTAGTAGAAACATTAGTAGCGTTTGCACTTATCGCGTTAATTTACGCCTTAGTATCTTGGAATATATTTGGACAACCGACATTTTTATCAAGTGGCACTAATTGTGGCACCAGTGCTAATATTCAAAATGGGCTAGATTTAATTGAGCAAAAATCTGCTGCCGCTAAGCCTTTTTTCCGCGATGGGTCAATGTTTGGTAACTATTGCGCAACTAAATAATGTCAACACCAACTGCTTGACTGACATTCTCGTATCCATCACGTTCTAGCAGCCTCGACAGATCGTAACTTATCTCTGCTGCAATCTGTGGGCCATAGAATATCAGTCCGGTAACAAGCTCGACTAAGCTAGCACCTAGCTTGATTTTTTTATAGGCATCCTCAGCCGTAAATATACCGCCAACGCCTATGATCTTCAACTTCTTGCCATATTTTTTGTATGTTCTGCAAATCAGATCATTACTAGCATCCCAAGTCGGCTTACCACTCATATTACCCTTAACCGTATCTGGAAAATCATCCAGCAATTTAACCCTTGAGCGGTCCTTGAACAAATTCGCTATCGTAACAGCCTGAATGGCTGGATGGGCAACAATGACGTCCAAAAGGCCTGCAAATGCGTCCCAGGGCAAATCGACAGGCATTTTAACCGTTATTGGCTGATTTACGCCAACCTTGTCGACGGCTTTTAGTAATCGTTCTAACCTAGCAGGGGTAGTGAAGGGCTCACCGCCGTAGGCATTTGGGCAAGATATATTTAGTTCAATCATCGTGACCGACTTATTGTTCTTAGCTCGCTTCAGAGTTGTAATATAATCGGCAATGCCATCAGACACGCTAACAACTTTTTGACTGTTAGTTTTTGCCACTGATAAGATAACAGGGAAGTCCTGAGTCGTCTTATATCCATTTAGCCGCCTCAAAATTGCTGATGATCCTTGGTTTCCTAAACCAGCATTTACCACCAATGACTGCGTCTTCGGTAAACGGTAGAACCATGGCCTAGGATTACCAGCACAGGCCCGAGCCGTTATCGACCCTATCTCGCCAAAGCCAAAGCCTAATCGCATGGAAATCGGCACCATCTCGGCGTTTTTATCTAGACCCGCCGACATGCCAACTGGGTTATTAAAATCTATCCCAAATAGATGCTGTTGTAATCTGTCGTCAGTCTTATTAACGAATACCAGCTTCGTGAAACCGCGCAATATGCCGATCCGACCAAAGAACATCGAAAACTTAATCATATCGCTGTGCGTTTTGTCTGGCGGGATTAAAAACAGTATCGGTTTAGCAATTACAGTATATAGTAGGCGAATAACACGCCAAATAAATCGTCTAATCATATTTAATATATTATACACTTATGGACGCAACGTTCCAGCGAAAACCTGCCAAGCTGACAACGATTTGGCAACTAAGCTAAGGATGATATAGACGCGCTCGCCGTAGATGTAATTCTTCCATGGACCGATTTTTTTGTACTGCAGAACCATGTTGACGGCAAAACAGTTGAAAAAGATGAATATCGAGACAAAGATCCAATAAACAAAGTTCGGAGCTTTGGCGCCGTTATCAGCACCTAGCCACATGTAAAAGGCGATTACTACCCAAGGTATGAATCCCGCGATGCAACCGATCCAATACGACAACCAGTTGGTTTTTCTAGTTGTTTGGTTATGCACTTCCATGACTAGTCCCATCAGATTCATAATGCCGCTAAGTGCGAACAGCATAATTAAGCTAGAAATGTCATAAATACCGACCAACAAGGCAATCGCGACCATCATGATACTGGCCGAGAATGAATATTCAATCCACCTGGCACGGTTAATGCCACTTTCTAGACCTTGGTTATAACGTTTGTTATAAACTGTGGCAATTATAAGATGCGCCGCCGCACAAATAAACAAGAATACGGCGATCAACATCGGCAAAGACAGATCAAACAAAAACTTAGTTGTTGAAATCAAAAAATCGTTAGTTCCGTTATAATTGACATTCTTCGCCAGGTAAGTGCCACTAATCGGCAACGTGAATGCTTTACTTAAAATTAACACCGCAATCGCTTGCGCTAAATGCAAACCTGCGGCAATAAAATTAATATTTCTCAAAGCTTTCATAGTTATTTTTTTACTCATACTTTAATTATACCCCTAATGCTTTCAATTTAAATTATTCGACTATTTGGGCCAAGGCAACGGTGTAGTTTTTGCCATAATGTTTGGCACATTTCGGACAAGTTGTGTAGAAAAAATAAATATCGCTGATATTTTTATTATTTTCTTTGGCATAATCTTGCATCGATTTCACCCATTTTGGCGCATCCTTATACGGACCTTCAAAGACCATAGACAAAAAGGTACCGTCTAAAATTACATTTTCGGCACAATCGACTTCTTTGGAAACTGCATATAATTGTTCAGCCCTCCATGGAGAAATATCATGAGACAGTATCATACCTTCCGTTATTGGCAGTTTAGCATCGGCTTCGGTGGCGCACTTATCCAACTCGGTCATAACCTTTGACATATTAATTGGGACGTACATAATACTATTGGTATATCGCCTGATAAATCGCTTTTTTTCGAAACTGACCTCGGTTTTATCCCAGCCTTTGATATTTGGAACAGGGCAGCACCCAGTCTCATTTACGTTTGTATAAGTGTTAGGCAAGCTCATATTTGCACCTTCTATTGTTTATGCTTTATATTATAACAAATCAGCCAAACCCTGCCTATTTTGTTATACTGTAGGAATGAATTTGAAGGTTACATCTTGGAACGTCGAATGTAAACTAAGCGAAACCAGTCGAACCAAACGCGGCCATCCCGATCAGATTATGACCATGATAAGAAAGATTAATGCCGACGTATTAATGTTAGTTGAAGCTCATGTTGAAGATTCGTTAGAGAATTTGAAACACCATAAAGAATTGCTAAACATGGGTTACCGAATATATAATGTGCCTTACCAAAATGACACTCTAGCTAAATCCAGTTTTGAGGATGCGCCATTATCGTTAATGTTGCTTAGCAAACTACCGATGGACAACTGCCGCACTATTCGTTTGGGCGACAAAAGGAATGCATTAACAGCTGTGATCACTGATCCTAAATCAAAACAACAATTCCGAATGATTGGCATACATATGGACGACCGATCCGAAGAAACCAGACTAAAACAGGCAAAAGAGTTGTCTGTGATTATAAATGAATCAGATTTGCCGACAGTTATGGCAGGCGACTATAACGCTATGCACGGCGAAGATATATGGCCAGCCAAGTTATTACGAAGTCGACCAATTAAAAGAATGTCTAATTATGTATTACCAGCGATATCGATTAGGGCAGTCGAGATGGCGCGCGGGGAAGCATTACAAATATTAGAGTCAACAACAGGGCTGCATGACGCCGATCCAACACATCGACCAACCACAACACCAAAAATGCGCGGATTCGAATGGCTACCCAGCATCCGATTGATCCAAATTGATCATATGTTTATATCTGATTCTATAAAAGTTAACAGTTTTCATGTCGCCGCCGATGGTGGTGCCGACCACAGGGCTATTACCGCCGAACTAAATATTCAGTAAAATGATACCCGTCAGAAGTGTAGAAAAAAATGATTTTATAGACTATAATATGTAGGCGTAATGGGATGTCGCCAAGTGGTAAGGCACTGGTTTCTGGTACCAGCATCCGGGGGTTCGAATCCCTCCATCCCAGCCAAGTGCGACAGCAGAAATAGTGACCCACCATCCTATTTATACTTTCGCACAGCCAGGACAAATACTTAATTGCAAAAAGAACCGTTAATTCGGTTCTTTTTGTTTTTGTCTATTATTAACTATATAAATAAGATAATTTCAATGAAATTGACATGTGTTTGAGCATATGGATCTAATACTGATTTGTTAGAACAAAATAAAATATAATCTAAAAATATAATCCTACATCTGTTTAATAATATTATGAATATTTAATTACATTGTTTCATATAAATATGATAAATATGAATTGTATGATACTATATAGTAATAAATAACATAGGAGGTGTAAAAATGGATATGTCGAAATTGATTGGGTCAGTTACTGTTGGAGAACGTGGGCAGATAGTGATTCCGTCCGAAGCCAGAGAATCTTTATCAATTAATGCTGCAGACAAGCTTCTTGTTTTCAAGGCGCCAATAGATGGCGTATTAATTATTGCTAAACCCGAGACATTCGAAAAGTTACTCGCTCATCTTGAGCTTAACCTAACTAATGGAAAAAAGGACAAGACAAATGAGTAAAGTTATTGATATAAAAAATCTTAAAAAAGTCTACGATGAAGATGGCGAAAACTCAACCATTGCGCTACATGAAGTAAACTTTAGCGTCAACAAAGGCGACTTTGTAGCAATAATGGGGCGTTCTGGTTCGGGCAAGTCCAGCCTAATGCATATAATTGGCTTACTTGACCAACATTTTTATGGGGATTACTTTCTTAACGGGGTTTCCGTAAGAGAGCTCAGCCAAAGTAAGCTATCGGACCTAAGAAGTTCAGAGATTGGTTTTGTCTTTCAACAGTTTAATTTACTGAAACGCCGTACAGTTTTGCAAAATGTGTTATTGCCTACAGTGTACAGACCCGCATCTGATGATAATGAGCGAGCGATAGAGGCAATCAAACGAGTTGGACTAGAAGATCGTATCAGCCATCGTACGAATGAGTTATCGGGCGGACAAATTCAACGTGTAGCAATAGCACGGGCATTAATGATGAAACCAAGTTTATTACTAGCAGACGAGCCTACAGGCAATCTTGATATTAAGAGCGCAAAAAGTATTATGAAGCTTTTTAGGGAAGTGAACCGTCAAGGTACGACCATTGTATTAATAACGCATGAGGAAGACATTGCAAAATTTGCTGATCGCACAATAAGAATATGTGATGGTAGTATTACCGAGGAGACAACAAAATGAAAATGATTAATCTTTTTACAGAAGCTGGAGAATCGATAGTAATCAATAAAGGCCGTAGTCTATTGACTGTTTTAGGTATAGTAATAGGAATAGCAGCAGTTACAACAATAATGGGTTTAGGCGCGGGAATGGACGCAAAAATCGATAGTGAAGTTAAAAAGCTCGGTTCGACGAATGTGACTATTGAGTCACGTAACGCTCCAACTACCCAAGAGCTAGAAAAAGCACAAAACTCTGGAAACAAAATACCTAAAGGAGCACCAGAAAACCAGAAAAACACGAGTACAATAGTTGAGCCAACTATAACAGAACAGGATTTAAATTCGATAAGTGATATCGACAAGGATTTAATAAAAGATGTTTCGCCACTATTAGTTACTACTGCTAAACTGCAATCTGATATTAGTGAGACTATTGCAGTCCAAGGTGTATCAGAGTCTTATGATAATATTCGTAATTACGAACTTGAATCTGGCAATTTTTTTGATAGTGAAAGTGTTACAGATAAAAAACTGGTTATTGTATTAGGGAACGACCTAGCTAACGATATTTTTAAAGAAGCTAATCCGATAGGAAAACAAATTAGTCTTAATAATGTTGACTATAAAGTAGTTGGTATACTTGCTGAAATCGAGCCAAGTCAGTTTGATAACCCAAATGTTATTGCATTTGTTCCCTACACAAGTATTATCGAACAAAATAAACTGAGTCAAAACTTCGGCTCAATTATAGCTCAGGCCGTCGACGAGGAATCTGTAGATAAATTGCAGACGGCAATTGAAGATATATTATTAGTCAACCATGGTTATAAGAATATTGACGAGGCTGATTTTACAGTAAAAAGTTCTACTGAAGTACTGAGTTCTCTTACTGACTTGACCGATTTATTCCGTAAAATTCTTATGATAAGCGCTGTAATTTCATTATTAGTTGGTGGCATTGGTGTTATGAATATTATGCTAGTCAGCGTCACTGAGCGAACACGTGAGATAGGACTACGAAAAGCCGTAGGTGCAAAAACACGACATATCATGATGCAGTTTCTTACAGAAGCTATCGTATTGACGATTATTGGTGGGATTCTTGGTATCGTATTAGGTTATGTAATGGCAACGGGTTTAACAAAAACTATGGATTTAAATATTGTTCCGACTATGACATTCCAGATAGTTGCTGTTACGGTAGGTATTTCAATTGCTGTTGGGCTGATATTTGGCACATACCCCGCCTATAAAGCTGCCAAACTTGACCCAATCGACGCCCTTCGTTACGAATAAATAATTATTTTATAACAAATGTGAAAGCAGTCAAAATTTGTCCTATTTGTCTAATTTTAACCTGTAAATTGTACTAGACCCATATGCTCAGCCAAGTGCGACAGCAGAAATAGTGACCCATGTTCCTATTTATACTTTCGCACAGCCAGGACAAGTACTAAATATGCAAAAAGAGCCGTTAATTCGGCTCTTTTTGTTGTAAAGTCGTATAATTGTCTTATGGCAACAGTAATACTCTTTATCATCATAGCTATCTTGATCATATTCTTCAGGTCTGTTAGAGATACCAGAGAACATGAGGCATTTAATCAACTTTCGTTAACAGACAAGAAAAAAGTAGTTTCCGAACGTCAGCGAAAGTTAGAACAGACAGACGAGCTTATAACTGTAATTTTACCGACAATAAACCATGACAAATAGATCAATAATTACTAAACTTTTTTGTTAAGCCAATCTGTAGCTATCGGGCGTCAGAGTTATCTTGCCATCAATATGGAGCTTATACGGATTATTATATTTATGAAAGCTTAGTGGAGCTTCTTTATCACCTTTACCCAATACGCCATCTACGATATAGATCGTGTATTTATCGCCATATTTCTTTGCATATTCCCATTCGAGGTGCGTAATTACTACGGAGTTTGATTCGGTTGTTCTAGCTTTTACCTCAATGTACTCAATAATTTCATCGTCCTTACTAACCTCAATGTCGTATCCTGGGTTGTTATTGCCTAATACCAAGAACTTTTTACCATCGGATATAAAACCACCAGGAATATCAGAAGTATTCGACAGCTGTTTCTTAAGATGTTCCAAGATCGTTCTTTCACCTTGATCACCAATAATAAGTTTTGTATTATCGGTTTTTTTAATAGTTATTTTTTCAATATGCTTTCTGTCAGTTGATTCAGATTCAATAGATTCATGCGGTTCTTCGTTAAAACTAATTTCCGAGTGGTTTGATTCAGTTTCGGACTCTACAAAATCATCATTTTCATTTAGTACAATACTCCGAGTGTCATCTTCTATACTAATCTCTGGTAATTTCTCGGAATCTTTCTCGGCATCCTTTTGACGCTTAAATTCTTTTAACTCTTCTACTGTAAAAAAATCAACCAGTGCAAGCTTTTCCTGATCTTCTATAGGCAGTGATTTTCGAATGCTAGGCTTGAAGTCTATGAATTCAAGCAACTTATCTGATTTATTAATTTCATACCACTTTATAAAGTCATCTTTAAAAACCTCGTTTGGCGCAAAGCATCTGCCGTTATTATTAAAAATCCATTTTTCGTTTCTTAAATCCAATAAAAATTGTGCAGGTATCAAGTAATTTTTTTTTGGTTTGTATGCCCCCATTGATGTGTACCACTCAATACAACCTTGGTATCTATCATCAGACAATGCTATAAGTTCGACAACTAATGCCTTACTTTTCTCAAAGTTATTAATATTTTTTAAGATTTCACAAAAGTTATGTATTACATATGTGTATTTAACTCTATTTATCCCAACACCTACAGGAACGTCGTAATGTTTTAATATATTTTCAGCAGGTATGGCAGTATACTCTCGACGTCTAACACTTAAACTATTACTTACGCCTAATACTTCAAGCAAATCATTAGAACCGTGACATTCTTTTACTAACTTTTTGGTTCCGTCTTTTTGGATAATTTCCCGCTCCTTGTAATCGACAATCCAGAAATCTGGCTGAATGTAGCTAGCATCGTATACGCTATCGAACAAAAGATGTAGATTAGCTGTGTTTTGATAAACATTTTCACTAAGCCACTCGCCACTAGTTGTGTATAAAATGTTCTTATCAGATAGATATTTGGAAATTTCTTCTTTTTCATCCTTGTTAGATTCATTATATATTTTGACAATGTCGAAAAATAACTGCTTACGAGCGTTGAAGTCTGATTTTTCCCACTTACTCATAATGTCCAATTCTATCGTTGACTTTGGGCTACGTAATTTGATATCCAACTTGTCCAATAATTTTTGCAACTTATCACGCATTTCTTTAGGCACACTTTTCGCATTACTAGTAAATATATTGTCAACAATTCTTGCATTACTTAAGCCTTTGGAATTAAGAAAAATATTTTGCGATTCACCAACATAGGCGGCAACGAAATTACCTGAACGTGACTTTATAATTGGCTGCTGTTTCAGAAATATTATAGTATAATTCCCGAACTGTTTTTCTAATTGTTCAGAACAATATCCATAAAACTGGTAAAGCCACCTTGTTTTTTGTTTTTTTAAGTAGTTAGTGCTACAGAAAATTATAAAAAGTTTAAAATCTATTGTTAATATACCTAATTCATTTTTATAAAATGTTTTTAGTAAGTCGTGACTGCTATATACAGTTGCCCATTTCTTTTTTTTATCATTTAGTAGTTTTGAAATGTTATAATCTGCGGCAATATTGACCATACCAGCCAGTGCGTAATTTGATCCCTTAACAGGCACCAACTTTTCCTGCTTAAATGCTTCAACTAGAACATCATACAGATAGTTATAAATATATGATTGTTCGCATAACTCACTATTTATCGGCATTATGTCTTGGATTGTGTCTAGAGTCCATAAGCCCAAATCTCTTAGTTTCAATATTGATGATCTGAATATCGTTTTAACTTCATTTACTAAATCTTGGTTAAAAGCAAAAGCAAAGTCGATTGTTTCTCGCGTTCGTGGAGTATTAAAAGGCGCATTAACAATAAAGCCAAAAAAGCTCTTAATCTGGGTCGGAAAGTAGACTGACACGTTTGTATTTCGTGGCTTTGTAATAATACCGTCAGCATTTAGCTTATAGGCGATACTTGTGCGATCATTATAGCCACCATAAAAAACTAGATATTTTGATCCGTCTTCTGTGTCAGAGAATTCAGTATAACCATCATATTGATTTTTCGTTAAAGTGATTGTCCGATAATTATCTGTGGCTAACTCAAGCTCTAGAATATTTCGCAAAAATAAAATTGTTTGAATATCTAAGCTGTTTACCTCGTTAATTATGCGTTGATATAAATCATCGTTATTATATTTATCGCTCGCATACTCTAACTCAAAAATAGTTGTCCATTTGCCCAACTCAATAGCGTCTATTTTATATGGAACTGTTAAATTTTTAATTTTGAAATTGTATGCTTTCGACCATATTTTTGGGGTTTTAGTAATGGCGAAAACTGCCTTAAACCCAACACCAAATTTACCTATGGATTGTTCAGTCTCTGTTTTAGTGGAGTTGCCAATACCAGTTATGGATATAATGTCATTGGGCGAAAAATCCTTTGTGCCATTGTGATAAAAGACGATCTTATCGCTTTTGACCTCAAAACGAACTTTTGTTGCTTTTGCGTCATCGGCATTTTGAAGTAATTCGAACAAGAAGTGCGTTGGCTCACTATAAATGTCGCTCAAAATGTCTTTAAAATTATTTCCAGAATTTTGATCAACATTAAACGAAGCTTTGCGCCATTCTGAGATCTCCTCAAAAGTTTTACAAAACTTAATAGGTGTGTTGAGTCTATCTGTTGGAATATTGGACATAATTGTTGTATAAACTATGTAAATTATACCGTCTTTCTTGCATAAATGCACGTAAGCTTATGTAATCATGCCAGATATGGTGGTATTCAAGTGTTCCTTCCGCAAAAAGAGTAACCTAATCCCTTTATCTGCTATTATTATGTGTATGGATAATATAATTTCAACAAAATTACTACAATACATAAAATCATTGCCTGATTTCGAGATTCAGAATCAGATTGATGCCTATGATCATATGGGGGCGCTTATTGTTGACGGAATATTGCAAGCAGCTTTGACGTACGAGACAGTTGTTTTACCTAGAGTTAATATGGTGCTTCAGAAATATCCTGATATTAAAACCACCAGTGGCTTTAAGAAAGTTTGTGAAAATGTTGGTATAAAAAATATAATCAATTGGAATGGTGACAAAAAAGCGAATTATATTTTGAGCTTATTAGATTATTTGATAAGTGAAAATCTGGAAACCGTGTCTCAACTAAGAATATGGCTATCAGACTCAGATAATAAAGCCAGATTTATTAATGAGAATAAAGGTATTGGGGCTGTAACGGCTGAATATTTTCGTATTCTAGCAGGCGATGAATCTGTAAAAATTGATAGACACCTAAGAAACTTTCTAGCTGACGCCAATATGCCACAAATTTCTGATGATGAAGCAATTAAAGTACTAAGCGATGTTGCGCAAAGATTAGGCACAACCCCGTCGATATTAGACCACAGTATTTGGACATATCAATCAGTTAAAAAATAACAATTTTATACTTTTAGTCTATAAACTTACGTCTATAAATCTTTTTGTCACTTACGAACAATGGCAAATTTAATCCTCGTATAAACCCATCTTGCTCGTTTAGCGTACCTTGCTTTAACACATAACTTGCATAATTTCGGAAGTGAGTTTTTTCGCTAGCATCAATTCCATAATCTTTGATTAATTGGCCAGTAACTCGTTTGTAATGTTCAATCTTGTTGAATAACTGTTCGGTTGGCTCAATATCATCAAAATCGCCATTATCTACCATTGCCAATATCTGCTCGGTTATCATATTGGCAGTTATTGATCGTTCTTTGCAGTCAGGATCTTTGGCAGATTTAGTGCATCGATAATACACATGTCGATTTAGGCCACCATCAACTCTTGGCTTAAATTTTTCCTCGGCAGTAATACTAGCGCCACAATTCCCGCATTTAAATATGTCTTTGAATGCGAATTGTTTTGTGCCCCATGGGGTCTTGGTATTCGGGACGACTTTTGCTTGTTGAATTTGCTCAAATAGTGCTTTAGATACTAATGGTTTATGAGAACCTTTATACATTTTGCCACTTCCATCGGGGTAATCGAATTCGCCATAATAAAACGTATTATTTAGCATCAAGAATATTTGGCTTAATGAAACCCTAATACCTGATTTATTATCAAAACCTGCTGAATCAGCCCATTCTTTAATTCTTCTACCACTCCAGCCCTGAGCTGCCTTATTAAATACTTCTGTAACAAATGGAGCCCGATCAGGATCTGGAACTATGTCTTTTACTCCGTTAAATGAACGGTTAATGTAGCCAATTGGAGCAACTCCTGGTCGCCAGCCCATTTCACATTTTGCTCGTATACCTCGTTTAACGTTAATGCCCCGATTATCGTTTTCAAGTTTGGCCTGAGAACATAAAATCATTAACAAGAACTTTTCATTTGGATTATTACCAAAGGTTTGGCTAAATGTTCTAATCGTCGTGAGCTTTTGTCTATCCATTAGGTCAACCAAAGCACCTAAATCCCCAGCATTACGACTTAATCTGTCCGGAGCCCATGTTAATATGGCGTTAAATTTATCTGCATTTAAATCATTAATTAATTCGTTAAATAATGGCCGTTGGCTGGATTGTTTAGCAGAATGACTTTCTTGTTTAATATCAACAATATTCAATCCTTCGCGAATTGCCAATGCCGTCATTTCCTTAATTTGTGAGTCGATTGACATTGCCTGACGCTCGTCAGATTCACTCGATTTTCGAGCGTAGAGGCAGTATTTTATCTCTGTTGTATCTGTTCTCATTACAACACAACAGTACCGCACGATATTAGTAAAGTCTAGTTTTAGTAATCTTCTATTGAGATTTACTCTCAATGGTTGCAATTTCTTCAGGGCTTAGATCATAAAGTTTATAAATTAAGCTGTCAATTTCAGACTGCTTGTTGTCTGCACTAGTTTTATTATTTATTATTTCCATAACATACTGCTCAAGCGTGTCAGAGTAATTTTTATCAGACAATAACTTGTTTGCTATAGGTAATAATCTAATTTGTGGTGCTTGATATTGGAAACTACCTAGTAAGTTTAGACCAGAGAACATGTTTTTATATACAAAATTCATAAGCTTCGAGTTTATTACTGCGGCTAATGTAAATAGACTAAGGTTCATTTTTGGTGAATAAATAAAAGTTGTGTTTGTGGATACAAATTCACCATTTACATCTAGCATCGCGGTCATATCTTTTGACAATTTAGATATTATTATTTTCTGTGATTGGTACATGCTCATTCTTCTTTTTCCGATTTTGTCCGTTTGTATATATGGCTGTAGTATCATATTGCGTTTATTTGAATATGATTTTTTGCCCCAAAGTGAAACATAGCTACCTATATTGCCAGTATTTACAATCTTCATAGTATTTATAGATGATGTATCTGTAACATAGTTTGAGAATTTATCTGCTTCACTGGCTGTTGAGCTACCGTTTACTTCGGCCATATTCAGAAGGATGTCAGATTCCGAGTAAATTTTTTTTAGAAGCTCATAATTTCCGGTTATAAGATGACCCCATAAATTTTCGGGGAATATTCGTAAACTTTCCAACGGTGTGTTAAATATCTCTATAGAATTCCTTGCAGTAGAAGTGTATTTCTCTGTGACTATAAATTTACGTTTCACATTGTTTTGTAAAAAAGAAACGAATGTAGATACGCCTGCATTTGCAAATATCTTAACATTTGAGAAGTCAGCGATCTTAAATAACCAATATATTCCCAAATAATCCCTAAAAGCTTCCGCATATTTTGCACTTACATATTTAGTTGGAGATATATAGCACAATACGCCGTCATGTTTTAGCAATAATTTACCGCGCTCAAAGAATAAAAGGTACATATCGTAGGTGCCTTTAGCAGATTCGTATATCTCTTTATACTTACTTCTAACATCAGCACTAAATATTTTTTTAGCCACGAGTGCTGAAATATAGGGCGGATTGCCAATTACTAAGTCAAACTTCGGCAAGCCAAACATGTAATCTGCGTCAAAAAAATCTGCCGGTTGAGAGTTCTTAAATGGGTCAAAGCTCTTAAGTTGACTTTCTCGTTGATCATCCAAGAAGCTGTTCTGGCCATTACCTATAAGCTTATAATATTCTTCTTTCCATTTATCTTTACTGCTTGGCACACGAGCATTAAAGAACTTGTTACGAACTTCTGAAAGTTTTTCGTGAAGGGACGAATCGGCGAACAGACCGGTTTGTTGCTCAAGAGGAAGTAGGCTATTGGCACATACAAACTTAAAATCTAGGTTTGGGAGTGGTTCAACTTTGTTATCATCTTCGTCGTCTACAACAATGCTTAACCATGCTCGCAACCGAGCAATCTCGACGGCCATAGGTTCTATATCTACGCCGTAAATATTTTCTTGGACGATACGAAGTTTTGTTTTGTATACATCAAAACGATTATCTAAACGTTCGTATGTCTTTAGCATTAGCTGCAACATACCCATAGGGAAAGCACCAGAACCACAAGCTGGGTCCAATACCTTTAGTTCATCAAGTGCCTGCATAACCTTAACCGGAACAATATTACGGTCTTTCTCTCCCCATAAATTACGTTTGGCATTAGTGTGCTGAAGCTCCCATTCACTGTCTGATGTATCTAGTAATTTGTCTATGCCTTCATTCAAATTTTCGTTATCAAGTCTTGTATATAGATGCTGGCGTAATGATTCTTTGCACATATATGAAACAATTTCACGGGGTGTATAGAAGGCGCCTTTTGCTTTACGCGCTTGATCGCCAGTTTCAGTGATCTGTGTTGCTAATAGGCTTTCAAAAACGCGACCTAACATTTCTGGGTCAATCGCAATTTGTTCATATTCCGGACTTGATTCGTCAGTGGTAAAGTTATATTGCTCTAAATGTTCATAAAGTCTGTTAAAAAAACCTGTAGGGAAATTGACTTTTTGATTTGCCCAGTCATTATCATGAGCTTCAAACAGGCCACCATTTAAATATGGTGTTTTGTCATCGGAATGCTGACGATCTGAGACAGGAGTGTTTAGGGTATTAAAAAATAATTTCTTTAACTTTTGGTCATAGTATTCGGTACTATCCGTGCCTTCAACATCGAAATACCCATACTGCTCTTGAACAATATTTTTACGACGCAAAAACCAAATGAAAAGCAGACGACCCAGTAAACGACTGGCAAATAATTTTGAATCTTCGGCATTCTTACCATCTGCGACCAAGTGGTTGAATAATTCATTGAATTTCTCTGCAATACCCTGATAGAACTTCTTATTTACTTCACTTAGTGCAAGAGCATCCCATAGAGTCTTGTGGATCTGCTCTTTGCTTTCGAGAGCTATTACGCCTCGTAATTTTTGTAGAATCTCTTGTTGGGTATTAGATAGTCGACTATTAAATTCTAGAATTCGAAGGTTGCCATTATTACTTATCACCATAAGTAGTGATTTAGTATTTGATGATAGAAAGAAGTCAACACCAATCTTATATTGATCATTCCGTGTTAGCTCGCTATCTTCCCAATTTGAAGTTAGCATAACACCAGCAGATACTCGTGACTTCGTAGCTGTATCGCCCAGCCAATAAAATTTAATTTGTACCTTGTCTGACTCATAAGAGTTTAGGGCTACACGTTCACCTGTGAAGTAAGGATGCTGAGCAAACCAGCTTTCGACTTTATAGTTTGGAAATTTATTTATCGGAATGTTTTCATCTAAGGCGTCTTCGCCAGATTTAAGATTACTTACCTGAGGGTCAAGTATTTTTATCAGTTCATTTGCTGTCTCAATAGCGATATCTAATGATTTGCGATTATCAGATTCGTTTGTTAATTCATATACTCTTCTGGCGAGTTCGGAAAACATTATGAGTTTCTCCTCGCATAGTTTAATATGTTCGTAACCTTTTCGGCACTAATTGTTTCTGACTCTTTAAAATCCAGTCCAGCAATAAGTCCATTTAACTTCGCGGCGGTTGATGCAGTGATTGATCCAGAAGCTTTGATATCACTATTTATCAATCGAACAGTTGCTTCAAATAATCGTTTTGTGCGAGCGTCTTTTATACTATTTTCTAATAGTGGTTTTAGCGCTATATCAGGGAACATTGGCTGAACAAACATCAAAGCGTCCAGTTGACGAGGCTTTAGAGTATATACTGAATCACCAGCTTCGGCACGAATCTTTGCGATTCGGCTAGACCTACGCGTAACCGTGTTACGCTCTACGCTAATAGTGTCTCGTACACGTTCATTATCTGACGGAATTGTTGCTATATTTTGCAAAGCATCAAATTCGTCAATGACTTCAGACGCATACTCTCCAGTTGTCGTTGTAGACACAAAGAATGTTTGGGTTATTGGTGTGTTAGTAATTGAAGTTTTACCGTCAACTTTCAGCAAACTAAGTACTTTCCCATAATCGAGCTCGGTTCGAGCTGGTAGATAATTCCATTTGCCTTCGGGAATGTTCTTAATTCTATCAATCTCTTCAGGAGTGTGGTCATTCAAGTATTGGCGAAGTCTGTAGATATGATCGTTTGTCCATGATAAGATATCCTTGTCTTCTTCTAGTCCACTTAGTGTATCCGATGCCTCATTTTGATTTGAACTATATAATTTACGAATATCTTCGACAAATTCTATTGGGTTAACATCATCGGCACTTAAAACACCTTGATCTAATCCGACCGTATTTTTGATTATATTAATCTTTTTTTGCAAGCGTGCAACAAGATTGAGATAAAGCTCAATATTATCTTCAGGTTTCATATTAGAAATAAGTACTTCATCATATTTTGATCCAAGTCGATTAATTCGACCATTCCGTTGGATCATGCGTACAGGATTCCAATGTAGGTCATAATTGATCAGTACGCCTGCATCTTGTAGGTTTTGGCCTTCACTCAATATATCTGTGGCAAACAAAAAGTCTATTTCTTTTTCATTTTGCTTCAGTGTATACTTCTTTGAAATAGGGGAAAATCTTTTTACTACATTATCTATAGAGTTGCTTTGACCACTTAAAAACTCTGCCTTTTCACTAAAATCTTCTATTTGAATGAGATTAGGTAGATTGTCGCGCAAATAATTTATTGTATCAGCAAAAAAGCTAAATATTAGCACCTTCTTGCCATGAGAGCCGTTTGAGTTAATATCTTCTAAATATTTCGCAAATTCAATTAATTTACTATCATTCTCGATTGAAACTAAATCTTCAAGTACATCAATTAATGCATTAGCAATAAGCTTATCGCGTGATATATCACGCATCATTGCATCTATATTATACTTAGAAGGATCAGCGTTATGTTTTTCTACGCCTTTACGCTTTAAGTCTTCATAGCTGTCGTTATCTAATGGTATATACGATTCGTAATCATCAAAAGCTCGCTCGATATCTTCACCATATTCTTGTTCAACTATTGTAATGTCATGAAACGACAAAATATAACCACGTTCAAGCCATGACCTATACGATTCAAGACGTGTTGCATAAGTTTTAATCGATTTTAATAATGAAGCCGTTGATGATTCGAGTCGCTTTAACCAGGTTACAAGCAACATGTTGTGTACCGTGAGCTGAAGGTTAATTATTTGTGATTCAACACCTTTAATCCCAAGGTTCTTTACTTCATCTGGTGTTTTTTGATAAAGCTTATGTTGATACATTTCCGGTTTATAGGGCACAAACCCAAAAAGAGTGACCATCTGAAATATATTTTGAATTACTCCATTAGTAGGTTGGCTTAACATAATATTTACAAAATCGAGCGGGTGAGAGGTGCGACTTGTAGCCTCAGTAATCTTTTCTAGGTCAACCATTCGAGCGTCTACACCTTCTAGCATTGTCGATTTACTTGCAATCTTTTCGGAAATTTTTGTAGTTAATTCATCGTTATAACTATATTCAATTTGTCCAACAATGCTCTTGGGGAAGGTCTTTTTATTACCGTCTTCATCTACAAGTGATCCTTCAGCTTCTACGCCCTGGCGAGTTGATCGGACTAAATAATGTTGAATCCCACTAATAAGTGTTGGCTTAACTGAATTCCAATCAAAATCCTTATCATTTTTTATTCGTTTTTGTATACGCACAAGTGCATCAAAAAAGTCTATCGTTTCAATACGTCCATTAGTTGCATTTTTATAAGGGACTAGGACAGAGTCTAGCTCGCCCTTAAGGCCAAGCTGAATCTGATTCAATAAGTCAATAAGTGAATTATTAATTGGGGTCGCAGTGAGCATTAGGACCTTTGATTCATTATTGTCTTGAAACCACTCAAGAATGTGCTCATAACGTGTACTGCCTGTACTACGCAGGTTATGTGCCTCATCAACAATAAAAAGATCTACCTGTTTATATTTATCAAGCTCCGCCATGCGATCCATTGCACCAAGATCTTGTTGGGAAACAACCATGAAATCAGATCCCTCAATAAGGCCGAAAACATGTGCTAAATCGCTACGCCATTGTTCTTTTAGTGAAGCTGGCACAATAGCTATAATGCGTTTTGCCCCTTTATCGACATAGTGGCGGATGACGGCACCTGCTGTAATAGTTTTGCCAAGACCGACTGAATCTGATAGAATTGCTACGCCCATTTTTTCCAACTTATTTATCAAGATACCTGCATTGCGATTTTGAAATGCATAAAGAATATCTTTTACTTGGGCTCCCAATTCTGGTTTCTTAATTAACTCATCCGGAAAAACGTCAATTAATGTTTTAATATATGAGTCAAAAGCGCCAAAAGATAGATCGCCAACAGGTGAATCTTGAAGTATCTGCGAGAATTTACCATTCCAATCCTCATTTAGTTCATCATCCCAAATAGACTCATACCAACTTAGATGACCATATTCATCAGTGTCATTTTGTGGACGAAACTTGACAATTCTGTAGTCATCCTCAAGAGTGTTTAGCTCAGAATTAGTGGTCAACCCAGCTTTTGTGAAATTCGATGAGCCGATGATACCAACAGCTGATTCGCTACTGTATGAACCGAAAATATATGCTTTAGCGTGTAGAAAGTTTCGGCGATAAATTTTAACATGTAATCTACCATCATCAATAAGCTGTTTCGTTGCGAAAACTAAGTCTCTAAATTCTTGTTTTTGCTCTAGATCTTGTAAGCCTGCCGCGAAATCTAGTTCAGGGAATGTTTTCTCGGGTTCATTAATATCAAGTTTTTTTGCAAATCGCGGAGCCAGTGGTTCCTGTCCTATTATTAATCGAATTGATTTGTAATTCTTTATTCCATCAAATATTTCTAATAAGCCTGGTAGATCCCAGTAGCCAGTTGCTATTGAAAGTTCATTGTATTGGTTTGCTAGCTCTACCAATACGCTACTCATACTTCTGCGATTATTATCGATTATCTTTGTCAAACTCATACTTATATATAAGTATAGCATTATAGATATCTAAAGGATAAATTTGTTATTCGATTAGACTTTATGTTTATTTATTCGTCCAGATATCTAATTCCCCAAACCTCCCATGTATTTCTATAGTCTCCAATACTTATTCCTCCACAACTGACGACTTCCCAACGGACGTTGCTTTGAATGTAATTGAGTCCCATTGAAACTGCATCGACTAAGTCGTCGTGCTTTTCAACGCCAAAACCAACGATTTGTTGAATTATTTCTGCAGACTTTCGGTCATTATGAAATAATACTTTACCCATTTGAAACAGGGGGCTGGATAATTCGAGCCGAGATCGTTTATCGTTAGATATGTTGACACCTTTAGCTTCGACATCACGATTTTTCAATTGTTCAACAACTGCCGCTTGGTATTGAACTTGATAATAGCAAATGAAGTTGACGTATGTAAATTATATGATATACCTTATGTTAATTAATATTGATAAAATGCATTATACTTATTAATATGTCGCCTAAAACACACAAGAAACCACCAACCACTCAAGAAGAGCAGGAAATTATTGAGCAAATTGTGGTTATTGAGCCGATTGTAAGGAAGTAAAAATTTTTACTATTAAAGATAATATTTTTAGTACACCGCAGAATTAATAAAAAATACTGATATTTATATAATTGAATAAATCTAATAACAGTGTTAAACTAACTAACAAGAGCATAAAGGTCAGGTTATATCAAATATAATTTAGATAAAACTGAGACATCCAAAATAATATGATTTTTTGTCTCATTTGTCTCATTTTTATCTATTAAATTGTACCAGACCCGTATGCTCAGCCATGAAAAATATTCTAGGTATTTATTATCTAGAATATTTTTTATACCTGCCAGTTTGCTGGCAATATCCCTCCATCGCAGCCGCAAAAAATAAAGTCCTTTTTGACTCTATATTTTTAACCACGATTACAAATTCTAAAACCACAGTGTTTCACTATTGACATTTATTAAAAATAGTTTAGGCTATTATTACTAACCACGTGGGCGATCCCGTTGGGTTACGCACGTTTCAAATACATTGTTTTTCCCAATCCAAATATATTATGGAGGAGTAAAAATGAAAGTCAAAATTAGCCTAAGACACGTACTCATCGCCCTGGGGGCAATTTTAGCGGTGGCACTTTGCGTTCTTTTAATCAATGTTGGCGTGAAGAACCACACCGTGACGTTGGATGAGAATGCCAATAATGCTATTGCAAATGTCCACGCGCAGGAGAAGCGTCGGCTTGACTTGGTTGCCAACCTTGTTGCTACGGTCAAATCATATGCCGACTTCGAGCATGACACCCAGATGGATGTGATTGCTCAGCGGACTAAAGATGGTCAAATTGATGCCGTCGGCGGAGCTGAAATTAATATCAAAGCTGTGGCTGAGAAATATCCTGAGCTGAAGGCAAGCGACAACTACAAGCAGCTAATGCTTGAACTGGCAACAACCGAGAATCATATATTCGATTACCGCAAAATATACAATGATGCGGTGCGCGATTATTTCTCATTTATCCGGAAGTGGCCAGCAAATTCTATTATTAAGGAAGTTGCAAATTTCACTTATCTGGAATACGAGACTCCACTTGAAGCACCTACAAATTTGTTTGGAGAGTGATGCAAATTGTATATAGGCAACGTCGAAGTCAAACGAAGCGAGATCGTCGTTTCGTGCATTATCCTCCTTGTAATGGGAACGATTGGCTATTTACTACACAACACTATAAAAGAGCAGATCATCAGAGAAGCTCTTGTATACGACAGAGCGTTTAAGCCGACAAGCGTCGAGCAATTTCAATACGGCGCACAAACTAGTATAGGGGATGCTCTAATGTTCGGTACAGTATCAGCGATTGATCCAGTCAGTACCGAATATGCAGAGGGCAAATATACTGCTCTCGAAGTGGTACAAGAACGCTATACTATGCATACCCGAATTGTTGATATCACCGACAGCAAGGGGCGTAAAATAGGTTCCCGTGTCGAAGTATATTACACCTGGGATGTTGTGCATCGCGAGAAAAAACAGGCAACAACGTTCAAATTTTATGACTTTGTCGCCAACGTTGATGAGTTGCGTATTAGAAACGACTATGTGTCGACCAATACGGACGGCTATGACAGGTGGGAGGTCTATGGGGTGCCAGCAAGTTTTAATGCAACGCTGTTTGTTGATCTGAAGGATAATTCAATCCTCCCAGTTGACAGTCGCGATATCGAGGTTTATCGTGACAAGTCAGTCCAACAGGTTGTTGAGGCAAAGGATAACAACACCGAGGTAGTCGTCTTTGATATCGTCTATGTTTTGGCGATTATCGGAGCCACCGTTGCGTTTGTCGTTGCCAATAACCGTTGGCTAGACGGCGGCCAGACGATACTGCTGAAGTTACCCTTTCATTTCGAGAGGAACAATTGAGAAACGCATCTTTTAAAGCGCCCTCACGGGCGCTTTTTCCTATGGTAAAATATGCTCATCCCATGTCTCATTTGTCTTATTTTAATCTGTTAGATATACCAGATCTACAAGCTCAGCTATGAAAAACGTCAGACCTTTTTGGTTTGACGATTCTCATAATTGAGATTGCTGGATCCGAACACCCGATGACTTTTGTTTGTAAAAGTTCGGGAATCGGCAAAGTGATTGAAGCGAAAAAGTGTTTACATTTTCTAGCGAACAAGCGGAGGATCCAATTTGCTAGCGGCTACTGAATGTAATCAAAAAAACTAATATATTTATTAAAAAGCTTTTTAGTTTTCTAATTAGGATAAATACTTGAGTTGCTTCTGAGGCTTTTTTGTGCTTAAATACCATTAAATCAAGCAAAAATATACATAGGTAAAAAAATAATGTCGGAGCGAATATCAATTAATAATCTCGAACAAAGTGACAGAATTATCGACAGTATCTCTGGCTATTACCCGCATAATATAGGTAAAGTGAGAGTTCCGCCTTCGGCTGTTACTAAATTTGGCAGAATTATTCTAGATACACCAGTTGTTTCAAGAGTCTTGCCAAACATTAGCCGTTCAAGCCGCGATAAAAGAGAGGGTGAGATGCTGTATATCCGTAGCCAACAACAAATCGCTGAAGAAGAAGCCATACAAGAGAGAAACAGGCAATATATTAAATCAATTAAATTACAAGAGGCAATGATTGCAGAACAAAAGCAGAAAGAAGAAGATGAGAGATCAGCAAGAGAGCTTATTGATAGCATGGATGCCTATAGGCAGGATAAAACAAAGCGCCTAGAGGGGGAAAGAGTCCAAGAAGCTAGCGAACGTGCTTTTAACGCTGAATTAACAAAACTTGAAGATATTGATATGGCTGCCGAATCTGGCAGTGAGGAAGTGTCAAAGAGAGTAATTCAATTTGAAGGGCAAGAGTTAACGGTATATGACATGAGAGGCTTTCCATTTAGTTTTCTGCAGCATGCTATTGATTTTAAGGGTCAGGGCGAGCAAATTAATGCATGGCTGATTGGTGCGTCTGTTGCTAAATCTCTTCAAGATAACCCATCCTTATGGGCAATGAAAGAAGATACTATCAAGAGTTATGGTGGTAATTTGAACTCATCAGAGTCAAACACAATTTCTACTTCCTATGTAAATACTGAGGAAAATGCTAGAACGATGCATGTTAATGGTTTGTATTATGGTTTTGACCACGTTCGACCTGATTCAATATTACAAACAGGAAGGTCCGACATTGGCTCAACGAATGGAATAGGCAAAAATAATACTTATCTCAGTAAGACAGACCCCTATACCCCCAGAAAATTAGAAAGAGCGGGCGATACATCGCCATATAACGAAGTTCAGATTAGAAGATATGACGAAAGCGGTAACCCGCAATTACCAGATTTTGTAATTATTAAAGATAATAAACCTTCAGATGTAATTTTAAAACATGCAGCTTATTTTAATATACCCGTAATAAACATTGAAACAGAGTATTACGATGATAAAGAAGCAAAAAAACTAATTGCAATTATTGACGGCATAGATGGAGAAAGCAGCTATGAGGATATAAAACTATCTCTTGATAAACTCGATTCCTCATACCTAACAAGTCATCATATCGAACGGACGGTTGTCGGACTGTGGGATAAACATCCACTTGGAGAAAGGCATTATCACGGCGATAATAGTGAACTTGCAAGCAAGATTGAACAATTCTCAGAATTTGAACTGGCAAAAAGAGTTGATTTTATTAAAAAGCGCCTTCAGGAAGAGACTGATGAAATCAATTTAGAAACGTCACTAAATGAAGAATATTTTGCCTATAATCATGGGATGGGTAATATTGAGAATCGAACTTACGATGAGACGAGATGGGTGGGCGATGCCATGCATAGGCTTGATATAGAAATTCAGATTCAACCAGATCGACCTTATATAAGAACAGAGTTTTATGATGGAGATAACCCATCACCGCAACACCCCAAACCTTACAGCGGTGCAAATAGTGAATATTATAATGAGCTAGCGCCATTATTTGATATATATCTGGAGGCGCTAAGGAAAAACAAGGAGAATAGTGAATCCGTGCGACTAGGTAACCGAGTCGACAGAAGTGTAAGTTAGAGAAAAATCACGCAATTATCTAATCCAGATATTACTCGCTTGATTTACAGGCATAAATGCAGTATTTAGTGCTGCTTATTAAGTCATCGTTCATATAATTAAATGAGACACTTCGAGATATAGTGATTCATTCCCATTTGTCTAATCTTAACCTGTTGATAATGTTAAAACGTCTTCTAGCGCGATTAATACTAGCTAAATTTCAGCCAAAAATACATACGATAGAGCCAGCTATTGAACGAATTCTTATAATAAAGAATTTAGTTGACGAACACGATATGGTTATTATTTAAGCCTCAGTGAATTGGCTATTGTATAACGAAGCATAAAAGCCATCTTGTTTTATTAGTTCGTTGTGACTACCTTGCTCAATAATATCACCGTCTTTCATAACCAAGATCAAATCAGCATTCTTTATAGTCGACAAACGGTGGGCGATAACAAAGCTGGTTTTGTTTTTCATCAAATTGTCCATAGCTTTCTGAATTAAAACTTCCGTCCTAGTATCGACTGAACTAGTCGCCTCATCCAGAATCAGCATTGGCGTGCCAGCAAGCATTGCACGAGCAATTGTCAACAACTGCTTCTCACCCTGAGATATATTATTAATTTCCTCATTTAATTCCATATCGTAACCTGAAGGCAGGGAATGAACAAAGTGATCAACATGAGCTTCCTTAGCGACAGTTATCATCTCGGCCTCAGTAGCATCTGGTTTGCCATAGGTGATGTTATCGCGAATCGTACCATTAAACAACCAAGTATCCTGCAATACCATGCCAAACAATCTGCGCACACTTGATCTTTTTATGTTGCGAATATCCACTCCATCAATCTTAATCGAGCCACTAGATACTTCATAAAAACGCATCAACAGATTAACTAATGTGGTCTTGCCAGCACCAGTTGGGCCAACAATCGCCACGCGCTGACCAGGTTTGATTTTTGCCGAAAGGCCTTTGATAATCTTCTTACCAGGGTCGTAGCCAAAGACGACATTGTCAAATTCAATCTCGCCGCGAACATTATTCATTTCCAGAACTTGACCTTCATCCTTGTCATCCTCAGTTTCACCCAAAAACTGAAAAACTCGTTCGGCAGCGGCTGCAGTTGATTGCAGAACGTTGGCAATGTTAGCAGTTTGTGTAATCGGCTGGTTAAATTGCTGGACATATTGAATAAAAGCTTGAATATCACCAATTTTTATCTTGCCATTAATTGCCAGCCATCCGCCAACAATTGCAACTCCTACATAGCCTAGATTACCGACAAATGTCATCAATGGAAACATAATACCGGACAAGAACTGAGCCTTCCAAGCGCTAGCGTATAACTTATCGTTTATAAGATTAAACTTTTTAACTGACTTTTTTTCACCATTAAAGATTCGCATCACGGCATGACCAGAATACATTTCTTCAACATGTCCATTTATTTCGCCTAATAAGCTCTGCTGTTTTGCAAACTGTGCTTGGGAATGTTTCATAATTTTTGTAATCAGCACCATACTCAACGGTAAGATAATAATAGCTACTATCGTTAGCAACCAACTAATTGACAACATCATAGTAGCAATTCCGATAATCATAATGACCGACGTCAAGATCTGAGATAGGCTCTGATTTAACGACTGGCCGACAGTATCGACATCATTCGTAACGCGACTAAGAACTTCACCATAAGTACGCTTATCGAAATAGCTTAACGGCAGCCGATTGATTTTCTGTGATATATCCTTACGGAATTGATACGTAATTTTCTGCGCCACACCGGACATAACCCAACCTTGGATATAGCTGAAGAGGGCACTGACAATGTATAGGAATAATAATAAGAAGATGATGTCCCAGATTGCATCAAAATTAAAAACTGGGCGTTTCGACAAATCAAGCGATTTAATTATATCCAGCTTATCGCTAGAGATATTTGCTATAGCCTTGGCTGGCATAGCCTTAATTAAATCTGCACCCGTCGTACCAGCAGGTAGTTGCTTCATGCTAGTTGGCAGCTTCGCCATAACCTGATCATAAGCTGTCATACTAATATAATCATCGACTATTTGGTTGGTCGCATGTCCTAATATCTTTGGACTAACAATTGCAAAAACCGTACTAATAATCGCAAAGCAGATGACCAACACAACCTTTAGCCGAAATGGTCGTAGATATCCAACTAAACGCTTCATCGTACCCTTAAAATCTTTAGGCTTCTCGGCCGGGCCTCGTCCGCCCATCATCATAGGACCGCCAGCTGTCATAACAGCTGGTTTTTTTGAGGTAGAATTTATTGTATTATCACTCATTTTTGCAAACCTTTACTTTTTGTTATTGATTTCAGCTCATCATCTGAAAGCTGAGACGAAGCAATCTCTTTGTAAATTATGTTGTTTCTTATCAGCTCAGCATGCGTTCCTTGACCAACAATTCGACCTTCATCCAAGACAATAATCTTGTCAGCATCTAAAATCGTATTAATACGCTGACCAACTATCAGCACAGTTTTATTCTTGGTCTCCGCAACTAATGCATGTCGTAGTTTTGCATCCGTCTTGAAATCTAGGGCAGAGAATGAGTCGTCAAAAATTAATACTTTAGCATCAACTGCTAAGGCTCTGGCGATCGAAAGTCTTTGCTTTTGCCCGCCAGAAACATTTGCTCCGCCTTGGGCGATATTACTTTCATAATTACCGTCTAAATGCTTAATAAATTCTACAGCCTGAGCAATCATAGCGGCTTTCTTCACTCGCGTATCAGAAGCGCTAGTATTTCCATACATAATATTACTTTTTACACTACCCGAGAATAACACGCCTTTTTGTGGCACATATCCGATTTGTTTATATAAATCAGTTAGCTTTAATTTTCGAATATCGATACCATCAATCAGAATCTGACCAGCCGAAACATCATAAAAACGAGCTATCAGATTGATCAGTGTAGATTTACCACTGCCAGTACTACCAATAATCGCGGTAGTTTGACCAGGCTCAGCCGTAAAGTTTATGTCTGTCAAAACTGGCAGATCAGCCCCTGGATAAGTAAATGTTACGTCGCGAAACTCAATTTGACCCTTGCCATATTTGTCAGGTTTCGTGGCTTTTTTTGGATCAGTAATCGATGGCTCAGTTGCAATTACCTCCGCTATGCGCTTGGCCGACACGAGAGCTCGTGGCAGCATAATAAATATTATCGATATCATCAAGAATGACATAATAACTTGCACAGCATATTGCATGAATGCCATCATATTACCAATTTGAATGCTACCGCCACTTATTAGCTTAGCTCCGAACCATACAACTAACATCACCGACAGGTTCATAACCAGCATCATTATAGGCTGCATCATAGCCATTAATCGATTGATGAATAAATTAAGCTTCGTAATATCAACATTGACACGTTCAAACTTTGATTCCTCGGCGGTCTCTTTATTAAAAGCTCGAATAACCCGAAGCCCAGTCAAGTTCTCACGAGTTACTAGATTTAATCGGTCAACTAATTTCTGCACTAATTTAAACTTTGGCACCGCAAACGTAAATAAGAATATTATTATAGCCATCATCACGCCAGTCGCTAATGCAATAACCCAGCTAAGCGATGGGGCATTGTCTAAAGCTTTTTGCAACGCACCAACCGCCATGAATGGTGCCATCAAAACCATTCGCAGTATCATAACCGTTACCATCTGTAATTGTTGAATATCATTAGTTGTTCTAGTAATTAGAGAGGCAGTAGAGAACTTGTCAAATTCGGCTACCGAAAAGCTTTCCACTTGTGAAAAAACCTTAGTACGGATGGCTTGCGCAAAGCCAGTAGCAATTCGTGAAGCCAGATAAAAGACTATCACTGAACAAACAGCGCCCGCCAAAGTTATTAATAGCATCCAGCCACCGTTTTGATAAATCGCACTACTATTTTTCTGAATAATGCCGTCATTAACAATCTTTGCCATGTAATCTGGCAATTGCAAGTTAGCCATTACCTGTAGATAGGTAGCTATCAAAAGTATTAGTAGTTGCCATTTATATGGCTTAAGGTATTTAAGTAGTTTCATCTTTTTCTCTTATTTTAATAATTTGCACTTTTCATGCCAAGATATAGTAACTAATTATAGCGCATTTACAATTAAGTTGAGTATTCAACTTGTAGACTCTATATATAATAACACCGTGCGTATTGACTATTTATCGAGTCCGTGTCATAATGGTGTTATAGGGTCTAATTATATATTGATTCTCGTAGCTTTCGTAATCTTCGTGCTCGTCAAAGACTTTGCTTAGTCGTTGGTCAATTGTATTTTTACAAAAAAATATAGCTGACCAACGGCTAGATTTATCTGCCAAGGTAATATGGAATCATCGGAGGTAAGTAATGGAATTTTCAATCGTACGTGGCTCATCAGCCGATTATTTGACGGACACCATAAGCCAAGGAGTAAAGAGACTGCTCGGAACAGACAAGTGGTCTATGGTATTGGAAGACTGTAGAATGCCAGATGATGTAGTTTGCGAATTAGCAATATCATCATCTGAGAAATACGATTATGATGCAAGATTCTTTTCATCGATAGTACATGAGAAGGGTGTATTCAGCACCAGTGGCGCACTTCCCGAGGGGATTGCTGTTCGTGGATACGGCGGATTATGCGTTCCATATCGGATTAAAGAGAGCCAAGTTGAAGGAAAAATATTTATTGGCCTACAGTGTGGGCACGATACCCTAAACATGATTGGTGAGTTATCGGTACTCAGATTATATATGAAAAGCACCTCCGATTACCGGTACGACTTGGGGCCGATAAAAGAGGACCCAGCAATTGCGGCAACAGCGGTGCTACTAGGACCACCGCTGTTGTGACGCCCCCCAATAAGCCCAACTTCGTGTTGGGCATTTTTATTATCTTATCAAAACAATTGTTAAAGGTTGTGTTATTTAGTATCCTGATTATATGGTAAAGGCTAAAACAAATAGTATTAGACCAAAAGTTGCTAATTTTATTGGAGCTTTTGGCTATTTGTTTTGTTTTTTACAGTGGTTATGGGTTGTAATATTATATTCGGGATATTTCGAGTCGTTTTCAAATCTATTGCTAAATCAAATTGACACAGAATCGATTTCAAAACCAATTACGCCTACTGTCACTAGCTCAATATCAGGTATGCCATTAACGGTTATGGCCATTATCATTATCTCTGTAATGATAATCTTTACGATTTACGTCATATTCAAAATGCCTTCAATTATACTTAATTCTAGCAAAAATATCGTCCACGAAACCGCCGAAACAGCAGCACCGATAGTAGCCAAGATTGCTCACAAAAAAGAGACTAAAAAAGTGCATATTAAGTTAACGACCAGATTAGTTATTGCCGTCAAAGCTGGATTAATTGTATTGGCTATTTTAGCTATGGCATTATCAAAATTTGTAGAAAAACCCGTATTCAATTACGAAATCGTTATCATTATCGGACTATGGCTAGCTGGCTGCAGCATTATATTATTCGCAATTCAATATTTGATCGCTCGGATACTGCGAGTCGATGTCTCTAAACTGTGGTAAATAAATAGCCCAAGGTTATCTTGGGCTGTTTTTTATATTACAAATCTATCGTTTTGCGGCTTTTGCTCGACGTGCTCGCTCGCGTTTGATATCAGCTGAGTGGCTCTTCCTACTTTTTTTCATATTTATTCCTGTCTTTATAATTTATAACTTACCAGATTATAACACAGACTAAAGTGTTATACTAATCAAATGAAGAATAAAACACTGCCAATTACGAACGTCACTTTGGAATCAATTGTTGGCGGTGGCCAAACAATCGCCACAATGGATGACGGCTGCAAGCTGTTTGTCTGGGGCGGATTACCAGGCGAGAATGTTAATGTCCAGATTACCAAGAAGAAGTCGAAGTTGGCCGAAGGTGTGGTGACCGAGGTGGTTAAACCGTCAAAACAAAGGATTGAGCCACGCGACAGCGATAGCTATATGTCGACCAGCCCTTGGCAAATCATGGATTTTGATAGCGAGCAACAAGCTAAAGCTGACCTGATTAACTCGGCATATAAATTACATAACATTACCCTAGCGGGGGATACTGAAGTTTTTAGTGACAATAATCAGTTCGAATACCGTAACAAAGTCGAGTTCAGTTGGTATTGGAACAAAGAGACAACAACGCTAGACCTAGCGTTTTTCCGACGTGGCACACATGGCAAGATACCAGTCGATGGAACCAGCTTGGCCAATCCAGCCATTAACCGTGCCGCACTAGCGATTCGAGACATTTTGCGCCAAAAAGACGCGGTTAAAGGATTTATGCTGAAAACTTTACTAGTCCGATGCAGCCAAGATGGCCAAGTCGCGATGCAATTGTATGTCAAAGATCCGGACTTTGTGCCATTAACTGAATCGGAAATTAAATCACTAAACGTCAGTGGGTTTGAACTAATCTTCTCAAATCCCGAAAGCCCAGCCAGTGTTATAACAAAACGGTTGCAGCAGTGGGGGACAATCAATTTAACAGATACCATACTTGGAGTGCCTTTTACCTATGCCGTGGAAGGATTCTTTCAGATTAATATACCAGTTTACGAACAAGCTTTGCGAGATATGCAACAGTGGGTAATTGCCGAGAAACCAGTCGTAGACCTATATAGCGGAGTCGGCACGATTGGCTTAACAATCGGCGGCAACGATGTGACGTTAGTTGAGATCAATGAGTCAGCAGTGCTAGAAATGAAGCGCAACATAAAGTCACTTGAACGCGAGAAGGCCGTAAAAGCAATCCTTGCACCCAGTGAAAAAGTCCTAGATGCTATAACCACTAATTCAACTATTATTGTCGATCCACCACGAGCTGGACTACATGAAGATGTTATTACTAGATTATTAGAAGCTGAACCAGCCAGAATTATATATTTATCTTGCAACCCCGTGACACAAGCCCGTGATATATCTCGGCTAGCCAAAAAATATAGCATAAAATATCATATCGGATACAATTTTTTCCCACGTACGCCACATATAGAGCACTTAATTGTAATTGACCTAACCCAGTAGTTTGCTACAATAAGGTTATGGTAAAAAAGCCCGACCGTCTTAAATTTACAGTTACCGAATTCTTGACGATATTATCAATTATTGGAATGATCATTGGATCAAGCATGATATATAAATCGCATGCAAATGACGTTCAGATTGACCAGATTAGGCTAAATAAGATTACGGCTATAGCATCTGCACTGGAAAAGTATTACTCGACTAATAAGGCATACCCTAGCTGCAATTTAATGTCTGGTACATCATCAGAAATTGTCGCAACATTAAAGAATGTCAGTATTAGCGCACTGTCGTCACCAACCGATAAAGTAGGCGATAATTCGATATTGCCAAAGTGTGCTGATTTAAAAGCTAGTAATTCAGATGATAAGTTCGCTTATTTAGGTGATGATGGGTGTGTGCTTAATCCAACTCAAGGTTGTGATAGTTTTACCTTAAAATACCGTAGCCAAAGCACTGGCAAAATAAAAACATTTAGCAGCAAGAATCATTAAAGATATGTCTAATAAAGTTATACGACTACAAAGAGCTCACAAAGGCTTTACTATGATCGAGGTTTTAACAGTCGTTACTGCCATAGGAATATTAGCAACTATTGGCGTCGTGTCGTATATTGGCGTTCAAAAGAATACTCGTGATAATCAAAGAACTAGTCAGATAACCATCATAGCCGAAGCGTTAGAGAAGTACTATGACAAGAATGGTGAGTATCCGGATTGCCCAACCTTATTAGGTGCCTCAAGTCCACTAAAAGATATTGACCAAGAAGTGCTAATAGCACCAAAATCGAATAGTTCGTCGATTAAATGTAGCGAACCATCTGCAACCGATGACGCATTTTACTATCATTTCAACACAGGTAACGGTAGCTGGACAATAGAATATTTCAACGAAGGACAAAATGCGAATGTAGTAGCAGTGTCTAGCCGACGAATTGTTATATCGACTCCAAACATCGCCAAACTCACAGCTCCAATTTTAACTATCCTTTCCAATGGCACACACTACATTGACCTTGGTTGGAGCCCGTATACACCGAACAATTCGACAAAATTTATGTTAAAATATTCAACTGATAAGGATTTTTCGACGGCTTTAACTCATATGGAATCTCCGAATAAAACCGATTTATCCTATTCTATGAAATATTTAAACGCCGGCACAAAATATTACATGAGTATAAAAGCCATAGGCGATAATATTAATTATGCAGACAGCGATTGGTCGGATATTAACGCAACTACCAGGTTAGAATACACCCTGACGCTCAACATCAACTTAAGTAAATCCGGAACGCTAACAGGAGGAGGAACTTATGAGGATAATAGTTCTGTAAATATTCTTGCCACAGCCCTTGATGGTTATACATTCTCCAACTGGACAGGCGATGATGGATGTTCAGGTTTAGCAAGCCACAACTTGACAATGAACAGTAGCAAGACTTGTACGGCTAACTTCAAGATTAATGCACCAACAATTACTTCTGCTGAAGAGAATTTTTATACAGGCATAGATGTAGGTAGAACCACAAACAGCAGTACCTTCAATGCATCAGTCAATTGTCCAATTGGAACAACAGCTAAGTACGAGTATAGAAAAATAGTGCAAGAAGCATCAAATACATGGAACGGTACTCCATATTCTAGAGGTGCAATTACGTCTACATGGAGCTCTATGAACCTAGGCACATCCTACTACTTTGGTCCAGATGGATTTACCACCCAGGCGTCAATTCGTGCGCAATGTATTAGTAATGAAAATAGTAATATCTATAGTGGATGGAGCGACAATTATAATAATTTTGCATTACACGTCGCAACAGTTCTGCCGCCCACGCCAATTAATTATTCTACAACTTTTTGGCCAGTTATGGCTGATAACAAATATACTCTTAATCTTTGGATAGAGACAAAAACAGCCCCATCATGCCACTCTGTGATAGAAAACGGGGTAAATTATCCTATATATCTTGCCTCAAGATTTGACGTATACGGCAATTGGAATCCAAACTCGAGCACACGAAGTTGGTATGCAGATAGCCACAGTGATATTTGGTGGAGTTTTAAAGATGGAAGCGAATGGCTTTATGTCACTAACCCAGTTAAACTAAGCTTAAACATAAAGGATACCTATGGCCAATATATCCCGTTTACTACTGGTGATAAGTATGGAGCCAAGAGACAATATAAATGTTATAATCCCTATACGACTGAATCTAGCGACCCTTATTTTATTACCACCGACACAGGTTATATTACAATACCCTAAACAAGGATTAGAAGAATATGATAAAAATTAATAATTTATACTCCAAAATCACATCGAAGCCAAGATTTCTAATAATAACGATATTAATTATTTTCGTAGTTATCGCAGTTTCTGCACTTTGT
>CAZHGY010000001.1:63166-66133 GCA_964532235.1 uncultured Saccharimonas sp. (SeqCode) | reverse complement strand
ATCATTGGTGATTTGCATTTATTAACCGCCAAACCAGTCATTTATGTATTTAATGTCGATGAGAAAACTTTGGTTGACGATGACAAAAAGGCCGAACTTTCAAGACTCGTAAGCCCAAATCGAACAATTTTTGTATGCGCAAAATTAGAGGATGAATTGAAGGCCTTAGACCAGGCCGAATCAGCCGAATTGCTAGCCAGCTACGGTGTTAGCGAGACTGGTTTATTACAATTGATCCACGCTGCCTATGACATCCTGGGGCTACAAAGTTACCTAACTGCGGGCGTCAAAGAAGTCCGCGCTTGGACCATTCATAAAGGCGACACCGCCCCACAAGCCGCTGGTGTGATTCATACCGACTTTGAAAAAGGCTTCATCGCCGCCCAAGTCGTGGATTATGATGATTTGATTTCGACCGGTTCCGAATTAGCCGCCAAAGCTGCCGGCAAAATGCGTACCGAGGGCCGCGATTATATCATGCGCCCAGGTGATGTGGTCGAGTTTCGATTTAATGTAAGTAAATAAAACCGTTCCTGATTCCCTTTTGCTCCAGCCACGTCACTGTCGCGTTTACTGACGATCACGAAATATTTTTTAGACCAATCCTCAAAGTCGCGCAAAATCTGGCGACGAATTGCATCGTTTTTGATAATTCCTTTGTTAGTTTGCTCGCGACCAGCTTCAAACTGCGGCTTTACCATCGCCACAACCTGCGTCTGTCCGTCACATAAATTATCGTGAATATATGGCAAAATATCACGCAAACTAATAAATGAAACATCAATAACGACGACGTCGGGTTTATCGTCCATATTAAAATCACGAATATCAGTTTTTTCGTGCAACTCAACCCGAGGATTGCCGCGCAAGCTGTAATGTAATTGGTCTGTGCCAACATCAACAGCATAAACTTTTTTAGCACCGTTGCGCAGCGCATAATCTGTAAAACCGCCAGTACTACTGCCTACATCCAACACGACCTAATCACGAAAGTCTAATAACAATACTTTGGCAACCGATTCCAACTTTAGGCCAGCGCGACTAACATATTGATTGTCGGCTGTGACTTGAATGTCGGCTTTGCTATCAACCAATCGGCTGGGTTTAGTAACAACCACCCCGTCAACCATGACTTTGCCTAGTTTAATCCAACTTTCAGCCTGAGACCGAGTCGCAACTAATTTACGCTGAGCCAGCGCCATATCTAGTCGCATTTTTATTGTCATATTAACCTTTTTTGCGTTCGCGATATTCGCCAGTTTCGGTATCGACCGAAATGATATCGCCGTTTTTTATGAAAGCCGGAACCTTAACAGTCAAGCCAGTCTCAACGGTGGCATTTTTTAATACGCTGCTGGTAGTGTCACCTTTTACCACGTCCTCGCAGTATGTAACCTGCAGATAAACGTTCTTTGGTAGTTCGACATTAATCACATTGCCATTAAATGACTGTAAAATCAGGTCGTCGCCCTCTTTCAAATAACCAGCGGCATCTTCCACAATGTTAGCTGCCAATTCAAATTGTTCAAAAGTATCTGGATCCATAAAATTGAAGTTAGTACCGTCAGTGTACAAAAATTGCACGGTCTGTTTGGTAACTTCGGCTGATTCAACCTTTTCTTGACCCTTAAAAGTCTTTGGAATAACACTGCCATCAATCAAGTTTTTAATCTTGACGTTAACAATACTACCGCCACGACCAACGACTTTTTGGTTATAATCAATGACCCTAAATGGCTTACCGTCAAGCTCAATTACAGTGCCTTTTTTAAGTTCTGTAGGACTCAGCATCGGCTATCCTTGAATAGTAAATGGTAATAAAGCTAGATGCCTAGCACGCTTAATTGCAACTGAAATCTGACGTTGCTGTTTAGCACTTAGTCCAGATTTGCTGATTGGTTTAATGCGTCCGTAGATGTCAATAAATCGTTGTAGAGTTTTGACGTCTTTGTAGTCAAAATAAACAGGTGTATCTTTTTTAAATCGTTGCATTGTCATAATTATCTCCTTTCGCTGTACAGCGAACTTTAGAATGGTATTTCACTTAAATCAATTGGTTTGTCGTCGATGTCTTCAATTATGACATCATCACTTTGTTTACTAGCTGACTTTGGGGCATTCGATGCACCATCCTGGCCAGCACTTGGGCCGTCTAGGAATGTAATGTCAGTTGCAGTAACTTCAATTCGTGACTGTTTTTTGCCAGTCTCTTTGTCGTCCCAACGGTCTTGGCGCAAACGTCCTTGGACTAATACGCGGCGACCTTTCGAGAGGTACTGCATAACTAATTCGCCAAGTTTTTCCCAAGCATTTACGTTAAAGAAGTCGGCAGCATCCTCTTGACCACCGCGGTCAACTGCAATACTAAAGCTAACAATCGTTTTGCCAGAAGTGGTTGAGCGCTGTTCGGGATCCTTAGTTAGGCGTCCCATTAATATTACTTGGTTGATGCTTTTTGACATAACTTATTCCCTTTCGTCTGATTCGACGTTACGCAATGTTGTTGTCTTGGCTTCTTCTAGAGCTTTGCGGCCTTTCAAATCAACTTTGACTAGTAGATATCGCAAAACTTCATCACTAATATTTAGCGTATTGCTAATCTTTAGTGGAGCCTCAGCTGGCAATGACAGGTCAAAATAAACATAGATTGCAAAATCTTCTTTGTTGATTTTGTAAGCCAATTTTTTCTTGCCCCAATTGTCTTCTTTGGCAATTGTACCACCGTTAGAAGTGATTAGATTGCGCACTTTATTTAGTGGCGCGTCTATATCAGCCTCTAGGTCCGGGTGGATCAGAACTGTTAGTTCATATTCTTTCATATAGATTTCCTCCTCTGGAATCCTTATGGATGTCTACACCTAGTGCAGACCGAGTTAATAACGGTGTTAATTATAACAAGAAACGGTTGTTTTGACAACCGTTCACTGTAGGTAGTAGTTAGTAAATTGTAAATAGTATAATCTTGAT
>CAZHGY010000001.1:49470-63156 GCA_964532235.1 uncultured Saccharimonas sp. (SeqCode) | reverse complement strand
TCTCTTTTTATAAAAACTACTGGCACGACTAATAAGCGCTCGATATACTCTGTTTATTCAATCAGACCGTGCCACCCCGGCAGCCGAGCGCACGTGCTGGCGCTAGCGCCACACGGTAAAACATTCTGATGGAATGGATAGATGCGACGAGCGGGCAAAAAGGCCTATAAATCGTCTGATTCGTCAACATCGTCAGCGCCATTGATATCATCAATGCTGTCAATCAGGACTTCGCGTGGTCGCTGTCCATCGGCTGGACCGACAATCCCCTGTTCTTCCATGCTGTCAATCAACCTAGCAGCCCTAGAATAGCCCAATCGGAAACGACGCTGCAACGAGCTGGCACTAGCCTTTTGGGTGTTAATGACCATCTGAACCGCTTCATCAAACAACGGGTCTTCATTGCCATTACTTTCAAAGTCCGAAACTGTGCCACCCTTACCATTCAAGTGAACTTTTTGGCTAATAATGTCGTCGTTGTACTGAGGGTGCGATTGCATACGTAAATGAGCCGTTACTTTGGTAATCTCGTCATCTGTCACCCAAGCACCCTGAATACGCTTTGGTTTTGGCATACTAGCAGTCACAAACAACATATCACCTGATCCCAACAACTTCTCGGCACCACTTTGGTCTAATATGATGCGGCTTTCTAGCTGCGATGGCACCGTAAAGGCAATTCGCGCCGAAATGTTAGCCTTGATCAAACCGGTGATAATATCGGCTCGTGGCGTCTGAGTTGCTAACACTAAGTGAATACCGACTGCACGTGCTTTTTGAGCTAACCTAGCAATCAGCGACTCCATGTCGCGTCCTGCGGCCATCATAAAGTCGGCCAACTCATCAACAACAATCACTATGTACGGCATTGCACAATTTTCGTGTTCTTGCATTATGCCATCCTCGTCCTCGACAGAAACCTTGGCGCCAGTCGAACGAATCTTTTGGTTATACGACTTGATGTCTTTGACGCGATGCTCGCTCAATACTTTATAGCGTTTTTCCATCTCGTTAACTGCCCACTTCAAAGCGCTGATAGTCTTTTCGACGTCAGTAATGACTGGCGTCAACAGATGCGGAATGTCATCATACTGGGTCATTTCAACTTGCTTTGGATCGACTAAAATCAGCTTCAAATCACTTGGGCTGTTGCGATACAACAGGCTGGTTAGTAACGTATTAATCATGACCGACTTACCAGATCCAGTTTGACCAGCAATTAGCATGTGTGGCATCTTGTTCAGCTCACCTACAATGGCCTCACCTGCAATATCTTTACCGATTGCAAAGGCCAAAGGCTCACTATCTTCGTGCCACTGTTTACTAGCTAATATTGAATGGATACGCACATCAGCCGCCTTTTTGTTTGGCACTTCGATACCAACAACACTCTTACCAGGAATCGGAGCCTCAATACGCAAACTCTGAGCTGCCAAATTCAAAGCAATATTAGTTTCCAGTGCCGTAATACGAGTTAACTTTACTCCGCTAGGTGGTCGCAAGGTAAATTGTGTCACGCGTGGTCCAACATTGGCACCTTCCATATCGACATCAATATCAAACTCGCTCAGAGTATTTTGAATTATGGCGGCATTTTGCTTGATATCGCCCGCATCAGCTGGAGCTTGTTTTTTCTCTAACAAGTCTAGGCTTGGCGCCTCCCAGTCAGGATCGCTAACGGTAATGAGAGCCGATTTATCACTGGTATCTTTTTCGTCTGCAAATGCATTATGCGATTTTAAGCTACGCTTTTCACTAGCAGTATCGTCTCGATGGCTCATTACAGGAACACCCTCGTTCAACTTGAACTTCGCAGGTGTAAAACCATCGATACTAGCTGCATTGCGCATAACCTTGCCATTTGCTTCCTCTTCCTCGTTATCACGATGCACCAACTCCCAAATCTTTTTAATAACATCAATTGGAGTGTGTTTTGACATAAATAACAGAGTAATAATTATCAATAATACATATATGAATGCTGCAATGCTGGAGTTAACTAACTGCAACGTGCCTTGATTCACAATATCGCCCAATATCCCGCCGCCTGCTGCAATACCGTTTTCGTCCTTCGGTAGACCTAACAGTGCCGTAATCCAAACGACTTCCAAAAAAGCTGCGATTTTCATTATTAGTGGTAAGCGATTTTCTTCGGCACGAAATATTTCGATAGCAACATATATAAATAGTGCCGGAATAACATAAACGGCATAACCGATAACTGTTATTGAAGAATTATATATCCATTCTAAGACTGGGCCACCAGCATTAAACCAGGCGACTATGAATAGTATCGATATAGCAATCAAGAAAATAGCAGCTACTTGCGACCAAAAGCCCTCCGGCAAAATATGCCTTGGACCAGTGTTTATTGATTTACGTCTGTGTGATCTTTTTCTTTTTGCCATTACTACCCTATTATATGCGCTTTTAACCTTTAACTGTATACATATATTGTAGCACTAATCACTACATTTTGCAAGTAACTTATGTTAATATTCACGATGTCTGGGAATTATATGCGGCTCGACAACTTCGCTATCAGGCGATTTTGGCGCTGGAAATACTTTCGGAACAGGCCTAATAAATCTAGGCTGGTTTTGGCGTACTGCGTTAGTCTGCTGTGGTTGATGTGAATGTTGCGCATTAGACTGGTTAGAGTTACCACCTATTTCGTTAATAACTGGTATCACTATTGGCGTACGACGCGTTTGGTCATACAAGATATGCGTCATCTCCTCTTTTAGTTCTTTCTTTATGGCATCTAAGTCAACATGCTTGCCAATGAAGGACCTGGCAACCTTTTGTTTTAAATACTGACGGATCAAGCCCATTAATTCTTCACTATCACGTAGGTAAATGAACCCGCGGCTAATAATGTCTGGGCTCGTTAATAGTCGACCAGTGCCAGCTTGAATAGTTAACACAACTACAAACATCCCTTCGCTTGCCATGTGAATTCGGTCTTTCAGGACAACTTCGGACACAATCGCTCCACTATCATCATACATAATTCCACCAACTGGAATTCGTCCAGCCTTCTTGGCACCATCATTAGTAATCTCGATGATGTCACCACTGTCACATACGAAGATATTGTCACGTTTAATGCCACATTTTTGCTCGGCCAACTCGGCACTGTGCACCAACATATGGAATTCTCCATGAATTGGCATAAAATATTTCGGATGTAACGCATTAATCAATTTTTCGTGGTCATCTTGGTAGCCGTGTCCAGAAAGGTGCAGTGGTCCAATGCCAGTCAAATGAGTTTTACCGTTTTGGACGACATCGCTGCCTTCGCGCATCAAGCCATCAACCGTCCTGGTAACGTACTTTTCATTGCCTGGAATTGGATTAGAGCTGAATGCAATGACATCACTGTTTTTAATCTTGATATATTTGTGAGTACCGCTAGCCATACGATTCAATACGGCACTAAATTCGCCCTGCGAGCCGGTACAAACAATTGTGATTTTGCTGTCAGGTAATTTGATCAGATCTTCCATTTTTAGAACGACGTCTTTAGGTATTTTGATAACACCTGAGCGCAATGCAACTTCCAAGTTTTGGATCATGCTGTAACCAGCAAAAGCCACTTTACGATCATGTTTTTTAGCTTCGTCCAAAATAAGTTGCATACGGTGCGCATGGCTACTGAAACAGCTAATAATGATGCGACTATTGGTATATTTTTCCATTATCTGACCGATGCTGTCTTGGATATCATGTTCGGTAAACGAATGGGTACCGGCCGACTCGGCATTAGTCGAATCGTTCATTAACATCAATATCCCCTCTTTGGCAGATATCTCGGTCATTCTTTCAATGTCAAATTTATGACCATCAATTGGGTCCTCTTCAAAGCGCCAGTCGCCAGAATGTAAAACCACGCCTAATGGTGTACGAATAGCCAGCGCGGCACAATCTGGTGTCGAATGGGCTACGCGAATAAATTCAACGCTAAAGTTATCACCCAGCTGAACTCGCTCGTGTTCGTCTTGGTTGACTATGTTGTATTCAGGTTCATAGCCACTTTCGGACTCTTCCATGCTGCGTTTTATCATGTTAATTGTAAATTTTGTAGCATAGACTGGTGCTGGAATCTTTTCGGCGATGTGCTTGAATGCACCAATGTGGTCCAAGTGGGCGTGAGTAAAAATAATTCCACGAATTTTATGTTTGTTCAGTTCCAAGTAAGAGACATCTGGGGTTATATAGTTGATGCCTGGATATTCAACTCCTGGGAATAAAAATCCGCAATCAACGACAATAATGTCGTTGCCAAATTCTAGAGCCATCATATTCTTGCCAATACCCATTTCACCCAGACCACCAATTGGAATTATACGAAGTTTAGGGTCATTAGTGCGTGGTTGTTTACGTTGGTCGGCTGGGCTGAATTGTCGTCCAGCGTAGCCATTATAAATAGATTTATTAACAGGCACATTAATTATGTGCTGTGATGCTTGCGAATTGACGTTTTCGCTTACACGGCGTTGAGCTCGAAAAACCTCACCGCGACGAGTTGTTGTGCCATTTAGCACTGTGTTATCTGATTGTCGCCGAGTTTGGGTGTTCGGCATTTTTGATTGATCGTCCCCTTGGACGTTTGCGAGTCTTTGTTGACCCATTATTATTTATTCTCCTTTTTTAAGAATTTCTATTATTTTTGGTAACTTTTTAAAGTCTTCAATTAATGTATTGCGCATACTGCCGTTATAAAGAGCGGCGGCTGGATGATACAAAGGCACAATTACTATTTTTCTTTCACCAAATGTAATCCGTTTGGCTTGCCCGTGAACTTGGCTAATCTTTTGATCTGGTAAAAAATATTCCATGCTGTGTCGGCCTAATGTCACAACCACTTGCGGTTGTATCACATCCAGCTGACGCACCAAGTATGGCCAAAAAGCTGCTTTTTCATCTGGGCTAGGGTCACGATTGTTTGGCGGACGGTACTTGACGATATTAGTAATAAAAACGTCACTACGTACCATATCAGCACCTTCCAGCATTTCATTAAGAAACTTGCCGGCGGCACCGATGAATGGTAACCCCTGCTCGTCCTCGTTTTTTCCTGGTGCCTCACCGATTAAAACAATCTCGGCGTCGATGTTGCCATCGCCCATAACTAGATTCTTAGCATCTCGCGCCAAATCTGGGCAGATATTGTTTTTAATAATATCTGCCTTAATTTGGTCAAGAAGCACTTTTTTAGTATTTGCCATAATTTAACACTACAAGACGAATCAGTAATTTCACTATAGCACGAGCGCTTAAATTTCACAAGAGTAGGCTATTCGTTGACGGCTTTGACGCTTAGGCTTAGACGGCCCCTGTCATCGATACCTATCAAGCGAACTTTGATGATTTGACCTTCGTGCAATACATCTTCGACTCGCTCAACGCGGTCTTTGGACAATTCAGATATGTGAACCATGCCATCAATTCCTGGCATAATGTTCACGAATGCGCCGAAATCTTTGATAGTAACGACTTTACCATCGTAAATTGTGCCAATTTCTGGTTCTTCGGTTAGACCTTTGATCCAGTTCATAGCTTTTTCGATAGCAGCGGTATCAACGGCAGCAATAGTAATTAAACCACTGTCATCGATATTGATCTCAGCGCCAGTTTCAGCGGTGATGGCTTTGATAACTTCTCCGCCCTTTCCGATGACTGCACCAATTTTGTCAGGGTTGATCATTAGTTTTTCGATTCGTGGAGCATATTTACTAAGTGCTTTTCGTGGCTCGGCAATAGTCTCTAACATGTGTTTCAAGATGAATGCACGACCAGATTTAGACTGTTCAATCGCCTTACTTAGAACTTCAACAGGCAATCCGTGAACTTTCATATCCATCTGTAGGGCTGTTATACCCTTTTCGGTACCAGTAACCTTAAAGTCCATGTCACCAGCAAAGTCTTCGGCATCAGCAATATCACTTAGAACGTATGGCGTACCATTATCCATCATTAATCCCATTGCAATACCTGAAACTGGCGCCTTGATTGGAACCCCGGCATCCATCAATGCTAAACAGCTGGAACAAGTTGCGGCCATCGACGTTGAACCGTTTTGACTCATAATTTCAGTAACACTGCGGATGGCGTATGGAAAATCTTCTTTGGATGGAAGAACTGGCATCAAAGCGCGTTCCGCCAAGTATCCGTGACCAATTTCGCGTCGGCCTGGGTTGCCAAGTCGTTGGACTTCACCAACTGTATATCCAGGAGCGTTGTAATGATGCATATAACGGCGTTCGCCGTCAGTGACTTCCATTGTATCGACAATCTGGCAGTAACTCAGTGGCGCCAAGGTAACAATGTTCATACCCTGAGTTAATCCGCGGGCGAACAAGCTGGAACCGTGAGTACGTGGCAAAATACCAACCTCGGATGATAATGGGCGAATCTCGTCTAACTTACGGCCATCTGGACGCGCACCATGTTCCAAAATACCCTTGCGGACATCTTTGTGAACCGCCATCGTAAAAGCTTCATCATATTCATCATGCAGTGCTTTGTACTCGTCAGCGCCTAATTTTTCGGTCATTTCGGAGTGGAATGCCCAACGGATCGTCGAAACTAACTCATTACGTTCTGGATACGGCTTACGAATAGCTTCGCCTAGTTTGCCGTCAACCCATTTGTCAACTTCGGCCTGAATTTCCGCATTTGGCAACACCAATTCATATTCTTGCTTGACTGGATCAACTTTTTTAGCCAATTCTTGCTGTAATTTGATAGCTGGCTGATAAGCCTCTAATGCCCAAGCCAAAGCTTCGGTGACGACTTCTTCACTAACTTCATTAGCACCAGCTTCAACCATAGTAATACCCGATCCTGTACCTGCTACTACTAAGTCTAGGTCACTGGCTTCGCGCTCGGCTGGAGTCAAAAATGCTTTAAATTTACCATCAACACGTCCCATGCGAACACCAGCAACTGGACCATCGAATGGCGTACCAGTCAGCATTAAGGCGGCGCTAGATGCAATCATAGCGATCATATCTGGACGGAAAGCTGGGTCCAGTGACAATACTGTCGAAACAACTTGAATTTCAGTACGGTAACCTTTTGGAAACAGTGGTCGGATTGGTCGATCAATAATTCGACCAATCAAGACTGCGTCATCACTCGGTTTACCTTCGCGTTTAATAAATCGGCTACCAGAAATTTTGCCAGCTGCATAAAACTTTTCTTCATAATCGATACTTAATGGAAAATAATCCAGCACAACTGGTCGACTGCCGACCATAGCTGATCCTAAAACTACGGTTTCACCGTAGGTTACCAATACGCTACCGGTGGTCCTAAAACCAACTCGGTTTACTTCTAATGTTAGCGGACGTCCGCAAAAATCTGTGGTCACAGAAAAAATCTTCTTGCCACTTGGGTTGATAGTAGACATATTTGTCCTCCTTAATTTATTACACTCGCCTTATATAGTTCGGCGAATAAGTAACGGGTACAGAAATTCGTTTATAACGAATCACCACATCCACCACTTGTTCACCTGACGTGTGTATTTTATTATACCATCTGGACAGAAAATTGCCCAGTCTCATGGCTACAAAGCGCTCGATGTAACCTGTTTATTAAATCAGACGTGCGTAGCAGCCGAACGCCACGTGCTGGCGCCAAGCGCCACACGTAGAGTGCTCTGGTGGAATGAATAAGCTGCGACGAGCGCTTATGTCGACAAGATAGCCAAATTAAAACTCCGCTATTTGCGGAGTTTTAATTTTGCGACAGTTTTTTTGTAACCTTCGAAGTCTTTCGACTCTAGGTATTTCAGCAGGCCTTTACGCTTGCTAACCATTTGGATTAGACCACGACGAGCCATCTTGTCGCCTTTGTTGACTTTCAGATGTTCGGTGACCTCTTGGATACGAGTTGTTAAAACAGACGCTTGGGCAGCAGAGCTACCGACGTCATTCTTGTGTTGTTGCGTCAAAGCAATAGCTTTGGCTTTGTTATCTGGTGTAATCATTGCAATGCATTGTACCAAAGATTCAGTACACTTTCAACCCCTGTTTTTATTTTTTGTCACAGATACCAAATTCAGACAGTTGCTGAGATTGATCGATTGTCCAATCAGCGATACTAACCCGCCGTAACTGAGTACAGTATGCCCCAGTGCCCAAATCTGTCCCGATGCCTTCGGCCAGGGTTCGAATGTATGTTCCGCTCGATACTTTGGCCCGTATTTTCAATTCCGGGTAATTATAATCCAGTAATTCTAGGCTATAAACCGTAACCTGGCGACTCGGCATTTCTATTTCCTGCCCTTTTCGTGCCATATCGTATGCCCGCTGGCCATTTATTTTAATAGCGCTGTAAATTGGTGGAGTCTGCATGATAATCCCAGTGAACTTGATCAAGACCAACTTTATATCATCTAAACTGGGAATTTTGTCAGAGACATTGGTAATTTCGCCTTCGGGATCACCAGTTGTGCTGGTTTGGCCCAATCTGACTGTCGCCTCGTAAACTTTGTCAGCCTTACTGTATGATCCAGCATTTTTACATTCCCTGCCAACAACCAATATCATCAGACCAGTCGCAAATGGGTCCAACGTGCCGGTGTGCCCCACTTTAACTTTTTTGCCCTTGGCTACCGACAAAACTCGCCTAACTCGAGCTACGACACCAAAACTGGACATTCCAGCTGGTTTATCAATCAAAATAGTTCCATTTTCCATAATCAACAGTATAACATTAGATACGGAATTATATCCCGCCATAGGTGGTGGGTCGGATACGAAAAATGTTACTGCCCTGGAATTATAAATTGAGCTGGATCATCTACTGCTGGTTGTTCCGAAATTGCACTCGGAGTAGCAGCTAATGAAGCAGCGCTAAAATCGAACGGCGTATCTTGTGGAGGCAAGGTTGAGAACTCTGGCACCGGTAGATTCGGTGGCATCGGCAAACCTATGTCTGGTTGAGCTGGTAGCTGAGTGCTAAATGCTGATTCGGCAGCCATCCTGGCCTCATCGTCATCTCTGGAATCTGGCGATGCGCTAAGAGTTGCTGGATTGATTGGTGGTAATGTCGATATGACATTCTCCGACGCCAAGGACGATAGATCAGCAACTTTCGGAGCAACCGTGCTGACATCAGGTTTAACTGGACCATTATTGGCAAATATATCAATATTAGGCTGCGCATTAGCTGTTTGATTAGCGCTATTAATTGCCGAACTAACATCTGGTTCAGACCCTAATAGATATGAATGAGACAAAATAGTTTTATTTCTCGTGTCTTCTTGAGCACGACGATTGTCCTCGGCAGCCTGATCAGTTGTCGCATTTAAGGTGCCCCCCAACGATGGCTCTTGAGCCTCCTCTAGTGGTAACGTACTATTCGGCTCAGTAATTGGCACCTCAGCAGTTGCACGAATATCTTCTGGTGGCAACGTCGAGGTAGGCGGAATAACATCCTCATCTTCCTCGTGACTAATTCGTAGCATACCAGGATCTGTCGCTGGAACAACAGTTGGCTCGGGTAATTTGTCGACTTCGATCGGCATATCAATCGCCCCATCAGACTCTGACATTTTTTTAATCGAATTTACCTGGGCGGAAGAATTAATCTCGTGGGTTTCACTTAATTTAGCCGCTATCAACTGTTGATCAGCACCGCCAGCCATTAACTGGGCTGCTACCGTCATGACCTTTGATGTCGTACGGGTATTGCTGAACCTGTCAGTCGCAAAAACAATACCAGTCAGCAATGCCGTCGAAATCTGTTTGTCTAGCAAAGATTTGTCAGTCTTTAAAGAATCACTAATCGCAACAACCATTTCACTAAGACTACTAGCTCCATCATCATGCCAATCCATACCGCCTAATTCACTGACTTGTTCGCCAGCACTAAAAGTGGCAATAGTCACATCATGCAGAATTTGTCCATGTGCTGCAATTGCGTTATCTAGATGGTCCTTATTGACAACACCCAAGGCCAATACTAGCTCGACATTAAAGTCACCCTGGCTAAATTCTAGGTCATCGCCAGTAATTGTCGTACGATAAGGTGTAATGAATATTTTGACGACATCACCTTCAATCTTGTAGCGCAGATGGTCTGCTTTCTCTTTATCTAAAGCAATGATGAAATCGCGCAAGCTGTCGGCCGTACCTTCGAAGACCTGATCTGGCTCAAGAAATGTAATCGCAGGAGGAATTGCACCACTAAAAATTGCCGTGGCATGCTTGTCCATATTATTTAACATCGCCGTCAAACCAATAGCAGCCGATAAGTCATCAACGGTTGGGTCACGACTGACAGTGACTAAGATATTCGTTGAGACTTTTATCTTCTCAACAATCTGCTGTTTTATTTTTATGTTTGGGTCGTTCATTGCGGTGGTTTCCTAGCTTTTTATTTTTGCCTAGATTTTGGTGTCACTATACCATAAGAGGGATGGTATCGTCAATACTAACCTGCCCCCCTTTACAAATTTACACTTTTCCCCTATAATCTCACCTTGATTGTAAATAACAAATTAAAGAGTTAAAGGAAAAACATGCCAATCATCAAATCTGCCATCAAACGTGCTAAACAAACTATCAAACGCCGCGAGCGCAATGTCGCTACAAAGCGCGATATCAAAGACGCAACTAAAGCTTTTATTGCCAAACCATCATCTGCTGGTCTAAGCGCCGCTCAAAGTGAAATTGACACAGCCGTCAAAAAAGGCTTAATCAAGAAAAACACTGCTGCTCGACGCAAATCACAATTATCAGCTATCGCTAAAGCTGCCGGTGTTAAACTAAACACTACTAAAAAAACACCAGCCGTCGTTGCTAAGCCAGCTGCTAAAAAAGTCGCTGCAAAGCCTGCCACAAAAACTGCCGCCAAGAAGCCAGCTGTCAAAAAAGCTGCTAAATAATAGACCAGAGAATTTTAAAACCCGTCTTTCAATCTGAAAGACGGGTTTTTGTTTTTAGTAGATACATTTATATATCTATCTCGATAATCTTGTACCGGGAAGTATGGCCACTGGCAATCGAAACACAAGATTTGGGCAAATCCAGGTGATCGGCCAACAATTTTATTAATGCATCATTAGTTCTGCCCTTTTCGGGCACTTCGCGGACATAAACGACTAACGATCCGTCCTGTTGCAATTCGACCAGTGGCCCTTTGGTGCTGTTTGGCTTGACCAGAACAGTTAATTTCATAGATTAATTATATCAAAAATTAAAATCGTTTATGATTGCCACATAGAGGCGAAAATGCTAGGATATATTTGTCTGATAGTTCTAGGAACTGTTGATTTTTACATAAGGAGGTTAGTTCTGTGGCGCAACAAAAGCCAGGCAACCAATTTAAAGGCGCTCGATCAAAAGGACGCCGAAAAGATCCGCGCAAAAAAGGCGGAGGTCTTCCACAAGAGAAACCCGGTAAGCCCAATCAATAACCCTGAGTGCAGGTCAGACAGGGGCACAGCTGTAAGTAGTTTGCCCCTTTTTCTTTGTTTTTAAATAGCAATAGCGACTTTCATTAACGCCCGTTCTAACAGCAGCCACGGTTCGGCGCGGGAGATTTTCATGTCGTCGTCACACTGGGCGAAGATACGCACGATTTGGGCGATTTTTGCCTTGCCCAGGCGTTTGGCCAGGGCTGTCATTCGAGAAACTACAAATGGATGAATGCCAAAGTCTTTGGCTGGATTATCACCTTTTTCGGCCGCCGAAATGGCCGCCAGTTGAAAAACTTGGCTAAATAGTAGTGCTGATAATCGATAGATATCTTCAGTTGTCTCTAGCACCATCAACATTGCCTTTAACTCACAAACTCCCCCACGAGCAGCAACCTCTAATAAATCAAATACGTTTTCGACTGGATTAGCGTCGATGATGTTTTTTATATTCTCAATCGTTACGTCATCTGTTAATGCCAGTTTTTGCAGCGCATAAAACAACTGCCATTGATCAACGCCGACGCGCGCCACCAAAAACTGAACACATTTTGTGTCCATGCCTAAACCCATGTTTTTCGCCTCTGATAATGTCCATTTTTCGGCCGCTTGGATATCGCGATCTGTCCAGGCAGTAAACTCAGTAATCTTGGCTACTTTTTGCAAGGCTTTGAATGTAACAGTGCGTTTGTCAGGTTTTGGCTCGACTAAAACCAGATGAATATCGTCGGATATTCGTGATAACCAGTCGCCAAAAACGGACCAAATAGCTTTGTTTTCGGATAGCCCACGAATAATCACCGTTCGCGCCGTCGCAAACAGACTAACACCCATCAAAATGTCAGGCAATTGGTTCAATTGCAGCGCACTGCCGTCGATTCGTTCTACTGCCCCATCAAAATCCGCGGCAATTTTGTCTAATTCCCGCTGTATCTCGAATGAATTTTCACCAGTAAGTAACGTGATCATTACTGACATTATATAATCTTTTTAGTTTTAAGAGAAACTAGTGTTCTTTCTTTTGGCAAAGAACCAAAGACCAGTTCCTTTTTAGCCATAAAAATGAACCGAAAAATTCTTGGGGCGGTTTCGAATCCGCGGATTGGTTATTTCGTTAGTCTTCTTGGGTGTCTGCGGAACTCACAGCCCTCGGCACACCAGGAAAGACTAACTCATAACCATCCGGGCTTCTGCAGATGCCCCAAACCCCGTGAATCTCACATTAATTGCTGAGCCAACTCCTGTAAATGATCGCTTATCTTGCCCCATTTGATTGTCTTGCTTAGATCCGATAAGTTTATCAGTTTATAGCCAATCACCTTCCCGCCGGGGTCTGACGTGAATTCATCTATTTTTTCCAGTTTTGCATATACTCGCAGTTGATAGCCATCATGCACACCATCAATACTGTTCTTTTGATAGCCCAAAGGTATCCAAGAAACGACTTTACAATTAATTTCTTCCTTAACCTCACGAGTAATAGTCTGCTCGACAGTTTCACCCTGTTCTGTGCCACCACCAGGTAAGGCAAAATGACCGTCAGCATAGAAAACAACTGGCACATTTCCATCCAAATTACCTACGGCATACACCTGTTTCCATGGCAGATCCGGCATTTCAAAAACTGACGGTATATCAAACCACTCAGCCAAAACTTCTTTGCCATTATAAATAAAAACATCAGTAATCGTCGTCTTCATTTAATACATTATACTACGGTTATTGACGTTGGCAGTTTGGGCAAATGTGTGTGCCACGTCCTGCCACGCGCAATTTGACAATTTCGGTGCCACAACGCGGACATTCCAGCCCTTCACGCCGAAAGACACGCGCAAAATCCATATAACTGCCCTTTTTGCCCTCTGCATTCACATAATTGCGGTTGGTACTGCCGCCTTTTTCGATTGATAAGTTCATAACCTCACGTAGTTGCGAATATAAATCCGTAAACTCGGCATCGGTAATTGTGCCAACTAATCGTTTTGGATTAATTTTTGCACCCCACAGCGATTCATCGGCATAAATATTACCAACACCAGCCACAACCGATTGATCTAATATGGCGGCCTTAATGGTCGTTTTGGATCGGCGTTTAAATCTATCCGTGAATTGTTCGGCCGTAAAATCAGCCTCAAGAGGCTCGGGGCCAACGCGCTTCATAAAATCAATGTTAGCGATCTCGGCAGTCGGAATTAGCCTGACCCAGCCAAACTTACGCTGGTCATTAAAATATAGATGCGATCCGTCGTCAA
>CAZHGY010000001.1:9094-49460 GCA_964532235.1 uncultured Saccharimonas sp. (SeqCode) | reverse complement strand
ATCCATCAACGAATTGAATATCGACACGAGTCGATTTGTCGGGCAGCAGCCCCACCAAACTGTCGTTAGGATGCCCCGCTCCAAAACGCGATACGCTGTCAATAAATACCAATTGGCCAGTCATTTTAAGGTGAATTACCAATGAATATTCAGTCGATAAATCTATCATCAACACTTTGGCACGACGGCGAACATCAATCACGGTTGCGCCGATCAGAAATTGCCGAACGTCAGCTGGTGAGTTTGGGAAACTCTTGGCGTTATTATGATCAACGGATTTAATCGATTTACTAATGATTAACTCTAATAGTCCCCTTTTTACGGTTTCGACTTCTGGAAGTTCTGGCATAACTTTAGACCGCCAACATTTTATCTAGTTCAGCCTTTGCTTGTTTGCACGAGGTAAAAACTATACCCTGCATACCAGCCAACTTGGCACCTGCGATGTTATCGGATTTATCGTCAATCATGACACATTCATTCGGTTCTACGCCTAATCTATTCGCCATTAGCTTAAATATCCTAGGATCTGGTTTGACTACGTTCTCCTCACAAGACAAAATCTGCTGATCGAACAAACCCTCGATGACGTTTTCGTGCAAAAAGTTGTCTAACCAACCACGACCAACGTTACTAAGTAGCCCCAACTTCAACTGGCCAGATAATTTAAGTTGATGAGCCCAATCAATCACCGACATGTGGCGATCACGATCATCAACATTACAATAGCGATGTTTGACCAACTCTTTTACCGTAACACCAGTTATCTCAGCGACATCAGCTAAAAACTGCGGCTTATCAATCTGACCCAGATTCGATCGCATATCCAAATCCGTAAGTTCATCACGGTATTGAGGAAAAGCTCGATAAAGCGTCACCTCGGACGCGGAAACCAGAACGCCAAAGCAATCAAATATAACCGCTTTTATTGCCATAATCCGCTAATTATTTGTTTTGAACCAGATATCTGAGCATAAAATAGGTTTGAAACCTGCTCGACGCTGGCATTTAACGAGCCTTTTGATCCAGTGCAGGTTGATGTCCAGACATTTTTCTGTAATTCACTACCGCTTATAATCTGAAAATCGTAGACAATACCAGTCGCACAGATACCACGCAAGTCATTGTCGTCACCAGTCAACTGAGCACCCTTTATTAAGTTAGCTTTGTCCAAAGCATGAACAAATTGCTCATAGGCTGGGATATTATTCACAAGCACGTAGATGTTCTGAAAGTTGTCTAAGTAGCCACTATCCACAGACAATGTGCGGCTATTGGGGGTAACTGTTATCTGGTATGTTTTAAAAGTCTCGTTAGCAACAATATTACCTCGGACAACCATCTTGACGGAGCTATCGGCCGCCGAATCAAGTAGTGCTTCCCTTCCGACATAGGATGTTGAAGTATTGCTAGTGCTCTGACTTGGGCTAATAACTGAACGCGCTACAGTCACAATAGCCGCAATAATGACTGCAATGATAATCAATGCTAATGCAATAGGTATAATTTTTGTTATTTTCGGTTTCATTATCCTTTCTAGTATAATACTTTTTACCTGTTATGTCAACCTAAATAATAGCACATCACCCTGAAAACCAAAGCTGAAGCTAATATAGAACTTGTGTTATTAATTTCGGGTATAATAAGAGCAACTAATTATGGAGGAACCTATTTATGAACAATAAAGACCAAAGCACTACTTTCTTTTCGCTACCAGTCGAGGAACATAATCTGATGGGCAATAAGCAAATAGTAGTTCGAGCCAAGGGGCCATATGTTTGGATGGAAGGTGACGACACTCCATACATTGATTTCGTAATGGGATACAGTGCAGCGAATTTTGGACATCTAAATGATGATGTCGTAGCTACTTTTAACAATCTGACATCCGATAATGTAGTATTCTTCGAAACAAAGGAAAAGAATCTACTAGTTAAAGAGTTAGGCGAGTTATTGGGTTTAACTGGCAAGTGGAATTTCTATTTTCCAGTCGGCGGTTCAATGGCTGTCGAGGCAGCAGCACGTGCATGTCTACTAACTAAACCTGACGGGGTATTATTGAGTTTTAAAGGCGCTTTTCATGGATATAGCGGCGTCAGTCGAACTTTAACTGACCGCGATTTCATCCACGAAGACATGTTTATGTCGTCAGTAAAAGTAGTTCAGAGCTTACGACCAATCGATACTGGCTCCGTCGAGACTGCTTTGGCCGCATTCGAAAATGACTTAATTAATAACAAAGTTGCTGGTGTATTCATTGAACCAGTCCAAGGAGCAGCTGGTTTTATTGATTTTGGTGTAGATTTTTTGAAGGGCGTTCGCACAATTTGCAGTAAACACCAGGTGCCTCTGGTCTGTGACGAAATCCAAGCCGCAATGTTCCGCTGTGGCGAATTATCGGTTAGTTTAGCACGTGGCGTCCAGCCAGATATTTTACTATTAGGCAAATCAATCGGTGGCGGAGTTACACCTATTTCAGCGGTAATTATAAATAATGATCTAGCTAATAAGATACCGAAAAGCCATGCTGCATTCGATTCTACATTCTCTGGCTGGACTGTCGGGGTCTCAGCTGCTCGAAGTGTTATTGGATTAGTGTCAAAAAACAATTTCACTGCCGATGTAGCTGCTAAAGGCAAGCTAGTTGATGCAATCCTAGATAAAGAGTTAGCTGGCACTAATTTACGCAAAACTGTTCGTAGGGTTGGCCTAGCAATTGCCTTTGACGGTGATAGTCCTGAACAATCTGAAGCAGTGCGCATGGAGATGATGAGTCAACATGTAATTATTCAAACCACAGGTGTTGATGGATCAAAATGCAAGATGTCACCAACAGTGAATATTCCAAATGATGTTTTGGAGTCTGGAATTACAAAGTTTGCAATTGCACTACGAAAGATATGCAAATAAGATGGATATTCGCAAAATCGTCAAAAAACTGATTCCAGTAAAATTGTTCCGCAAGATTGAACCATACGGACATTTTATTGAATCATTTTTTGCTAATGTTCGCTACGGTTTTCCAGCGCGAAACATGCACGTCATTGGGGTAACTGGCACAAATGGTAAGACGACTACAACTTTTTTAATACATCGAATGTTAGTTGAAGCTGGCTACAAAGCCGGTTTTCAGAGCACGGTCGCTTACGGAATCGGCAACGATATTCATAATCAAATTGAACATATGACCACTGAAAAAGCTGGTATTCTACAAAAACGCTTACATGATTTTAAGCAAGCTGGGGTAAAATGGGTAGTTCTGGAATCTTCCAGCCACTCATTAGCTCAACATCGCAACTGGGGTCCTCCTTATGAGATCGCCGTAATGACTAATGTCACCTATGAACATCTGGATTATCACAAAACTTTCGAAAATTACATCGAGGCAAAACGGCAATTATTTGTTATGGCGGCAAAACATGGTCGTAGATTCGGCGTAGTTAACGCCGAAGATCCAAATGCCAATAAGTTTATCGCCACAACTCCACGATCAATATCTTACGGCATTAAGTCTGGCGACTTGAGAGCGTCAAATATCAAGCAAACCCCAAATTACTCAACCTTTACCGCAGTAATTGGCAGTGATAGGTATGATATCCGAGTAAATATCCCTGGTGGATTCAATATCTATAATAGTTTGGCGGCGATAGCGGTTGGTCGCGAAATTGGCTTGACGAGAGCTCAGATTGAGAATGGCATTGCAGCACTTGACGGCGTTGAGGGTCGAATGTCGACGATAGAAGAAGGCCAAAGTTTCAGAGTTATCGTAGATTACGCTGGAACACCTGATGCATTTGAAAAGTTTTTTAAGACCATTAGACCGACCGTCAAAGGCAAACTAGTTTGCGTTTTTGGATCGCCAGCACATCGTGACATAGCTAAGCGCCCGGTCCAGGGCGCAATTGCTGGCAAATATTGCGAGGAGGTTATCGTAACCGAGGAGGATGATCGCGATGAACCAAGCGAACAAATCTTAAATCAAATTGGCGATGGCGCAAAAAAATCTGGTAAAAAGTTAGATAAAGATTTATTTCTAGTTCAATATCGCGATGAAGCAATTAGTTTTGCATTAACCAGAGTAAATAGTTCGGATGATTTGGTTGCGATCTTAGGTAAGGGTCACGAAAAAACTATTGAACGAGCCGACGGCATTCATTCATGGAGTGATATCGAAGTTACGCATTCGGCATTGAAAAAGTTAAATAAAAGCTAAATTACCACTAGTCGCTAGGGGTCTGACTAATTTAATAGCATCGTTCACAGAAGCCAATTAAAAACTATACGCTACGACCAGTACTGCCAAATCCGCCCTTACCTCGCTCGGTGTCACTCAGTTCGTCTACTTCATCCCATACAATATGCTCATATTTGGAAACTATTAGTTGAGCAATTCTCATACCATTTTCAATACGAAACTCTTTATCACTATAGTTACACAATGAGATACCGTATTCTCCACGATAATCAGAGTCGATTATGCCTGTACCATTTGCCATGCTAATACCGTCTCGATGAGCTAGACCACTACGAGAATGAATGCGCGCTCCATAGCCGGGCGGAAGCTCAATCGACAATCCAGTTGGCACAATTACTCGTTCCATAGGTCTAATTGTCAAAGTCTCGCTAAGGCAAGCATATAAATCCATACCGGCCGAGTATTTTGTCTGGTATGTCGGCAGGATTGCGTTTGGATTAAGCTTTTTAATCTTTACCTTGAAATCATTCATTACAAGTCCCCCCAACTGTTACCAACCGTAACATCAACTTTAAGTTTTATATTTAATTCTGGACAGATATTTTCCATCGTGTCGCGTAGTATTTCGGATATCTTGTCAGCGTTTTTCGTCGGACATTCAATCAATATACTATCATGAACCTGCAAAATTTGTTCGCCCAGGCCATCAATCCGTTCATCAACCCGGACCATGGCTAGCTTCATCAAGTCAGCTTCGGTTCCTTGAATCGGCATATTGGCTGCTGCTCTTTCAGCGGCCGAACGGACCATGAAATTGCTGCTTAGGACATCTGGAGTTGGTCGACGACGGCCAAAATATGTTTGGACATAACCTTTAACCCTGGCGGTTTCTAATGTTTGAGATATATATTTGCGAATCGGTTGACGCAACTCAAAGTACTGATCAATGAATCTTTTGGCTTCAATAAAGTCCATACCTGTCGCCGCACTTAGGCCGTGCGGACTCATGCCATATAAAATACCAAAATTGACAACTTTAGCATTACGACGCTGCATTTTAGTTACTTGGTCTAACGAAACGCCATAGATATCACTGGCTGTCTTGGCGTGAATATCGATGTCACTATTAAAGTCGTTGATCATATCTTTATCGCCAGCCAATATAGCGGCCAAACGTAGCTCAAACTGTGAATAGTCGGCACTAACAAATACGTTCCCCTCACCTGGTATAAATGCCTCGCGAATCCGTTTGCCAAGTTCGGTCCGAACGGGAATATTTTGCAGATTTGGGTTAGTGCTACTCAGTCTACCAGTACTAACAATATCTTGATTGTAAGTTGTATGAATTCTACCAGCCGAATCGGCTAATAACGGCAAAGTATCAACGTAGGTATTCATTAATTTAGACAATTCGCGCGTCTTTTCAATCAGTTCAATAATCGGATGTTGACCGCGAAGCTTGTCTAGCTCTTTTTGGCCAGTGCTGTAGCCAGTTTTCCCCTTCTTGATACCATCAGTGGGTAACTGCAGTTTCGTAAATAATACTTCAGATAATTGAGTTGGGCTACCAATATTAAATTGGTATCCAACCATGGCAAACATTTCTTGTTCAAGCCTTTTATGTTCGGCTGCCAGTTCGACGCTCATTGAACCAAGAATTTTTGAATTAATTTTGATGCCGCGATACTCCATCATAAATAATATATATGTCAGTGGAAAATCAAAGTCATGTGCCACCCTAGCCAACTCCGGTTCATCTTCAAATTGATCAATTTGTTGGGCGTATACATTCCAAATAGCGGCAATTATATCTGTTGGATTATCATTAACCTCACCACCAATTAATCCGGACAAAGTCCGATCGCGCTGCAAAGGATTGATTAAAAATGCAGCCTGATGTATATCGTGCAGCCGACCAAACTGGACAAAAATATTGTTCTGAGCCAGCTGATGATATAGTAATTTACTGTCATAACTGACGACTGTCGCCAATTCAAACACACGCCAAACTGAACGATCTAGACCGCTAATCGGTGTATGGCAAACCGTTTTTTCGTCAGTCGACAACCATACTTCTGCACCTTCCACGTATAAAACTACAGGGCCGTTGATTGCCACGCTGTCAGGCCATGGCACTTCCCGTAATGATTCGATTTGCGGCGCCAGTTTGATAATCTCATCATTAGCCGTAGCCTGCATATGTTGCGGTAGGCGCCTAACCAACGACGAGAACTCTAACCTTTTTAAAATTGCCGCTATTTTTTCCAGGTTTATGTCATTTATATCAGCCACATCCCAATCCAATTTAACAGGGGCATCAGACCAAATTCGACCGACTTCTTTACTCATATAAGCCGAAGCCTTACCAACCGCTAACTTCTTTGCGATTGAAGGTTTTATGGCGTCCAAGTTGTTATATATCTCATCCAAGGTGCCATACTCTTGCAGCAGTTGGATGGCGGTCTTCTCACCAATACCAGGAACACCTGGCAGGTTATCTGATGAATCACCTTTTAGCGACTTTAAATCCAAAAATTGCTCAACTTTGATACCATATTTTTTTTCAAAATAATCGACATCAAACTCTTCAATATTAGACAGTCCATTTTTTAATGCATAGACTTTAACCGACGGGCTAATTAGCTGTAAGGCATCCAGATCGCTAGTCAGTAGACATGTTTCAATGCCTTTTTCGGTGGCCTGATTAGCAAACGCGCCCAAAATATCGTCAGCCTCATAGTCATCTAGTTCATATAATGGCCAACCAAAAGCATCAAGAAGTTCAAATAATATCGGCATCTGAGCATAAAAATCATCTGGCGCTGGCTTGCGACCAGCTTTGTAGTCAGGGAAAATCTCTTTTCGTTTTCGAGTATTTGTTCCTCGTTTATCCCAAGCAATCGCCACATAATCTGGTTTTAACTTTTTAACTAATTCTATCGCCAATGATGTAAAGCCATAGACTCCACCAGTAGGCGTACCGTCACTAAGCGACAGGCCAGGCATGGCATAATATCCTCGGTAAAAAACCGATTTTCCATCAATAACCGCTAACCTCTTAACCATATTAATAGTATAACTTATTCTAATAACAATAATCTGCTAAACTATTAATTATGATAAAAAGAAATGTAAAAATATTAGCATTTGTCGGACTGGCTGGATCTGGTAAAAGTGCAGCTGTCGATTACCTAACGTCAAAAGGATACCCTAGAGTATACTTTGGCGGCATTATACTAGACGCCATGACCGAGGCCGGTTTAGAACACACCCAAGAAAACGAGAAGTCCTTTCGCGAGGAGCTTCGTCGTAAAGAAGGCAATGATTTTGTAGCTCAGCGAATAATCCAACAAATATATAAATTGATCGAGTCCGGTAATCGACATATCATCGCCGATGGTCTCTACAGTTGGACTGAGTATAAGACCATGAAAAAAGAATTTCCAGGTGAATTAATCGTTGCTGCCATTGTTGCTCAGAAGAAACTACGGCACCGTCGATTACTAAGTCGTCCAGTTCGCCCCTTGTCGCAATTTGAGGCTGATCAACGTGACTGGGCCGAGATTGAGAATATTGAGAAAGGCGGACCAATTGCTATCGCCGATCATTTTATAATCAACGACGGCACGCTAGAAGACCTACACAAACAAATTGACAAGCTGTTGATCGAAACAGAATTTGGAGCCTAGATTAATACGCCATTGTTCATTGATTTTTTGTACTCAACAAGTTAGAATATTTGTATATGGGGCTTGGGTGGGTTTACGCCCGCCCAGCTCCACCACACACTCACGCCTCTGTTGCATGAGTGTTTTTGTTTAATCGAATATGCTATACTAGCCCATATGATTCATTCTATAAAGGCCAAACTTTATTTTCTGGTCGCGAGCTATTTCGGATTTTGGGCTAGTATTCAATTGCATAGATGGAAACCAAAAATAATCGTAATTACTGGGTCTAGCGGCAAGACTACTACCATGCATTTGCTGCGCTCACAAATTGGCGACATAGCTAGCTATTCAGATAAAGCCAATAGCTCCTTCGGTATCCCCTTCGACATCCTTGGCTTAGGACGTGAAACATTATACAAGACTGAATGGATTGGCTTATTATTAAAAGCGCCATTTGCAGCTTTTAGGAGGCCACGTTCACAGAGATTGTATATTGCCGAGGCGGACGGTGATCGCCCAGGCGAAGATGTGTTTTTAGCAAAATTATTGAACCCAGATATAGTTATCTGGCTTAGTAGTACTGAGACACACAGTCGCAACTTTGAAAAATTGGTTACTTCAGGAGAGTTTCCATCAACCGAACAGGCTATTGCTTATGAGTTTGGCCACCTGGCCGCCGCAGCCTCTGAACACGTATTTATAAATGGCGATAACAAAGCTATTAGTAACCAGATAAAACAGTCTATGGTCAAGCACATCACAAGGATTCGGCTAGATAATTGTGTCTCATATTCAATTGATCAAAATGGTTCAAAGTTCAAATCAGAAGAGATAACTTATACTACGTCATACTTATTGCCAAAGCCAATTTTTTATTCGTTAGAAGCAACCAGATATTTAACTAACATATTAGGAATTCCGTTCGACCCTTCATTCAAGAAGTTAGAGTTGCCTCCAAGCCGAAGCTCATTATTTAAAGGCATTAAATCAACAACAATTATCGATAGTTCATATAACTCATCGCCTGATGCGCTAGCAGCAATGATTGAATTGTTTGACGAATTCCCGTCCACGAACAAATGGGTTGTAATTGGCGATATTTTGGAGCAAGGTTCAAAAGAAAAGTCAGTTCATGAATGGATAGCCGACACATTAAAGGATAAACCTTATAAAAAAATAATTCTCATGGGACCACGAGTTGTAAAACATACAGCACCTATTCTGCGACAATCTATGTCGGATGATCGGCTAGTCGTATTCGAAAAGCCGGCCGAGGCCTTAAATTACATTAAAAGTAATATAACTGGGCGAGAAACAATATTATTTAAAGGCGCCCGCTTTTTGGAAGGCGTTATTGAGCATTTATTGATTGATGAAGATGACGCAAAAAAGTTATGTCGGCGTGAGGCTATTTGGCAAAAACGACGAGAATTGTGGGGGCTGTAATGCAAAAAATATATGTTATTCACGGTTGGTCTTATACAATCGATAAGTGGAGCGACATTACGAGCGAGCTTAAAAAACGCAAAATTGAAATTATTATGTTAAAAGTGCCCGGCCTTACTACTCCTTCAGATAAGGTATGGACTATCAATAGCTATACTGATTGGGTGTACAAGCAGCTGGAAACAATCAAGAAGCCAATTACTCTTATGGGACATTCCAATGGCGGCCGTATTTCGTTGAACTTCGTTCAAAAATACCCAAATATAGTCAATAACTTAATTCTAATCGATTCAGCTGGTGTATATGATGATAGATTACTGACCCAGTTAAAACGAAGCGTTTTGAAGATATTAGCAAAAACCGGTAAACTCATTACTCAGTCACCAAGAATTAGAAAATTATTTTACAAAGCAATTCGTGGCTACGATTATGAGCAAGCACCTGAAAATATGCGCAAAACCATGGCAAATTTATTAGCTTCAGATAAGCAATTAGACATATCGCGAGTAAATATCCCGACTCATCTTATATGGGGCACCGACGATACGGTTACGCCACCAAGTGATGGTCAAAAGATAAATGATAGAATCAAAGGCTCTACCATAAAATGGATAAAGGGCGCTAGGCACAGCCCGTTCATAACCAACCCATCACAAGTGGCAGATATCATAGAGGACATCTTGAAATGAAAGCAATCTTTAACTCTTTAGGGTCAAATTATAATAATTGGTTCTGGTGGAAGGTGCTTTGGAGCCAAGGCAGCCAAAAAGACCGAGATGAGCTAAGCAGTGTGCTGCAGCAACGATACAGTGGAACACCTTTGCTATTCTATAAAGGTCGCGAAGCAATGTTCGCTGCTCTTAAATTATCCGGTCTACCTAGTGGCAGTAAGGTTGCAATTACTGGTTTCACTTGTTATGCAGTCTATCGCGCAATTGTTGACACTGGGTATCAACCGGTTTATATTGACATCGCCGATGACTCACTAAACTTTAGTGGCAAGACGCTTAATAACGCCATCCAAAGTAACCCCGATATTAAAGTTGTAATCATCCAAAATACACTCGGTTACGCAAGCGACATTGACACAATTATTGCAATTGCTAAGCGACACAAATTAATTATCATAGAAGACTTAGCTCACAGTATTGGTACAGCTTATAAGAACGGCAAAGAAGCTGGTACTATTGGCGATTTTACCACACTTTCCTTCAGCCAAGATAAGGTGATCGATGGCGTATCTGGTGGAGCATTAATAGTGCGTAATAGCAAATATACCGAAGACATCAAAGACCTGACTTTTACTCCACTTGGTAATGCCCAAAAATCTCGTGACCGTTTCTACCCACTTTTGACTGGCATGATTCGGTCAACTTATTCTATAGGCTTAGGCAAATTGTTGCATCTTGTGTTCAAGAAATTACATTTCATGGCTCGAGCCGTCGACGGCATATATGGCGTGATGCGAACACTGCCAAACTGGTATAGCCGAAACATAGTTAAGCAATTCAATACGTCGGCAAGAGTGTTTAAGCATCGCCAAGATATTGCCAATATATACAAAAAAATGTTACCAGCCAATGTTTGCATCGACATCAATGCTCCATCAACATACCTGCGCTTCCCTATCATCGTGAATGATCCTAAGGGACTTTGGAAACACTTGGAAAAATTCGCTCATATCACTGACACTTGGTACGACGTTCCGGTTGCACCGCGACGCTATTTGGCCGACAGTTCGTATAAAACTGGTATGTGCCCAAATTCTGACAAAATCACCAATCATATCGTTAATCTGCCGACTCATATCAATATATCAGAGCAACAGGCAACTCAACTTGCCCAGAAAGTATCATCATGGCTATCACAGTAAGAGACATCACCGATAAAAACGAATGGGAATCATATATTCTATCCCGACCAGAAGCCAACTTCCTACATTCTTGGTATTGGGGGGAATTTCACCAGAATATCGATCATACCATCGTACGCCGCGGTTATTATGATGGATCTAAACTGATCGGCGCCCTGCTATTTATTGTCGAAAACGCCAAACGCGGCCGGCACGGTATTGTTCCAGCTGGGCCTATAATTGATTGGTCAAACAAGCAATTAATTAAACTGGTTTTCAAAGACATTCGCGAAGTTGCGCGGCAAAACAAGTGCATCTTTGTTCGCATTCGACCACAATTACTGGATAATCCAGAGTCTCGCCAAATCTTTAAATCAAATGGGCTGCGCCCCGCCCCAATACATCTGCATGCCGAATTGACGTGGCAAACAAATCTACAAGACAGCGAAGAATATATTTTGCAGAACACTCGCAAAAAGACTCGTTACGAAATACGAAAAGCGGACAAGTTAGGTATTGATATAAGAACGACGCAAGACCCTTCGGCAATTGATCGTTTTTACGATATTCAGATCGAGACAGCCAAACGACACGGTTTCGTGCCATTTTCAAAAACTTTTCTAAAAGAACAATTCACGATTTTTGCAAAAAATGACATGGCAACATTATACGAGGCCTACCATGACGGTGTGTTATTAGCGCAGGCTTTCATTATTTTCTACGGGCACGAGGCTGCTTATCATTACGGTACCGGCACCGATGCTGGGCGTGAACTACCAGGAGCCTACGCATTACAATGGCAAGCAATTAAAGATGCCAAAAAACGTGGCATACCACGTTATAATTTTTGGGGAGTTACCAAACCAGAAAACACGAAACACCGTTTCTATGGCGTTTCTGTATTTAAACGCGGTTTTTGCGGCCAGGAAGTTGCTTATTTGCACGCTCATGACTTAGTCATAAATCGATCTGGATATTTAGTAGACCTTATCATTGAAACAGCCAGAAAGCATATTAGGCACATTTAGTGCCTAATATGTTTATCTGCTAAAAAGATTAATTTATGTATTCGTGAAGCTTTTTCGCGTCTTTGTGTTTGCGAAGTTTCGCTAGAGCCTTAGCTTCAATTTGGCGGATACGTTCACGAGTAACCGCAAACTCTCGACCAACTTCTTCTAATGTATGACTTTTGCCATTTTCAAGACCAAAACGCATTTTAATTATCTTCTGCTCACGATCCGATAGCGACGATAAGATTGATTGAACTTGTTCGCGCAGTAATTGGGTTGTAGCCGATTCCTCTGGAGTAGTACTTTCTTCATCAGCTACAAAATTGCCTAAAATAGAGTCTTCATCTTCACCATCACGACCAACTCCAGCATCTAAAGATGTAATATCTTGCTTAATCTTAATAACGTATTCGATTTTGGCTGGTTCCATCTCCAACTCTTTTGCCAACTCATCAATAGTCGGTTCACGATTTAACTCTTGGGTCATGCGACGCTGTGTACGTAGTAGTTTATTGATAGTCTCGACCATATGAACTGGGATACGAATAGTACGCGCCTGGTCGGCAATAGCGCGCGTAATTGCCTGACGAATCCACCAAGTAGCATATGTAGAGAATTTAAACCCTTTATCTGGATCAAACTTTTCAACAGCCCTCAATAATCCAGTATTACCCTCTTGAATTAGGTCCAAAAAGTCTAAACCGCGACCGCTATATCGTTTAGCGATAGACACAACTAGACGCATGTTCGCCTCTGCCATCTTATCTTTGGCTTTTTTATCACCAGCCACAACACGCCGTGCCAATGCTAGCTCATCTTCAGAATTTAATAATGGTATCTTACCAATTTCACGCAGATATAGTCGAACACTGTCATCGCTGGCATCGTCAAAATATTGACCGTTATTTAATGTTTCCTCATCATCTTCTTCCTCATCAATCAAATCTTCTGGATTAGGTTCATCAACTAAGCTAAGTGCTCCTCCGCTGGCATCAATCACCTCAGCAATATCAAGCGCATCAGCATCAAGCGCTACATCACCTAGCACGTCATCGTCTACAACAGTTAAAACTGGCTCATCTTTGGACACTTTGTATCTCCTTTATTAATTTATTCAGTTGGCCACGAACTTCATTAGCCTGGGCATCATCGCCTAAGCTTTCAGCCTCGCGCAACTGATCGGTTAGCATATCTTTTTGCTTTTTCTTATATTCGTTGGCTACTTGGCGGAGCAATCGTGCTGATTCATAGTAACGATCCTGGTCGTTCCAGTCAGCATATCGAGCGTCGGCCTTCAATAATAGTATTTTTACATACATATCATATTTTTGCAACTGGCTCGGCGTATCTTTGATCGGCTTACCATCAGAACCCGATAGATATGCAACTACCGCCCTTCTGTCATCGCCCACAAACATATCGATACTTGCTGATTTGAAAAGCTCGTGAGTAGCACCGTCAATCATAGCAACTGCCAGTAAATTGTCCTGGTATGAAGCAGGGTCTTGATTTACTCCAGTCGATTGAACTGGTCTACGATATACCTTACCCTCAAAGTTATCTGTAGATGATAATTTATTCTTTAGAGCCTCAACCGAAGAGTCACAATAACCAGCTACTTTATTAATATAATGCTCCTGTACCACTGGATCTGATAACATTCTAATCACATTCAATGCTGCTGTCGAAAACTTTCGTTTTCCAGCTGCCGTTTTTATATCTTCACGCATCAAATATTGTTTAATAACCCAGTCTATTGCCGGCTCAGCGGCGTTGATAGCTGCTTGCCAAAGCTGTGGGTCTTGCTTTATTAGCTCGTCAGGATCCTTGGCACAATCTGGCATAGCTATAATTGTTAACTCAACACCTACGGCTTGGGCGATCGGGATGGCACGTTCAGTCGCGGCTAATCCAGCCTTGTCACCGTCGAAAGCTAAACGTATATTATTAGTAAGCCGAGCCAAGGTCTTGAGGTGGCTTTCCGTCATAGCAGTACCAGCCGTTGCTACAACCTGGGTGATATCAACCTGATGGCTGCTGACAACATCCAGATTACCCTCAACAATTACTGCATAGTCACAAGCCCTAATTGCCTCTTTGGCCTGCGACAAGCCAAAAACATGGCGACCTTTGTCATATAACATAGTTTGCGGTGTATTTAGATATTTTGGAGCATTTGGTTCATCACCAATAATCCGACCCGTGAAGCCTATCACTTGCCCCATGCCATCCATCAGCGATATCATCATACGTCCGCGAAACAGATCGCCACCAAAACGATTTACTAGCCCGGCCTGAGATAGCTCCTTACTAGTAAAACCTTTTTTTGTTAGAAACTGCACTAACGCGTCACCACTAGTCGGTGCATAGCCTATGTTAAAATCCCGAACAACCTGTTTACTTAGCTTACGTTTGCCAAATACATATTGAATGGCATGTTGGTTTTGAATTAGGCTTTGCTGATAATAGTCAGCTGCCAGCGAGTTTATCCGCAGCAGTCGCTTTTTGAGCTGTGCCAGCTCTTGGCTGCCTTTGGTATCATAGATCGACAGATCAACTCCAGCTTTACGAGCTAACAATTCCAGACTCTCACGAAAGTCTAATCCTTCAACTTCCATGATAAATGTAAACACGTCACCACCCTTATTAGAAGAAAAATCATGCCAAATATTTTTGTCTGGGCTAACATAAAAACTAGGTGTTTTCTCAGATGTAAATGGGCTAAGACCACGAAAATTACGACCGGCACGCTTAAGCTGGACATATTCGCCAATAACATCCTCAATATTCAGCTTTGATCGTATCTCCTCTTTAGCATCCTGCATACCGCCATTATATATCTGTTAGATGTTTTCTCAAAGCTACGGGCCGAATAACTTTATATTCTATGGCTGTTATGGTTAAATGGAGACAGTATGTATCCCGAAAGTCAACCATTACCACAGCCGCAACAGTCAACGTCATCAGACCCTAATGCTTCGTTAAGCTATTTAGATCAGATTGCGCCACAGGCACCTCAGCGCCTTAGACTCTTTGGGCGGAAACCGGTTACAATCGGTATTGTTGCTATATTGTTGATTGCGTTTGCCGTAATCTTACTTAGTATTCCATCAAGCACAAGTTCTATTAGCCGACTAGCAGCTCGCCTGAATGCTACTAGCAGTATAGCAACTGGGGCTTCATCGACTCTAAAAAGTACGAAATTACGTTCAGTCAATAGTAACTTAAAAATTTACTTAACTAATACTATTCGTGATATTACACCTTTTCTGACGAAACAAAATATTAATATCAAAAAGCTTGATAAGTCGATAACTGCAGCCGAGTCTACTAGCGATATGTTAACCGTGCTTGAAGATGCCAGGTTGACAGCGACCTACGACCGTACTTATGCTCGTGAAATGTCTTACAAGCTATCAACTGTTATAACTCTTATGAAAGAAGTGCGAAAAAAAACCAACAGCACCAGTTTCCGAACTTTTCTAGATAACTCGATGACCAATTTAGCGCCGACCCAACAAGGGTTCGCCGACTTTAACACCGAGAATGATTAGTCCTCGGTTGCTTCGCCGCAAACTAGTCGATAGCTTAAAATAATCAAGCTTTTTAGCTCATCATCTGGAACCTGACCAGTACATATAACAGTATTCCAAAGTTTCTTATTTAAATGATAACCCGGCACAACTGTTTCATAATCTTCGCGCAATTTCTGTGACAATAATGGGTCACATTTTAAGCTTATTCTAAGCGGATTACTATTCTCAGCGATTAATGCAAACATCTTACCTGGTTCACCACTGCCACTATGGCCAATTCTATATACCGAGGTTGTTTCGCCAAACGGAAAGTCTATCCATGCATTTGGAAAAGTCATCAAATAATCATGTATCTCTTTATGTGTCATAATCTACCATTATAAACTACTGTATGGCGCCTGCAACTGATCAACCGTTGATTGCCAATTTAATCGTTCTAATACGCTGCTGGTTTGTTCGATAGTAGCTGGCTTCACAATTCTATCGGCATCGTTAGTACTAATAACCCCAAATTTATAAATTATCGATAACTTTGTTAACCCCTGCTGTTGCGCTGCCTCTAGACAATCATCCTTGAACACAACGCATTTTTCACCTAAAATCAACCATTTTTTTAACAATTCAGAATCAGTGTCGGTCGTTTTCATGACAACCCGAATCCCAGCCGAACGCGTTACCTCATCTGAATATTGTTGATCAAATATAAAGTTACCCATTGAATACGCGATCAAATGACCATTGTAACTTTCCGTGTTTTGAACCCAATGTGGGTGGTCGCCCAAGACCATATCGGCGCCATTATCAATCAAGCTGTGATAGAAGTCTGTCTTTATCTCATCTGGCGACGACTGGTATTCGGCTCCCATATGAGGCATAGCTATGACTGGCATATACTCACTATATTTTTTCATCTCCAACACCGCTTCATCACTTGGGATACGAAAAACGCCATGATAGCCGCACATCGCAACTGGCAGTCGACCTTTAACGATCGCACCGTTGTCGTTAGTAACAGTTACTGGCAAACCAATAACCTCGCAAATATCGTCAACCGCCCGTGGATCATAATGGCCAAAATACTGGATACCAGCTGATTCAAGTTGACGCTGAGTTTCAGCAAAGCCTACAGACTCATTTTGATTATCGGTATGGTTATTAGCTAGTGTGAAGACCGTAAACCATTTGGCGACTTCTGGTAAATATTCAGGCCGACAATTAAACTGAAGTGCCGCTTCTTGCTCGGCGGAAGTGGGGTCGACACCAGCCGTAATTGGACATTCCACCCCTGATATCCAAGCATCATATTGATCGCGATTAAACTCGTTCAGTCGCGAGAATGGATACGCATAACCCAAAGTACTGGCTTTAGACCAGTCATTTATATATCTACCCCAAAACGTGTTGCCTAAAAATAATACATTTGACGAGATAGTTGCTGGCTGCGGATCGGCTTTGACTTTTGCTGTAGCAGGTACTGTAGTAGTCTTAGGCTTTGTACAGCAAGAAATTAGAAATAGTACACCCATCACGGCAGCAATTAACAAAGACAATAGCAGAACAAAGTGAAACCACTGCCTTTTCCGATGCGTTTTAATCACCAACACTATACAGTTATTATAGCACTATTTAAGCTTGATTAGATAATACTGTAGCTCCATAATGCTACCACGAATATCATCTAAAGCTCGATGAGCATCGGGTTTAGCAAACTTCTTACCGAACTTTCCTTCAAAAACGACTTTCCAAGCGCTAACATCTAGCATTCGATAGTGCAATTTAGCATCAAACTTCGGCCAATTTGCCTTAATAAATTGCCTGTCTATATGAATAGAGTTACCGGCCAACAACACCGGAACACCAGTTTTGAAATTAGCATTAACAAACGATATTAAATCGCTTTCAACCTTTGTTCGAGATTTTCCATCTTTATTTTGCTGAATCAGACTATCACGCGACTCAATATTCATGTCCCAAAACGATGAATTTTTTGCAAACCTTTTTTTCATTTTCGAGACATCGTTCTTTACAATTCCTTGAAAGGTGGCGATTTCGTTAAGATCCCAGTCGGTGACGATTGCTGCCACTTCTAGAATTTTGTCATCAAATGGTGACAGACCGGTCATTTCTAGATCCATCCATAAAACTCGATCAGAATGCAAGTTGGCGATTTTTCTATCCATAATTAACCTTTTGGCTTATCTACCTTATTAATTTTTAACAGACTAAAAGTGACGTAGACAACTAAAGCAATAATTATAAAGTTTACGAAATCATTTAAAAAAATTCCATAATTTAACACAGCTGGTACGCCAGCTTTTGTTTTGCCTAAAGTGATCGCCAGACCCTTCAAGCCCTCCGCAGAGCCAAGTAGCAACCCTAAGGGTGGCATAACGACGTTATCAACCAGTGACTTTACTAAGACACTTGCAGCGCCGCCCAGGACTAAACCCACAGCCAGTCCAACCACGCCCTGAGTGCGGATAAAGTCTAAAAAGCCTTTAACTTGCGATCGACCAACTTTGATGATCGTATCCTCTGCAACATTAATATCTACGCTTTTGGCAGACTTCGCTATTTTTACAATCCTTGCGGCAATCTTTTTGGCCATATCACATCCTCTCTGGTGTTGGTATACCCAACATTATTAGACCATTATTTAACACGTTGGCGTACGCCATTACAAGATAGGTTCGAATTATCTCACGTTCATCACCAACAACTTTACTATTTTCATAAAAACGATTAAATGTCTGGGCTAATTCGTACAAGTACGTGCAGAGCTGATGCGGCGCCAAATCGACAGTTGCCTCAGTAATTACATCTGGATATTCAATAATTTTGGCCAGCAGACTTCGCTCATATTGTGAATACTCGCTATTTGGAATCGTAAACTCCAAGTTCTTATTAGTTAATTTACGCATAATTGAGTGTGCCCTAGCTAACGCATATTGTAAGTATGGACCACTATTACCTTGCAAACTTACTGACTCTTTTGGCTCGAAAATGACATCAGCGCCGATTTTGTTTTTCAAGAATGCATATTTTATAGCACCCAAGACTGGTGCGTCATCGCGATTACCCTGCGATGATTCATTAGCATCGGCTACCGCCTCAATTACGTCAACTGCTCGCAAGAAGTTACCTTTACGGCTAGACATTTTTTCATTACCAACTAACTTTACATTGCCATGCGTAATATGTTTTGTTCGCTCAGACAAGTCGGGCCTAAATTGTTCGATACTCTTCAAAACGACCTTCATATATTCGATAATATCATTGCCAGTTATAATTATAGACTGATCAAAATTATAGTCTTCACTTTTTTTAATGCTAAGCCCAACATCCTTGGCTTCATAGGTTGGTAAGCCATCCCTATTAACAAAAACTCGTGTATGCAAACCATATGGCTCACCAACAAAAATTATTGCTCCATCACTGTCAGTGTAAACCCCCTTGTCGCGTTGCTCTAAAACCGTTGCCAAGCCGAGTGGCGCGACGGTGCTTTCTGGATAATACTTTTCAAATTTCGTACCTATTCGGGCATAGAAAGCATTAAAATAATCATAGCTCCAAGTTCGACACGTCCAATAGATTTGCGCAGCTGGTGATTCATGATCATTATCAGCATGAAAACGATAAGCCGCTTTATTCATGACCGCAATCTCGGCCTTGGCCTGTTCATCATCCTCATAAGCCCTTGTACCCTCTACATAACATCTAGCCATGAACTCATTGCGATCACTTTCGGCGATATCAGCTAATTTTTCGGGGTATTCGCCACCAAAATTTCTTATTATTGCCCACATTGTCTTGGCAACATGAAGCCCAACATCGCCACCAAAATTGAGTCGATGGACTTGACCACCAGCGTGCTCGATTAGATTAGAAATAGCATCACCAACAACGCTAGTATACAAATGGCCAATGTGCAGAACTTTGAAAGGGTTAGGGTCAGAATATTCTGTCAACACGACCTTGTCTTTATAAAGTCTTGATTTGCCATATTCGGACGGATTGCTAATAATTTTTGTTAATTCATTAGCCAAATTTTCGTCTTTAATTCGGATATTAATAAATCCAGGACCGGCAATCACAACATCATCAAATTCATTTATCTTATTTAACTCAACAATAATCTGATTAGCAATTTCACGAGCATCTTTGTTTAGTGATTTTGACAATTGCATAGCGATATTGGTTGAAAAATCACCAAATTTAAAATCAGGTCGATTAAGCTCAACATTAACATCAAGATCAAACAATTGTTTGACTATTTTCTGAATTAGTAAATTAGCTGATTCCATTACTATTTATTATAACAAAATAGCATCAAAAGCGCTTGATTCTATATAACTGATACTAAAGAGCCGACCAGCCACCATCGGAGGCCAACACAGCACCGTTGATATTCATAGCATCGTCACTTAGTAAAAATGTAATGCTAGCAGCAAGCTGTTCGGCAGTTGCAGGTGCTGGCATATTTGCAAATGATGGTTTTATTCGTTCGCCACCCAATTTTGACTCAAAATGAGCCTCTATGTTAGTTATTACGGCGCCTGGCGCAACGGCATTAACGCGAATACCACTTGGCCCATACATATATGCCGAACTCTTGGTCAAGCCAATCACAGCATGTTTTGATGTTGTATAGGCGGCACCTGCGACTGACCCTCTTAGCGAAGCTTCGGATCCAACATTTACAATCGCACCATAACTTTGTTTTAGCATAAAAGGCAAAATTGCTCTTGTTAATTTCATCATACCTGTCACATTTACATTCATAACTTTATCCCAAATTTCATCGCTAACTTCGTGAAGTGGCGTAAAATTGTCCATAATTCCAGCGATGTTAGCCAAACCATCAATTTTTTCCCCAGAATCATCAATAATCTTTTTAATATCCTGAGGATTTGTGATATCACCAACAACAGTTTTAATCGTAAAATCACAAAGATCCTTCTTTAACTCAGTTAATCGATCCTTTGAAATATCAACGGCTATGACCTTTCCTCCTTCACGAGCTATGCGTGATGCTGTGGCCCGACCAATACCTGAGCCTGCGCCGGTTACAATAATTGTTTTGCCGTCAAATCGATTAGCCGTGATTGCTTCATTTGTGGTTTTTTTTGACAAAATACACCCCTTTTTTCTGCCATTTGGCATATTTATTTAATTATTTAAGATTTGCGATTTTTCGTCAAAAAGCACAATTCTAGTTACATATTAATTATTCTTATGTTTTTACTCGTAGCAATATTATATCACCACAATATAATAAAACGCTATATCTAGCGTCATATGTTGTTTATTATACGCTATTTATATCCTTGGACTGTATTTGAAACTATATCAACCACCGACTTGTCAAACATAGATGGCAAAATATTATCAGGCGATAAATCAGCCACCGAGTCAGCAATAGCCTGGGCTATGGCGCTAAACATCTCAATTTTAAACTGAGAGATATTAGCATTCAAAACACCCTGGAAAGCTCCTGGAAACACCAGCGAATTATTGGCCTGATTTGGAAAATCGCTACGACCAGTCGCAACTATATAGGCCCCAGCCGCTTTAGCCTCATCTGGCATGATTTCAGGCGTTGGATTTGCCAAAGCAAAGATTATTGGTTTTTCAGCCATTGTTTTTACCATATCGGTCGTTAATAGCCCCGGTTTTGATAAGCCAATAAAAATATCCGCGCCGTTTATAGCATCAGCCAAAACACCAGCAATTGGCTGAGCAGAACTGGCATCTAGTAACTCATTTTTTTCAGCCGTTAGATCTGTGCGACCAGTATGAATAATACCCTGACTATCGCAAAAAACTATATTTTTTATACCATATGTAAACAATAATCGCGCCGTAGCCACTCCAGCAGCCCCTACACCGCTTACGACTACCCTTACGGTGTCTTTGGCTTTATTGGTTAGTTTAATTGCATTTATCAGCCCAGCCAAAATTACCGTTGCCGCACCCCACTGATCATCGTGCATAACAGGAATAGGCAGTTCAGCACGAAGTCTCTCCTCTATCTCAAAACAGCGTGGTGCCGAAATATCCTCTAGGTTTATTCCACCAAAAACTGGGGCAATTTGTTTTACTGCTTTAATAATTTCCTCAGTATCTTGAGTATCGAGACAAATCGGAAAAGCATCTACACCGCCAAATTCTTTAAAGATTGCCGCTTTCCCCTCCATAACAGGTATAGATGCTAGTGCGCCCAAGTTCCCAAGACCTAAAATAGCCGACCCATCGCTTACAATTGCAATCGTATTACGCTTTAAGGTGTATTCGCGTGCCAGTTTTGGATCACCAGCGATTTGACGGCAAGCTTCGGCTACGCCCGGAGTATAGGCCAGAGACAAAGCTTCACGATTATCTAATTTTATTTTACTGACAGTTTCAATCTTGCCATGATATTTTTGATGCAAGTCAAGCGATCGTTGATATATATCTTTTTCCATCTTTACCCCTTAATTATTTTCTAAAACAAGCTTTAATTAATCCAACAAACAACGGATGCGGATTAGTTGGACGGGATCTAAATTCAGGATGAGCCTGAGTCGCTACAAAATAACGATTTGCGGTCGCTTCAATAAATTCAACTAGCTTCCCGTCTGGCGACATCCCGCTAACCGTCAAGCCACCGTTTGAGATTTCGGACAAGTATTTTTGATTTACTTCATAGCGGTGGCGATGTCTTTCGGTAACTTCGGTCTTACCGTAAGTTTTTGCTGTGACTGAACCTCTAATTAATACTGCTGGATAATCGCCAAGTCGCAAAGTACCGCCAGTCGACTCTTTACCAGCTTGCCCTTCCATAATATACACAACGTCACTTTTTGTCGTTGGATCAACTTCAGTACTGTCAGCATCACTCAGACCAGCCTTCCTAGCGCTTGCAATAACAGCAACTTGTAAACCCAAGCATAGCCCAAGGTATGGCACATCGTTGTCCAGCGCATAACGTGCAGCGGCGATTTTACCCTCAATACCACGAGAGCCAAAGCCACCTGGCACTAAAATAGCATCAACTTTCTCAAAATCACTATTTCCTGCAGTCTCAGCATTAATCCACTTAACTTCTACACCAACGTTTTCATGCCAAGCCGCCGCTTTTAGCGCCTCAATAACCGAAATATATGCATCTTCATTGTCGACATATTTGGCTACTAGTCCAACATTTACTGTCTTCTTTGGCTTGGCTAGTTTATGGCTAACTACATTTTCCCAGGCCGACAAATCAGGTTTTTTCTTGATACCAGTAAAGTCAGACAGCAATTTACTGATTCCACTACTCGCCAATATCAAAGGTACACGATATACGGTATCAGCATTTGGCATTAATATGACATTTTGTAGCGGTACGCCACTAAACATACTTATCTTTTCGGCAACACTAATAGGCGTCGGCTCATCACTACGCGCCACAACTACATCTGGTAATATACCAAATCCCCGCAGGTCCTTTAGAGTGTTCTGTGCTGGTTTTGTCTTGAATTCTTTACTAGTACAAATAAATGGCACATAGACAACATGGATAAATAAGCAGTTTGCTCGGCCGACTTTCTGAGCAAACTCACGTGCTGCCTCAATATAGCTTAGACCCTCATAATCTCCAACGGTGCCGCCTATTTCAACAATATGAATATCGCCAGAAACAGCCTCAAAAATTGCATTTTGAATAGCCTGCGTCAGATGAGGCACTAATTGAACAGTTTTTCCATTAAATCTGCCGGCACGTTCGTTTGCGATAAGCTCAAATAGCAGTCGGCCAGACAATGTGATATTCTTTTTCGTCAGCTCAATATCCAAGAAACGTTCGTAATGACCCAAGTCTAAGTCTGTTTCGGCCCCATCTTTTGTTACGAAACACTCACCATGCTCCCGAGGGTTTAAAAGCCCCGCATCAACATTGAGGTATGGGTCACACTTTTGGATTGAAACCGAAGCCCCTTTAGCCCTTAACAACGTACCGATACTAGCAGCAGTAATCCCCTTACCAACTCCAGAAAGGACACCGCCTGTTACAAATATATATTTTTGTTTATTTTTCATTTACGCCTCCGCCTTTATGGAATTGTATTGTAACACCAGAAACCTCACAGCGCTATATCTAGCGTGTCATGTTGTTTATTCTACGCAATCTAACACTAGCCGATTAAAGCTTTGAATGCCTCAAGAACCATAAATACTGGCCAAATAATCGCTTTCAAAAATCCTAGAACCCCTAACCAGAAAGTTGTTGCACTACCAATAAAATAAATGGCAGCACCAATCATACCTAGCCCGTAAATTGCCCCGCCGCCACCATCCGTATGACCACGATGACTATATCTGCCACATCTACCATTGCAGCAATCGCAGCCACATTTACCGTCTTTTTCGCAGTTATCTTTGCAATAATCACAGCTACAAGTATTCTTCATGCGTCACCTCCTTTTATATGATTATATTTTACCATATAGGATATAATAAGGTTATGTTAAAGATAACCGTATATAGTACAGAAACCTGCCCACATTGTATTAATCTAAAGAGGTGGTTAGACAATCAATCAATCAAGTATGATAGCTATAATGTTGACGAGAACCCTATCGCCGCCAGCAATTTAGCCCGCCTTAGCGATGCTGGCATCGTACCCTTTAGTACAATTGAACTTGCAAACGGTCAAATTGAAAAAATTATTGGCTTTGATAAAGAAAGATTTAAAAAGTTTTTGGACAAATGAGACAACGCCTTTACAATAATTTGATTTACCAAAATAGAATTAATTTCGTTGAATATAAAACTTGGCGGAGAGGGCGAGATTCGAACTCGCGGTGCCTTGCGACACACACGCTTTCCAAGCGTGCGCACTAGACCAACTATGCGACCTCTCCGTACCAACTAATTATAACCTATACAAGTTCGGATTTGAGTTTTTCAATCAAAGCCACTGAAGTTGGGTCAACATTATTCAATATCGCAACATAAATGCTGACAAAATCGGCTAAAATACTACCCCATAGCATCTGTTGAATCAACGTGTCGCCCGCTAGACTGATTACCATTGGTTTTGGCCTAAGGCCACTTAGCAAACGATCTGACACCATAAAGCGTTTTAACACTTGTGGACGCTCTAGGTTACTGACGATGTCAAAAACTGCAAATGGTTTTTCAACCGGATGCGATGTCCAACCCAAAAATTCGTTATGGTTAAATTCTGGATATTCATTCCAAAAAGCCAGATTTTTAGCGTTTTCATTCCAACTGATCTTCCATTTATAAGCCACTGGTGCCGTCAACTCGCCACCGTAAAATACTGCTGTTTTACCAACCGCCCTTAAAGCTAAATGCTTGGCATAATTACTGGCAGCTGGAACATCAGCGCCCCATTTGGTGGTCTCAGATTGCAGCCAATCAGCCATTGCGACAACTTCTTCCAGTTTTTGATCCGAAATAATGCCAAAATTAGCCATTAACGCCAACAATGCACATAAATTGTATATAACCCCATAACGAGGCTGAATACCAGAAGGCAACAGAATGTATGCAATGTCATTACTATCGGCAATCTGTACCAACTTGCCGCCCGATGCAATCACCGCAACCTGCGCACCCTTGTCCATAGCCTGCCGTAGACAGTCAATGGTTTCTTCGGTATTGCCAGAATAACTACTGGCTATCACCAATGTGTCTTGATCGACATAATTTGGCAACTGATAACCTCGAATAATCTCTAATGGTTCCGGCAAATCCGGTTTCAACCAAACTTTTGCCAACAGTGCCGCCAAGGCTGACCCGCCCATACCGGCAACAACAACATTATAAATCGGTCGATTATCGTTTTCAGCATTCTTTACTTGCGGTGCCTTAGCTTGCATGGCTTGGCTGGCGGCAACGTCAAGTGCCCCACTAGGATCACGTTGTTTTAATAGGTTAAAATCATCTAACATTTTATCTCCATTTCACTTGCTGTAATGTCTACTACTATGATACAGTATTTATTGAATAAGTATAAGCATTAATATCAGAGGTGGGACTATGGATATTCAACCGCAAACAAATCAAGCAACAAAACCAATCAGTGACGACCAAGAATTAGCTAAAGTTTTAGCTGGAATCTCGAAAGATACAGATAATCTAGACTTCGAAGAGACGCCTGCTCCAGTGGCAACTACCAACAACATGAATTCTGCACAATCCGATATGACTAGTCCAAATCAGGCTACAATGGCCGATAATACACCCGCAGCACCGCAGCCACCTATGGCAGCCGAGCCAAGCTTTACATTTAGCCAGTCAATGATGCCAGCTATGCCAATCGGCAACAACTTGGATGGTATTCGCAAAGAAGCTTTAACCGAGTTACGTCCACTTGTCGATAAATTAAACCTAGCCCCAGAAGAAAAATTTGATATATATCTGTTATTGCTACGCAGCACTGACGACACGGCCTTAATTGCGCCAGCTCATGAAGCTGCTAAAAACATTGCTGATGAATCCAAACGCGCCGAAGCATTACTGGACGTCATTAAAGAGATTGATTTTCTATCCAGCCCAGCCGTAACACCAGCCGCTTAATCTATCTATTTTTGCAGATTTTTTAGTATCTTGGTCGCTATCTGCGATTCGTTCCATTCATGTACACCATCGGCCTGTTCGATTGTCTTTTCATGGCCCTTGCCCAGCAGAACAACCGTATCGTCAGCCGCTTTAACACGGTTCATAGCAAATTCTATCGCCGCCTCACGATTCGAGATCAAGAACATATCCTTATTGATAGTTTTACCAGCCTTCTTGGCACCATCGGCAATTTGATTTAATATCTTAGCGCCATCAGCGTCACGATTATCTTCCTCGGTTAATACAAGTTCATCACAATACCTACCAGCGATTTCACCTTGAATCGCCCGTTTTGACTCATCACGTCGTCCAGCCGACCCAAACACTGCAACTAGTTTACCCTTAGTGGTTGGTCGAATATTTCGTAAAGCTTGTTCAAACGCATCAGGCGTTGACGCAAAGTCGATGATAACCTTAAACTTTTGGCCCACATCCAAGACGTTCATTCGACCTTCAACATTTTTTAGCGCCGCAATTCCATCTTCAATTTGCCTTCTAGTCAAGCCAATTTCGCGACCAACCGCTATCGCCGCCAAACTATTATAAATATTAAAATCACCAGGAATATTTATGCGGATTTTATATTTATCACTATCAATTTCGGCTATATAGGTCGAATGATCGACCGCTAACTTTATGTCACGAGCTATTAGCTGGCCAGATTTTATCCCATACGAAACTGATCGCGGAATGCTATCAATAAACTTAGCTGCATTTAGATCATCGGCATTAACTACGCCGAATCTACGACCATGACGAGCCGCCATCTTGAATAAATGACATTTAGCCTGCAGATATCGTTCAAATGTAATATGGTAATCTAAATGTTCATGCGTCACATTTGTCATGACAGCAATCTCATATGGCGGACCCCAGTTGCGATGTTGAGCCAATGAGTGGCTGGAAGTCTCTAATATTGCCCATTCAGCACCAGCCCGTTTAAAGTCACGTAAACGACGCTGCAATATACTAGACCTCTCGGTAGTCATATGCTCTATCCGTGGTTTTAAATCATCGCCAACACCATACGCCACCGTGCTTTGCATTGCAACTTTATAGCCCGCCTCCAATAATATCTTATAAATTAAAAAAGTTGTCGTGGTTTTGCCGTTAGTTCCAGTCACGCCAATTACATGCATGTTTCGCGCTGGAAAGCCGTAACGAATGTTCGCAAAAACCGCTTCTATTAAATGTCCGACTGGCTCAACTTTCTCAAACAGGCCTCTGGGGATTAATGATTTTACGGTCTTTCTGATATCCATATTAACTATTGTAACTCAGCCAGGCCACAAAAATTAACAAGAAATCGCAACTACACGTTATAATTATTTTGATTATGTTAAGTAGATACAAAGGAAAACTTTATTGTTTTCGCCACCAGTGATGCTGGCCACATTCATTATCGAGTTTTGTTTCGCCGCCTACACCATCTGGCACTACAAAATGTCCACTCTGACACGATTGATAGTCGCTATCCTACTAGCATTAGGGACATTTCAGCTATCCGAATACCTAATCTGCGGCGGTCTAGGCTTGCAAAATATTGACTGGGCCCGAGTCGGCTACGTATCAATATCACTATTGCCCGCCTTCGGAATACACATTGTTGCCACTTTAGCCGGCAAGAAAATGCCAGCCCTGGTATGTGCAGCCTATGTTAGCTGTGCCGTTTTCGTAGCCTTTTACTTGTTGGTAGCCAACTCGGTTTCTAACCAAGCTTGCTACGCTAACTATGCCGTATTCAATACCAACGAAGGTAGTGGCCTACCATTTGCCATTTATTACTATGGCTGGATGATAATCGGTACCTGGCTAGCCTGGCGTTGGAGTAACCGACTACCTAACCGCAAAAAAGCCCTACGATCCATGGCTTTAGGCTATATGGCTTTTATTGCACCGACTACTTTTTTTAACCTGATCGACCCAACAACCGTCAGCGGCATCCCTTCAATTATGTGTGGTTTTGCTGTTTTATTAGCTTTTACACTAATTCTAAAAGTTATGCCCTACGGTGGTGAGCCTAAAGTTATTCGTGCCATCGACAAAAAAGTCACAAATTGACAATCTAGCATAAGTGTGATACAATTAAGAAATATAGTTAATAAAAATAAAAAAGGATCAAAAATTATGACATTTGGAGTCGCCCCAGAAGGAAAGCCTGGTTTCTCAGACCAACAGTATCCAGAAACTATAGAAACAACTACACCATTGGCTTCGTTTAACCCCGAGGATTTGGTTAATTACGACGATGGTTCTATAAAGGACCCTGAATTAGTAGCGGCTGGATTAGCCAAAGCTGATGAAATTATGAATAACCCAGATTACTCCAATCAAACTGATGAATGGAAAAAGAATTTGGCCCACGAACAGATGATCCCTGCGATGAAGGCCGAGGTTTACAAACGCGCATATAAAAGCAAATTAGCTGAATCCAACGAAGCAACTGCTGCGGCATTTGCCGAGCAAGCTGCTCAAGATTTTGCCGACTACCAATCTAGCGCTGCCGGTCGAGGCCAACAGGCTATTATCAATAACTCACCAGAATAATTAATACCCCAGTAATGCTGGAGCAATAACTGAGATTGCTGTAATAATCAAAGCCGATATTATTCCACCGACAAATACGCAAATCATTGATTTCTTAAAATCTAGCCCTAGGAATGCGGCAATGGCACTTCCCGTCCACAGACCAGTGGTTGGCAATGGAATACCGACAAAGATTATCAAGCCCGCTTCGGTCTTGCCTTCCATCGATTTGGCACCTTTTTGAATTTTTTTCTCAATAAAAATAGTTAATTTATCAAACTTCTTGATGGTTTTCATCCACGCCAGTATTTTATTGAAGAACAAATACACGAACGGTGCTGGCACAGCGCTACCGGCCAAACTGACCAGAAAAACAAAAATTGGATTAATGTGGTAAATAATAGTGCCAACTGGGATTGCCCCGCGCTGCTCGATTAGTGGTACCATCGAAATCAAAAAAATTTTTAGTAGATTCATAAATCTAGTTTACCGTTTTCGATGATTGTCATCAATGCCTATAGAACTACGACTTTTTAGCTTAAAGAGAGTCCAAATAATTGCGCAAGTTACAAACAGACCAAGTCCAATCAATAATTCTGCCCAATTATAACCAAGCTCCGTCTTTGGTCGCTTTGCTGCAACCATTTTGACAGTCTCCATACCCATTACCTCGGAGTCATCAAGACCAGCAGAAGCTAAGTACCCAAAACCTATATCAGTTACTTCTGGCTTATCTATATCAGTATTAGTATCTAACGGCTTAGCATCAGAAACAACACTATCGGCGCCTGTGGTGACGGAGACACTCGTCTGACTATTATTATCCGGCACTTCAATACCTGTATCGGCACTAACTCTGAATATAACTTGATAATAGTCGATCGGCTCGCCAGAAAAAGAAACCCCGACCAAATGGATAACATATGCCCCATTTTGTAGACGATCTTGTACAGTAATAGATGCTTCAATCGAGCCATCACCAGATGCATACAACAACTGGGTCGAGAGGTTGGACTCGACTTCAAAACGTACTAGCGAATTTGGCTCAAATGAGTATTGTGGTAGATTCAAATCATAAACATCGGCCGATTTCAGATTGGCAAAGCTAGCACTCTTTTGCAACGGATAGTCATGATAGCCATCTGGTAACAAGCTAGTTGGTGGCTCTGGTGCGATACCGGACGCTATACTTTTCATACTACCAATACCATCACCAAGATTATCGGACTTATCAAATATCATTTTAGCAGTCAGTTGGTGTCCAAAAGGATTTGGATGAAAGCTTTCTTGGCCTATCATACGCAACCATCGGAAATTATTAAGCAGCCCAATATCATCACCCAACATTACGGCGTTTATAGCCTTCTGGCTGCCCGAACCACAAATTATGTTCTCGCCAAAAGCATCATAAATATCGACAAATTTGACATTAGCGGCGGCAGCTGCCGAGGCAATTACCTGATTAAGATATAGGATGCTATCTGTAATGAATTTTCGCTCAACGCTATCAAATAAGATAGATACCACGCTATTACATCGCCCCTGGCTATCGATTATCTTTGGGTAGCCAATAGCAAATATTTTTGAGTCAGGCGACTTATTATGAATATTCGTATAAGTGCTGACTAAAGTTCCAAATAGGTTCTTTATCTCAATTGCCGTTTTTTCCCTGCCCTCGTCCGTACTAGCCCATTTACAAGTTATGGGTCCCAAGCAACCAGATAGCTTTTCCATAAATCCTGCATCATTACCACCAATTCCTACTGTTATGGCTGATGGCTGATACAGCTGCACGAAACTAGCCTGATGAACTCGCCCTGGAATAAATTGCGACAAAGCTAACGATTGAACTGAGGCCAATTGCAGATCATTAAGTTGAAGACCGTTTACACCCAGTCGATCGCCTTGACCATAGTATTTTTCATCATTGCCTATCAAGTCAGGCATAGTGGCGCCCGAACAGGCTACGCTCCTTATTGCATCTTGGTCAATACCGATCATTTTAGCTAGTTCAAATGGATATGATCGATCGCTAATGTGACACTTCTCATATTCACTGTTAGTGCCAACCAGATAATGAGTATCGTCGATCTCTCCCTCGCCACTTGAATATGAGTCACCTAAAGCCAAGTAGTCAAGCTTTTTCGCTGGATAACCAGCCGCCCGTAAGGCCACTTTTCTAGGTGAGACTGTACTATCGGTAGACGTCATAAAAAAGTCCAGCTCTCCGCCATCATCGCTAAAATGTGGCGATAATCCATCTTTAGGCGAAACGATATAGCTAAAGAACAAAAAGGCCGATGGCCGACACAGTGATAAAAATCGAGCATATAGCACGTTCCGATCAGTTGCCATCACAGAGCAATTGTCATTAACATCAAACCAATAGATGCTAGCATTGACACCCATTACGGCAAAATGCGCACCATCATTACTGACAGCCAATTCAACCCTAGGCGAATAGCCCATGCCATATTCGTAGCTGATTGATGATACTACCCTCACCTGAAAAGTATCTAGATTCAACAGAGCCAAGCCATTACTATAAATCTCTATAGCTAACCACTTACCATTATTTGACGCGCTTAAACTACCCACTAAGTAAGGCTTATTATTATCGCCATCACGTCGAAATATGTATTTTGAACCTGAGTCATCAAAGCTATACCTATTAGCCATATCTACGACGTCAAAGTGTCGTTGCAAATGTTGCGAAAAGTTTTGATATACCACTAACGACCGCAGAGCCGTATTTGTTAGATACTCTTTTTTGACCATCATATCTGTATCAGGCAGATATAAGCATTCTCCAATTTGCGCACAATCGCCATCTATCTTATACATCAAGCTATCATTACCAAAGCCAATTGCCGCCAGATATCCATAGTTTCCGTCGTAATACAAACCAAATCGCACTTTTTGGTTCTGCATCATGCACATATTAACTGGATTTATCTCACCAGCGATATAATGTATTTCAAAAATAGCCGTCTGACACCAAGACTCGGGCGGACTAGCAGCAACAGATGAAAATACCGTCGGTTTAGCTTTATTCCAAGACCAATCGGCTGCTATAGCTGGGCTAGACATTAGCTGTATTGAGAAAAATGTTGCAACTAATAACCCACATACGATATAAACTCGTTTATTTCTAAATATACGCATTCCCACCCTTTCGATTTGTTATGTATATATTACATCATTCCAAGCTAATTTTCAGCAATCATTAAACTGCTGCCTATCAATAGATAAATAAGATCATAAGTGGTAAAATATAGCAAATGAGGATATTAGGAATTGAGTCCAGTTGCGACGAAACCGCCGCGTCCGTAGTACAAGACGGACGGATTATTTTGAGTAATGTCGTTAACTCACAAATCGATATCCACACTATTTATGGAGGTGTCGTTCCCGAGGTCGCTGCCCGCAGCCACATTGAAGTCATAAATCCAGTCATAAACCAGGCTTTAACAGATGCACACTTAACTTGGGATGATATCGATGCCATTGCTGTTACCTACGCTCCTGGACTAATCGGATCACTGTTAATTGGTACCCTAGCCGCCCGCACGTTAGCTGTTTTAAAGCACAAACCGTTGTATCCAGTACATCACATAGAAGCCCATGTCTATGCGAACTTTTTGAATAAAAGCCCAAGAGCTTTGGGCGCCACTTTCCAAAATAGCCCCCTGGAACCCGAGCCTCCTAAGGCGCCGGGGCCCTTAGAAGACCCGACACGAAGCAGGATCGCGTCGGGCAGTGCGCCAAAAGGCGACCTAGAATCTGTCCCCGCCTTCCCAGTGTTGGCCCTAATCGTCAGTGGTGGGCACAGCCAAATTATGTTATTCCGCGACCACGGTGACTACGAAATCATCGGTCAAACCGCCGATGACGCCGTTGGCGAAGCTTTTGACAAAGTCGCAAAGATCATCGGCCTACCCTACCCTGGCGGCCCATCTATCGCTCGTGCCGCATTAGACGGCGATCCGACTGCTTATAAATTACCAAAAGCCAAAATGTCTGGAAAATACGACTTCAGCTTTTCTGGCCTTAAAACTGCCACTCTGCGAGCTGTTCAGCACGAAGCAGGCGTCGACATTACTTTTTCATCCACTGGCCTTGCAGCGCTTCTGAACGATGCACAGCGCAATAACTTTGCTGCCAGCTTCCAGCGCATCGCAATTGAAACGTTGGTCGACAAATTAGAATTAGCTTACGATGAATTTCAGCCCAAATCAGTCGTCATCGCTGGTGGAGTCGCCGCCAATTCCGAATTACGCCGCATTCTATCAAGCAGAATCCCGATCCCTATTACCTACCCCGCCCCCGAACTTTGCACTGACAATGCCGCTATGGTCGCCAGCCTGGGATATTACCGAGCGCAAAAAAATGCACCATCCGACCCATTTACCGTTGAAGTTATACCCAGCTTGTCATTGTAGTCAACGCTATAACCAGCTTGCATGACGATACTAGTGGATTATTGGACGGTTTTAAAATGTCAATAATATTTATATGTGATATAATTATCATTGAAAATAAACATGGAAATTTAGAGGGTATACAAGGGGTTTTCTATGAAAGCCTTGAGTTTGTTGAACTATTTTCCCGTGTAAACATAAACGAGAGTAAATTTATTTTGTTATGAAACTTGCTAAAGTATACGAACCAAATCAATATGAGCCCAATATCTATGCTATGTGGGAACAAAGTGGCGCCTTTAAGCCTGTTACTGGCGGTAAACCATACTGTATTATCATGCCGCCACCTAATGCCAATGGCAATTTGCACCTCGGTCACGCTTTAGGCAATGCGGTTCAAGATATCTTAATTAGGTACCACCGCATGAAAGGTGATTCAGCATTATATATACCAGGCGCTGACCACGCTGGTTTTGAAAGCTGGGTTGTTTATGAGCGAACACTTACAGAAAAGGGGATAAGTCGATTTGACTTTTCACGTGAACAATTGTATAATATGGTTTGGGACTTCGTAGAAGAGCAACGTGGCAACATGGAACTACAGTTGCGAGCCCTGGGCGCCAGTTGTGATTGGAGCAGCTTAGTCTTTACATTAGATGAAAAGGTTATAAAAACTGCTTACAGAACCTTCAAAAGATTGTGGGATGAAGGTCTGGTTTACAGAGGCGAACGCATCGTAAATTACTGCACCCAACATCAGACTAGCTTTGCCGATATTGAAGTTGCTTACAAAAACGAGAAAAGCAATCTATGGAAGATAGCCTACCCATTTGTAGAAGGCGAGGGCGAAATTATAATTGCAACTACTCGTCCCGAGACGATTCTGGGCGATACGGCTATCGCCGTTAATCCCAAAGATGAACGCTATACAAATCTAGTGGGCAAGATGGTGAAATTGCCATTAACAGATAGACAGATCCCAATCATTGCCGATGACTACGTTGATATGTCGTTCGGTACTGGTGCTTTAAAAATTACACCAGCTCATGATCCGAATGACTTCGAGATTGGACAACGCCACAATCTGCCAGTGATCCAGGTTATCGATTTTGATGGCACTATGATTAACGTACCAGATGAATTTATTGAACTGGACGCCGTTTCGGCTCGTGCAAAGGCCCTTGAATTGTTGGAAGCGGCTGGACTACGCCGTGGCGAAGAACCAATCGAGCACGCCGTCGGTCACTGTTACAAATGCGGCACCACAATCGAACCTTTGGTCAAAGATCAGTGGTTTTTGAATATCCGACCACTGGCCGACAGAGCAAAAAAGGCTCTCCAGGACAACGAAATCACCTTTACACCAAAAAGTGGCAAGAAGTTATTGATTGACTACTACGATAAGTTGCGCGACTGGAACTTATCACGACAGATACCATGGGGGATACCAATCCCAGCTTTTCAAAACGCTAACGACCCAACCGACTGGATTTATGACGAACGAGTTGACCAAAAAGTACTCGAGATAGACGGCAAAGTTTATAATCGAGAGGAGGACACTTTCGACACTTGGTTCAGCAGTGGTCAATGGCCGTTTATTACAACCGACTACCTAGATAGTGGCGAATTAGCTAAATTTTATCCAAACAGCGTCATGGAGACCGCTGGTGATATCTTGAACGCCTGGGTCGCCCGAATGATCATGCTAGGGCTATACGCCACTGACAAGGTGCCGTTTAAACATGTTTACTTACATGGTTTAGTCTTGGATTCTTTGGGTAAAAAGATGAGCAAAAGCAAGAATAATGTCATCAATCCGATGGACGCTATTACCGAATACGGTTCGGACGCTTTGCGACTAGGACTAATCGCTAACCGCAGCGCCAAGCAAAATCAGGCCTTCAGTATCGATAGGGTAATAGCTGGGCGCAACTTCTGTAATAAGTTATGGAATATTTCACGTTTTATTGAAGACAGAGTAGGGGATAACCGTGGCGACCCGACACCGACTCCGCAGACTATTGCTGACCACTGGATTATAGGTGAGCTATCTAAGTCTGCCGCCGAGATTGCTAAGCGAATCGAGCAGTATCGCTTTGCCGAAGCCAGCGAAACGATGTATCACGCCATTTGGGATGATGTCGCCGACTGGTATATCGAGGCCAGCAAATTACAAGACAACCAGTCGATGTTAACCTGGGTGATGGATATCTGTTTACAAATTGCTCATCCATTTGCGCCATTTTTGACCGAGACTGTCTGGCAAACCATTGCCTGGCATGGCGATCTGTTAATATCGTCAAAATGGCCAAAAGGCGCACAATATGATGAGATTGCTGCGGCCGAATTCGGCAAGTTAAAAAAATTGGTCAACGAAATCCGTTTTGTAACCTCCGAATTACCTGGCAATACTAAATATACTTTGTTATATCAAGACGACAGCCTGATTGCTGATAACGCCGATCTGATCCAGCGCATGGCCCGATTGAAATCCGTCGAATTGGCCGACCAGCCACGTGGCATCAGGTTAGCTAACAGTGGCCGCGAAGCTTGGATTGATATATCAGCCAAGACACTAGACGAGCACCAGGCTAATCTAGAAGCGCGTCTGGAAGAGGTGAATACCCAGATTACTAACCTAGAATTACGTCTATCTAACGAGGCTTATATCCAAAAGGCTCCAGCTAAATTGGTTGAGGAATCCAGATTATTGTTGTCTCAGCGCACCGAATTACGCGAACGTCTGATTCGTGAGCTAGAAGTAGTTAAGTAGTTTTAAGGGCAAAATAATAGCCGTCAGACATCGCCTGGCGGCTTTTAAGCATGATTAAACATAGAACCATACATTTTACTGTTCTAATAAACAAAAGCGCTATACGCGCTTTAAATACCTAAAAATGATAATGCCGGCATCCAGATAAACTGGACACCGGCTGCAAGCATGGCTAGCTTCTAGAAGTGCAACTTACTTCGTCGTACGTCAACTGACCATTTAACATGGAACACCGACCGCAAACTTTGCCGCGTACGTTGTCATCTCCGACGAAACGAAAAGCCCTCTTGTATGGATCTTCATCATCGTCGAGTATCAACGACGATAACACGATGTGTCTGGTGCGCTCTCCTATAATAGGCACCGCTACAGTGCGGCCTATATAATCGGACTGCATCTCAACCAGCGTGCTGAAAAGAGACCCTGGACGAAGAACTTGATCTTTTTTTAAATTTTTTTCTGCCATTTTTGTTTCCACTTCCAACTTTATAAGAACTCTATGGTTAATTGCAGCAAAGCCAAACAATGCTACTTTTTCATAGGCACTAGTTATTATACATTAACTAGATGCTTTGTCAATACGTCACATCTTTAACTTGACGGCCATGGCAGCTAGCGCAGTGTGATCAACTGGCGCATCGATGTCAGGTTTTTTATCCATATCGCTTCCTTGATTAATGGGAACTAGGTGAATATGGGCATGCGCCACATCAATCCCAATAACCGAAGCGGCTACCCGTTGGCATTTAGTGACCTGTCGGATGTGCAACGCAATTTTTTTGGCTGCATTCCAAAGATATCCATAGTCGGCATCATTCAAATCCCAGATGTGATCTACCTGATCTTTAATAACCACCAATGTATGCCCCTCATTAACTGGATGGATATCTAAGAAGGCAATAACTTTATCGTCCTCATATATCTTGTGGCAAGGTATCTCGCCATTTATAATTCGCGTAAAAATTGATGGCTCACTCATAACACTATTGTAGCAAATCCAGCAATTAATCTAGTCAACACATATACTCATGGATGAACTGCCACAACTATAATGTGGGTAGTCGGTTAGACCAGTTCGGAAAACAAAAATTATAATCACAAACAAAATTGCATAAATGACAAACCATAAAATATCGGCCACTATTGTCGGGATTAGATACTTCCAACCACGCTTTATGACCAGGCTTATAATTGGTGCCAAAAAAGCAGCAATAACTAATAGAAAGGCAATAACGGCAAAGATAAGGCCACCGATAATCGAGGCATAGCCGTAACTTACGTAACTGTTATAGATTGATCCAAATACGTTAGGAATATAGTAAACAACAGCAATCGTTATTGCCCCCAAAATCGATGAGATAAAACTGGCCATTACCACTTTTGAATAATCAATTTTGCCACTTGTTCTTGGTTGCTCAACTGACGACTGGGCGGTCGCTACGTCTTCGGCGACATTAACAGCACCGTCACCACCATTCTTTGATTTGTTATTTTTTCGCTTGCTTAGCACCTTGACCAGAACAATAACAGCGATTGTAACAACCCCGATTATAGCTACCGTTATCACGATCGAGCTAAGATATAGCCTGAACCAGTTGGCAGAATACTCACCTTTAACTGAAAAGCTTTCATTTTTTGACAAATTTTTGGCCTGTTTTACCAACTGGGTGTAAGATCCAATCTGACCGACGATATTGTCAAGTTTAGCACTAGAAAACGACTCGGCTGCAGCGGCCATATCGGTCGTTTTATTGGTCGTCGAATTGTAGCTTACAGATGCGTTTTTGCCTTTCAAGATTAAGTCGCTGTCAACGTCCACCGCAACTCTCGTGGTATTAACTCGTGAATTAACTTCAAGAGTCTGGAAGTTAAACTTGAACAGCCCCCAGCTTTCAGTGACATAACCTCTTGCAACGTAGGCAACAATTAGGGCGCTTGACTTATTGGCCTTAACGGAGGTAGGCAAGGTGATTTTGTAATTATCACCAGATTTCGTATACGTAGCTTTTTGATATTCGGCGTCCTCGTTGCTGTATGAATAATAGTAATCTTGGCTATAATCGGCTTCAGAATATTTTTCACATTCCCGATCACTGTAATAGTTATTGTAAGAATAACTCGTACACTCATCAGGTAATTTCATCTGGAAGATAGCTAATTCAGACGGTGTCGCCCCAGGAACTTTAAACGAAAAATCGGTTTGATCGGTATCGCCCGAATTTGTAAAAGCTAATTTAGCATAAGTTATAGTTTCACCATTGCCCCGAAAGATAACAGTATATGAATGATCTTGGCCAAAAAAGAGGTCACTAGTAGCGGCCGAGACGTTGCCGATAGGTGCTGCAACAGATAAAAATATAGTTAATATTATTAAAACGACTCTAGTAAATAGTTTTTTCATAATGCTTACATTGTAACACAAGCGGTTTGTGGTTTCGATCTTGCAGATTACAGCGTGCATAATTACAGTCATAGTTGCACTGTGGCTTGCATTTTCTGCATTAATATGCTAACGTTTATCTAAAGGACAAAAGAAAGTTAAAAACAAAAATATGAGCGAACACTTGTCAACAAATCCAAGCAACATAGAAATAGTCGATAGCACCCCAACAAACCCTGAAGGAGAGTTGTTAATCGAGGCCGCAACTGGCGAAGCCACAAAAGAACAAAATAATGAGCTCGTAGCTAGCAAACTAGCCCAGTTAATTGAAGCAGCAGGTACTGATAACGATAAAGCCAAAGAAGATTTATCAGTCTATATTCACAACATCATGTCGAATAGGGAGTTGTCTCAACCAGTTGAGCAATCCGTTATCTTTGAGCTATTAGCCAAGACTCAGCGCTACAAATTATGTAACGAGATTGCTGACACCAGTGGCAACTTAATTGACGAACTTTTTCGAGAGAATAACGGTTCTAGCAACAGTAAGCTTACACTGTGTGGCGAAATTAAGGATCGTATGGAGGGCGCAACAGGAATATCTGGGCTAATACCTGACCACAAGGAGTATGTTGGTGATCAATTAGTGAAGAACCATCGATCAGCCATGAAAGCCTACGAAGGACTACGTGATCGGGCCCTAAGACGTCAAGCTGGTATTGAAAAGCTAGAAGAGCTAAATAATATCCGATTTTTGGACGAAATTAAACAAAATTACCAAGATCGCCTGGATGAATATGGACGACGCAATCTCGAAATTAGCGGAGCAATCGCTGTTTCTAAAGAGGAGACTCCCAAATCTAATGATCTACTATCAGTCATCGACCCCGAAGTAGTCGATCATGTAGTTGATTCGTTAGTCGAAGCTGTCAATACAGCCAAAGATAACAACGAGCCAGCCACATCACTAATAATAGATATAATTAATGATAAGGATTTTAATATAGACGCTATCTTGTCTGATTGTGGCCAATTTATAGACGAATATCGCTCCCATAGACTTACGTTTGGACAACAGCGGATAGCCGAGCCAGTGGATAATGCTAAGCACAATATCGATAAATTTTGTGATAAAGCCAAATATGCCACACAAGAAGGTAATAGTCTGAGTGCTGCCGAAGATATTTACAAATATCAGACTAACCTGTTAGGTCAAGTTGTAAAAAACATAGACATTGCCATAGAACAAATCGAAAATGACCGAGGAGACGCCGCAAACGAATTACGCGCTCGTGCTGCCAACATTCTTCGCGCGCCACAGGTTAAAGCTGAGAAAAGTTCCAACGCAGAACAGTTTAACGCAGATTTCACACTACAATAATCTAAAAACGCCCAAAAAAGGGCGTTCTTAGTTTGGCGGAGAGGCAGGGATAGCGGCCAAGGCCTTCTCCGCTCATTCACAAAAAAATGTAAACACTTTTTTGCTTCAATCGCTACGCCGAACCCCTTTTGCTATAGCAAAAGTCAGGGTTCAAATCTCTGCTTCCGCCAAACCAAAAACGCCCACAAGGGGCGTTCTTAGTTTGGCGGAGAGGCAGGGATTCGAACCCTGGATACCTTGCGGCATACCGCTTTTCGAGAGCGGCCAGATCAACCACTCCTGCACCTCTCCATGGGCTCATCTATTTTAGCAGACAGAAGGGCAAAACAGAACTCGGCAAGATTCGGTCACATTCCGCGACCCCGCAAGTCAGTCAAATGAATACAATTCATTTGTGACGTTGCCTTGCGCCCTGCAGACCTGCAGGGCTCACCTGCGACCTTCTTGGAAGGTCGGCAGCGTCGAATCTGGCCCAGGCATAGCAAAATAAATAGACTAACCCAAGGGTTAGTCTATTTATCTTGGTGAACTCGGCAAGATTCGAACCTGCGACCTTCAGCTCCGCAA
>CAZHGY010000001.1:0-9084 GCA_964532235.1 uncultured Saccharimonas sp. (SeqCode) | reverse complement strand
GACGCTCTATCCAGCTGAGCTACGAGTCCAAAACGCAGGACCAACACGTAAACGCAAAGGCCCCGCCTTTCATGTAACTAGAAGGTGCTTTCAGGCACAAAAAGCGCTGAATGTCGCTCATTGTAGCACAAATTAATACCTAATAAAAGATACCGGAATTAAATGCCTACAGTCGTAATTTGCGAGTAATGATATCAATAGTATCAAGCTTAATTTGATCCATTGGCAATACTGAACCAAATAGATCTACAATCTTTTCACCTTGTTCAGCAGGGAAGTAAACTGAGACCCCGAGACTAAATCTCTTAACTGGTATCAATTTAATAAAGTTATAACCGCCATCATTTACTACTCCAAACGATTTGAATTCGCTAAACGCATGCAAGTTCTCGCCAATATACAAGCCATGACGGGGACTAAGTGTGTAATTAATTTGCTGTGGCGGTCGCTTAGAGTAGACAACGATTGCTATGGCCATAACGAAGACTAAAACCGAAAACGTGTAAGATTTAAGGAAAAAGATATCTGCTGCAACAAAGCCGATTGCCACTATAGCGAAGATTGCAAACCAAAGACCGTTCTTTTCTTGGTATATGTATTCAGTTGCAGCCCAGTGGATATTATCGTCTGCTACCGTCGGTACCGATTTGATTGATGGTGACTCAGCCTCAGAATTGTTAGTATTGGGCACTTCTGGTGCGTACATTGTCGTCGGCACTGGCTCAACTGGCTGGTTGCCACCACTGTTATCTATTTGGTTATCGGGTTGCATAAGTCAATTATAGCATGAGCATAATATATAGAGATAAACATTACTATTTATCGCCTACTTAGGCTAACAGTATAACAAGAGCTTAAATTATCGCTATATTCTGCAACAAAAATAGAGACCAAAAGGTCTCTATTTTTCTTGGCGGAGGAGGAGAGATTCGAACTCTCGCTCCAGGTTTCCCCAGACTAATGATTTAGCAAACCATCCCCTTAAGCCACTTGGGTACCCCTCCGCATAGGGAGTAGGACTTGGTAATTGTATCATATTTAGAGGTTAGGGACTAGACTTTTTGTAAAAATATTGCTATAATGTAAATGTATGGTTTAATAACCATGCAGATAGAGAGATTATGAACAAATTATCAAAAATCAGTGCAAAATCACTTATAATCGCCATCGGTTCTTCTTTGATGGCATTAATCTATCCTGCAATCGCAAATGGCGCTAGCCAGTTACAAGCCGGAGCATTAGCCGCTAGGGCTAGTGATCAACCCCTTAGTTTGTTCGGCGCTGCTGGTATCTTCACGACAATTAGTAATACTGCGATGTTCTTAATTGGTGCATTATGTGTTTTGATGCTAATATTCGGTGGTTTCCGCTACGTTATATCTGGTGGTGATTCCGCTAAAGTTACCGCTGCAAAAAACACCATTCTATACGCCATCGTAGGAATGGTAGTTGCTACAATGTCATACGCAGCAATCGATTTCGTCACCACAACTTTGGCAAATGGCGGGGCAGTTGTGGCTAGCGGAACTAACGTTTAATAAATTCAGATCAAAATAAAATAACGGCTATAGAAGTCGTTATTTTATTTTGGCGGAGGGGGAGAGATTCGAACTCTCGAAGCCTTTCGGCTTGGTGGTTTTCAAGACCACTGGAATAAACCGCTATCCGACCCCTCCAAATTTATTTTGTTAATAATACTTTTAACGCTCTACCGCCCTTATAGGACTTAATCTGCATTTCTCTCATATATGCGTCCTGCTTAGAATTATATTCTTCACTGTATATTATCTCCCATGGCATATATGGCTTTGTTGACTTAACTTGACCAGTATTGTGCCTGTTGAGCCTTGCAGATAAGTCGCTTGCATGACCAATATAATGACGATTCTTTACTAACGAGCTGAGAATATATACATAATACATCCCTGTTATTATACCACTTCCCGCCATAGCGGGACCCCGCCTTCAGGCGGTGGCGGGCACCTCTCCATTACTAATGGCGCGTCGCCAATTATAACAGATGATAATGCCTCAGTCGAGAGTTTGGCGAGCGATTATGGCCACCCAGACATGCTTCGCTCCAGCTTCTCGCAAAGCCTTGGCTGCATATTTTATCGTAGCTCCTGTCGTCATAACATCATCAATCAGCAAATATGGTATGTCCGAGTTAATCGATTTTGTAACCAAAAAGGCTCGTCTGGCTTGATCTAAGCGCTGTCTAGCGGTAGCTTGCCGCTGCTTGTCAATGTTCTGCCGCTCAACTAACTGACAGCACGATAAATTACGAGCTTTTGCAATATATTTAGCAATCAACAGAGTATGGTCATAACCGCGCTCGCGAACATGCGCCCAAACGGTCGGAACGGGCACGACAATTGTTTCTGACGGCAGATCTGGCAGAGCGCTTAACAGCAAATCACCTAACGGTATATAAGCCGCTTTAGCTCTCTCAAATTTGTATAAACCGATTAGCCGTTGCAAGACATCGGCACGTTCACCAACAGCCCAGGCACGTTCATATGGCATCTTGCAATCACTACACAACCACATCCTAGACGTCGGACGGTGGCAAACTATACAAAACGGCGATGCTTCAGCGCTGATGTTATATTTACAATTGTCACATAATAGACTGCCTATTTTGTCACACCCACAACAGTAGTGTGGAGCTACAGTCGATAATACCTTGTCTAGCATTGTTATTTTTACGTTTAATAGTCCTCGTAGTTGATTATACTGGATATGTTAGTTATAATATTAGGGAATATGTGAATTAGAGCCTAGAGAAAGTGGAGGATATCATGGCCCGCAAGCAAAACGATGATTTATTAATAGAAGATGAGCTAGCAGCAGCTTTTTTGAATGATGACGCAGCAGAATCCAACAGCAGCCCTGCTACCGCTGTAGTCGAAGAGACCTGGGATGATTCCGAAGAGGATTTTCCTGGACAATTGGCAGTTGACGTATACGAGACAGAGGACAAGTTGGTTATTAAGGCTCGTACGGCTGGCGTAAACAAGGAAGAATTAGATGTCAGCATAAGCGACGGAATCTTAACTATTAGCGGTACGCTGAATAGCGGTGATGATAGCGCGGCAACTAACTGGCATATTCAAGAATGCTATTGGGGCGAATTTAGCCGAACATTAGCTTTACCAGTAAGTGTCAAGGAAGACGAGGTTGAGGCAGTTTTGAAGGATGGCGTGCTAACGATTAAATTTAACAAGATTCGTCAAGAAGCTGCTAAGAAAATTCAGATTCAATAATCTAAATCCAGTCAGTTAAAAACAAAGATACGGTCTGTTTTGGACCGTATCTTATTTTATTACAAGATCGATTAAACGGCTGGGGTCGTAACCAGCTGTCCAATAACAAACTGAACCACGGCAAAAGCCAATATCGCAACCACGATACCCACGATGGCATATAAAATAGTATTCTTTGCGGCAGTAACTTTGGCGGAATCACCACCAGAGACTGTGTAGCGAATACCGCCGTAAATCAACATGACAACACTAAGCGCACCAATCAAGAATAGTGCTGTGTTGGTGATTTTGACAAAGACACCGTTTACGCCGAATAAGCTTTCTGATTGATCAGAGCTTTTAGCACACCTGGCGCCATATAATATTGTCATGACAGCGGTTTCGCCATCACCACAAACAATTGTCGCATCAGCTGCCGATGCTGGCGCAGGGGACGATAATATTGATCCAGCAACAAGAGTTGCAAACACGAACAGACCAGCTACGGCTTTTTTAATTCTTCCAGCTTTATCTTTTTTCATTAAGTTCCTTTTCCGCTTTTGGCTAATACCATTGGCTAATTAATGCTTGTGTCTATTTATAGCAGAAGTTGGTGACATTGTGAATAGAAAAGGCGGCCCATAGGACCGCCCATCGCGCAGATTGGATGATTACGCAGTTACTAGCTGGTTAATCACAAACTGGACTACCGCATAGGCCACTACTGATACAACAATTCCGACGATCGCATACAGAATAGTATTCTTGGCGTTAGTCACAGCTCCTGATTCGCCACCAGAGACTGTGTAGCGAATACCGCCGTAAATTAACATAACAACACTTATAGCGCCGACCAAGAACAAGGCCGTATTGGTAATCTTGACAAATATACCATCAGTGCCAAATAAAGAGGTGGCTTGATCATCAGCTTTGACAGCATCAGCGCTTTCGGTTATAGAGTTGTATGTCGTTGCGGCAGCAGGTGCAGCGGTTGCTATAGGTGCCATTCCACAGGCTGCGATTATAGGGACTACTAAAATCCCGACGATTGCCTTAATAATATTTTTCTTCATTATTTTCCTTTCATTATTATCATTCTATTTGATTAGATATTATCACTTATAACAAAAAAAGTCACCTATATTTGCGTGGCTTGATCAAACACAAACCTGACAATAGCATAACCAGATATAGCAACTATTATGCCAATGGCGGCAAACAAAATCGAGTTTCTAGCTTTCTTGACGGACTCCGCATTACCAGACGAGGCAGCCATTCTAATACCAGCAATGATAATAATGACAACCGATACAGCACCAATCGCAAACATTAGAGTATCGACACCAACCTTTATTACACTTTCAATCGTTCTGTCGTCGCCACAAACATCGCTAGTTACACCGTCCGGACAAATACTATTAGCCGCACCGACAAACGTCGGCAATGACACCGATACGAAACAAGCGATAATTGCCAGCATTGCAAATATTTTTCTTATAGCTTTCATTAGAACCTCCCAGTTATGAATGTTGTTATAACCTTGGCAAAAATTATCACCAATATGCCAACTGAAGAAAATATTATGGTGTTTCGGGCCTTTGCTACAGAATCCGGCTTATCACCAGACACAATCATAGTGAACCCAGATATAATTATTACTATTACGGCTGCTGCACCCGCGCCAAAGTAAAATATATCTAACAAGTTGGTAATGACCGTACCAGCCTCAGGCCAGACACCCGCACTTGGCAATATAACCGAGAATTTATTTACAATGGCAGTTGCCGAAATCGCTATTACCATACCTATGCAGGCATTTAAGATTGTAGTGCGAGCTTTTGCCATCTTATCCGAGTTACCCATGCTAGTTATAAATTGGAAGCCGCCAAACAATATGAAGCCCAGTGCAATGTAGCCGATAGCTACAAAAGCTATGCCAATGCAATTTAACACGACTTGCCAGATAAATGAAGTCAACTCAGCACTAGTAGTGGGGCTAATAATCTCACAGTTTCCAGCTGCATCACGAGTCCGTAAACCGTCGTACCAATGTGGAAAATTTAAAACTTTATTTTCATCATCACAGCTGGAGTAGGTTGTCGCCGAAACTGTCGTAGGCACAAAAAAGGATAAAGCCGTACCACCGACCAGTGTAGAGATAACAATTGACACAAGTATTCTCGTAAACCTCATCATTATAATAACGGCACGCCTCCAGGGATTATAAAGTTCAATATCACATACATGAGGCCATAAACAACTAAACCGATAATTACATCCCTTATAACAGTCACGCCTTTCTTTGTTTTGTCAGCACTGCCACCAGCCGTCATATAGAGTACTGCGCCAAATATAATCCCAGCTACTGCAGCAATTAGAACACCAGCCGTTAGTATCTTAGCAATCATAATCAATAAACTATTTAGGTCATTAGCACAACCAAGAATTGAAGTCGAATAGACCTTATGGCCATCAGAATCATAACATTCAGTTGTCGCCATAACGGGACTAGCCAACACAAAACTGCTGATGTAGGTGGATAAAGCAAGAACATATATTTTTTGTTTGATTTTCATACCTATATATAAAATACGATAAAATTAAGTTATCATCAAGACCTATGGCTTTTCAACATCTACCAGTTGCTATCAAATGACGGCTATGGTTAAATTATAGTATGTCAATAAGAGACGTTCATATTGCCAAGTTGTTAGTTTTAGGCCCTCTTATAGTAGTGTCGTCACTAATGTGCTCGGTTATACTCTCGGGTATCCTATCAGCCAAAGCATCAGCGGTTACATATCTAAGCGTTGACAAAATGAGTACCGAACAAAAGGCTGTCTCATATTATTATTACTCGGCTATGGATTATTGTTCCAATAGCTTTTTACATGACGGTACAGTTGCAAACCCAGATTCTCGTATAAAAACAGATAATGTCGAATCTGGCAGCTGGATGTCCGAAAATACTGCAAGTAATCAGACGCCAGAAGTCCGCGAGTTTTTAAATGGACTAGGATTAGTATCAGCGCCCAGATTATTTTGTTATGATTCAGCATATACCAAGAAGGCCGGCGTCGCATGGATTATAAGCGCCTTTAAGTTTTGGGGTTACCAATCTGGTAAAGAAGCGCTTTGTGATATTGGTTTTACCAGAATGAATGGCGACAAATGTAATAGTGATTCCGATTCAGAATTTGTTATTACGACAGCTGGCGCAGGCACCAATGCTTTTACTGAATTTAAAAAGAGCAACTTTAAGTCAAAGATTGGCAAAGAAATCTACGACAATGCAACTCCGATTAGCACAATTTCAAAAGGTGAAAAATATTACATATATAAAACTGTATTTTTTAATGTTTGCTTAGAAGGAAAGTCGGTCGGCGATAACTACGAATCGTCAGACGGCGGTAGCCCGACATGGATCTATAATAATATCTGGGTGCCAGTTACCGAAAGTGATGGTTCGATAACCCATTATAAACGAAACTACACCAGCGATGTAAAAGCCGACAAATCAGTTGACGATCTACTACTGGGCACCGGCAAAGATTGTGGTGACCTGGAAGACATAATGCAAGATGAAACATATCTATCGGCCTATGTCCAAGAAGTCGGGATTGACAAAGCTGATGGCAAGACATCTGGCGATTTACCTACCGCAGAAGACGCCGGTGATAGCGACGTAACGGGAGCAGGCCAGGACGATCAGACATGCTTTAGTCAGGTTAGTGGTTTAGGCTGGATACTATGTCCAGTCGTAGAAGGCATAACAAAACTTAACGACGGAGTATGGAGGATAGCCGAAAAGCTCTTGACGGTAAGTCCTTTAGAACAAAGTGAGTCAGATGACATATACAATGCATGGAAGACAATTCGTGACCTTGCTAACGTAGCTTTCGTTATTGTCTTCTTGATAACAATTTTTTCGCAAATTACCAGCTTGGGCATTAGTAATTACGGGATCAAGAAGTTATTACCAAAATTAATTGTGTACGCAATTTTAGTAAACGTGTCATACGTATTAGCACAAGTAGCCGTGGACTTGGCAAATATAGTAGGTTCAAGTCTATATAATACAATCATAAGTATGTCTTCAACAGTGACGCCGACATGGGATACCGCACTTCAGACAATACTTGCAGGAGCAACCTCGGCGACCCTTGCTGGAGCGGTTGTATCAGCTGGGATCATTAGCCCAGGCGCAGCCATATGGCTTCTAGTGCCGATGGCACTTACGGGGCTATTAGGGGTACTGGCAGCAATGTTAACATTGGCCTTTAGGCAAGCCGCCATACCAATACTAGTAATAATGGCTCCGCTAGCAATAGTCGCCAGATTAATGCCAGGGACTGAGGGGCTTTTCAAAAAGTGGTTTGGTTTAGTAAAGCCAATGCTATTACTATACCCCCTAGCAGCGCTGATCTTTGGTGGAGCGCGATTTGCAGCAGGTGCGATAAATGATGAGGGCAGTTGGTTTTCGCAAATGATCGCACTGATCATCTTGGCCTTGCCTCTATTCTCGCTGCCATTCTTAGCAAGAAATAGTGGCGCAATCACTAACGCCGTTGGTGGTGCGTTGGGTAAGCTCAAGAATAAGGGTGGAGCATCACTAAAAGGATGGGGGAAAGAGCATGCCGACCTTAGTAACTCAAAATATGGGGCTGGTACGGCGAAACCTGGGGTGCGTGGTGTCTTTAGGCGTGGATATCAGGCTTCAACATATAGAAAGATGACCCGCAAAATGCAGACCGCAACAAATAATACAAACATAGAATCTGCATGGGGATTAACCGACCAAGGTGTAAATGCTATTGGTAATAGCACATCGGCCGGCGTATTAAGTAAGGATGTAAAAACTCAGGCCGATACAGCCTGGCAAGGCAGGGCAGAGGCCACTACCCTCCAGTCCAATGCCAAAAACAACGAAATAATCAACACTCAGATTAAAAGTGACGTTCAAGGGGCCGTCGAAGCTGCAGTACCAGCAACAATACGAATGAACGCAAAAGTCGCTGAGGATAACCTAAAGAATGTGACCAATGACATAACAAACCAGCTAAAAGAGGCGTCTACCCAACAAGAGCTCGACAAAGCAATGGCAGCCAACCCTACGGATGTTACAATACCAATTCGAAGAAAACTCGTGGAAGCTCAGGAGACTGCTAATATAATCTCTACTCAGGGCAACTCGGCTGACAAGGTTATTAGGCAAGAATACCTGGAAAAACTGTCCAAGGGAGGAAAATATGCTTTCGACGCCGGTGGCATAGATAAATATGGCGCTATAAGAGCCGAGGCATCGGCTATAGGCGAAATGGGTAAAGTAGCCGGAGAGAACCTGGCTAATATAAAATCAACGATAAAGATTAAGGGGCTTGATAATAAAGACTTACAAAAAGCCCTAAGTGACAATCACTTCGCTAACGATACTACTCCGCTTAGTAATGAACAAAGAATGGCAATATCACATTTGATCGTAGAATCTAATGACGATGAGGCTATACTGAATCTATATGACTGGACGCAGAAACAGGGGGTCGACGATCCGGGTACCAGCAGAAATGACTTCCAGATGGAATTAGCTGACCTAATGGCAAAGAGCGACCACAGACCGACAGTTATGGGTGGCGGCCAGCTAGGCAAATTACGCACTGGAACGCTGACAGAAACTTACGGACAAATGTTCCATGGCACGGTTACTGGAGGTAAGTTCTCTAAGGGCGTTATCCAAAAGACCAGCGACAAGGAGCTAACTAAAATGGCCACTCAGATTAAAGATAACATTGTAAATGTTAATGCGGTAGATGCTAATGGCAATAGTGCTAAGGAACATTAT